>NZ_JBTNDV010000003.1:0-312615 GCF_054510815.1 Arthrobacter glycogeni
CAAAAACAACCACACAACACCACAAAATGGCATCATGCAGCCAAATTCAACCAATCAATAAAACAATCGGTATCAACAAACATGGCACACTATTGAGTTCTCAAACAACAGACACACCCGACACCAAACAGAACCAAACAGTCCCATCATCGCTCCGGAGCAACTTTTCAAACTTACCGGCTGATCATCTTCAGGTCAAATCGGCTGATCTTCCAATCTCTGGGCCATACTGCACTCGGAGACGAACCGTAGTTCTAGTGGTTGTCAGCCGGTCAATTCCCTCGACCAGCGCGGATATAAACTCTAGCACCCTTCGGCCGGCGTTGTAAATCGGGTAGCGGGACCTGCTCGGAGAGCCTAGCCCCGCGCCGATCTAGGCTCTCTTCGGGGCCAGGTACACCACGCCAAGCGGGGGGATCCGGAGGTCAGCGTACGCGGGCTGCCCACTCCACGGTCCTTCGACTGCGCTCACACCGCCGAAGTTCCCCACACCGGATCCGCCAAATTCCCCGGCATCGGTGTTAAGTACCTCTTCCCACTCACCGGACCAGGGAAGTCCGACCCGGAAGCCCTCGTGCGGCGCACCCGCGAAGTTGGCAATGCATACCAGCGGATTACCTTGCCCGTCCCACCGGATGAAGGACAAAGTGTTGCGGGCGCCGTCGTTCTCGTCGATCCACTGGAAACCCGATGGATCGTTGTCCCTGACGTAGAGTGCCGGTGTGTTTCGGTAAATACCGTTCAACGACCGAACCAGGTGCTGCACACCCTTATGGGCAGGCGTATCCGAAAGCCACCAGTCGAGACCATGCTGTTCCGACCACTCCGATTCCTGGGCATATTCGGTGCCCATAAAGATCAACTGCTTGCCGGGGTGCGCCCACTGGAACGCCAGGTAGGCACGCACGCTGGCGAGCTGCTGCCACCGGTCGCCCGGCATCTTCCGTAGCAGTGACCCCTTTCCATGCACCACTTCGTCGTGGCTGATCGGCAGGAGGAAGTTTTCGGTGTACGCGTACACCATAGAGAACGTGGCCTTGCCGTGATGGTAGCCGCGGTTGACCGGGTCTTCGGCCATGTACTCCAGGGAGTCATGCATCCAGCCCATGTTCCATTTCAGCCCGAACCCGAGGCCGCCGGCGTTGGTGGCACGGGTGACACCCGGGAAGGACGTGGATTCCTCGGCGATCATCACGATGCCGGGGACCCGCTTATAGGCAGTGGCGTTGACCTCCTGCAGGAAGTCGACGGCTTCAAGGTTTTCCCGGCCGCCGAGACGGTTCGGTGTCCATTGGCCCTCCTCGCGGGAGTAGTCCAGGTAGAGCATCGACGCAACAGCGTCCACGCGCAGCCCGTCAATGTGAAATTCCTCCAGCCAGTACAGCGCGTTGGCAACCAGAAAGTTCCGTACCTCACGGCGGCCGAAGTCGAAGATCAGGGTTCCCCAGTCGGGGTGCTCACCGAGGAAGGGATCGCCGTGTTCGTAGAGGGTGCCGCCATCGAACTTGGCTAGCGCAAACTCATCCTTCGGAAAGTGCGCTGGGACCCAGTCCATGATGACGCCGATCCCGGCCTGGTGCAGCTTGTCCACCAGGTATTTGAAGTCATCCGGGTGCCCGAACCGCGACGTCGGCGCGTAGTACGAGGTGACCTGGTAACCCCAGGAGCCGCCGAAGGGGTGCTCGGCGACGGGCATCAGCTCGACGTGACTGAACCCCTGCCACTGCACGTATTCAGTCAGCTGCTCGGCGAGCTCACGATAGTTCAGTCCCAGCCGCCAGGAACCAAGGTGCACTTCGTACACACTCATGGGCCCGTTGTGGGGGTCGGCGGCGGCCCGCGCCGTCATCCATTCATCGTCCTGGAACGTGTAGCGGGATTCGACTACCCGCGAGCCGGTGAGTGGTGGGATCTCGGTGCCGCGGGCCATGGGATCGGCTTTTTCACGCCACTGGCCGTCATTGCCGAGGATATCGAATTTGTAGCGCGACCCGGCAGCCGCCCCGGGAATGAAGATTTCCCAGAACCCTGAGCTGCCGAGCGTACGCATAGCGTTCACCGAGCCATCCCAGCCGTTGAAATCGGCCTTGACCCGGACCGCCTGGGCGTTGGGGGCCCACACCGCAAAGCTCACGCCATCGATGTCACCGAGCACAGACGCATAATGGCGGACGTGGGCCCCCAGGGCAGTCCACAGTGTCTCGTGCCGGCCTTCGGCAAGTAAATGCATGTCGATTTCACCCAGTGTGGGCAGGAATCGGTACGGGTCGTCGACCAACTGCGGTTCGCCGTCGTAGGTCACTTCCAACCTGTAGTCGGGGACCTGCCCGGCGGTTTCCGCTTCAACCGTGCCCACCCAGATGCCGTTGTGCTCATGTTCCAGCCCGGTTCGCCCGCTGCCGGTCACTACGGTGACGCGCTGCGCGAGACGCCGCAGGGTGCGGATGGTCACCAGCCCGTGCCCGTCGAGGTGCGCACCCAGCACGGCATGTGGCTGGTGGTAACGCCCCTCGGAAACCGGCTGCAGGACGTCGATGGAGTGTTCGATCCTGCCCGGCGGAGTGGAGGCGACGGCTGGAACGGCGACGTCGGCGCTGACCGTGGCGGAGGCAAGGGCCCGACGCACATCGCGAACCGGGATGTCGACCCAGTCCGGGCGGTTGCGTAGCTCGTACACCACCTCGTACAGCGCCTTGTCCAGCCACAGCGCGAGGAACAAGGGGTCAGCAGAGTCAACCAAGGTGCCGGTCTGCGCCTGATAGCCGGCCGCGAACGCGGCCCCTGCAGCCGCGGTCCACTGATCGGCTTCGGCAGTCGCCGCGTCATTGCCGTGAGCCGCTGCGGCGCCAGCGTATTCCAGCGAACGCATCATCCCGACGACGTCGCGCAGCACCACATCGGGGACGCTCCGCTCGGCGGCGGGACGCAGGGGCTCGCCCTCGAAGTCGAGCACCAGCCAGGACCCATCCGGTGCGTTGAGCACCTGTCCCAGGTGGTAGTCGGCGTGGATCCGCTGCAGATCGGGCAGGGTCAGCACGCGGCGGACCCGCTCCACCACCCCGGCAACCTCATCCTCGAGCGGCCCGACGACGTCGCGCGCCTCCAGCCAGGCCCACTCGATGCGCTGGACCAGGGTTTCGATGAATTCCGCGCGTTCGACGTCGCTCGCCGCCCGGCTTCCGAATGCTTCAGCCAGCTGTGCATGGATCCGGCCAGTGACCCGGCCCAACTCGGTTGCCTCGGCGGTGAAGTCTTTATTGCCAGCGGCCGCCACCGACGCGGTGCGCCAGGCGTCCGTGCTGTTGTCAATGAAGTCCCGCAGCACGCTGAGATGCCCGGTCAGCCACTGCTTGCCGCCGCCCCGGGAGTCTTCCCAGCTGCCCGTGACCCAGCCGAAAGTGGCTGGCACGTCGACTGAACCGGCATCGGTGAGCTTGGCGCTCACCTGAACGTCGGGGCTCTCCCCGGGTGCGAGCACCCTGAAGAACTTGACGATCATCGGGCCTGCTGGCGCCCGCACTACTACTGACGTGTTGGATTGTTCACCCTTGAGCACTGTCAGCGGAAGAGGCGCGTCGGACCGTTCCGATGTGGCGAACGAACCCAACGGGTAGCCCGTGGTCCGGCCGTCCTGTGTGGTGCCGCCCGAACGCATCAACTCGACCCAGGCCGTGACGAACACCGGGTCGTGGGTGGCGTCGTAAATCCAGCGGTGGCCCAGTTCGGAGTGTTCGGCCTCACCGATCAGCGCAGCCTCGGCACCCTTGAGCGGGGCAGCACGGTAACTCAACGGGATCTGGACAATGTCCTGCCGGTGCCCGGAATCCACGGCGAGCAGGTGAACGTCGAGTCCCACCTTTCCGGTCGGGTCCTCCAGCCGGATGCCGCCGACCCTTCGAAGATCAAACTCTCGGCCTTTGGCAGGAAACCACCGCTGACCGGGGAGCCATGAAGCTAGGAGTTCTGGAAAGGTCGGCGTCAGTTTGGGCATTACTTCATGGCCTCCGGGGCTTGAATGACAGGAAGGGCTTCGGTGTGCGGCGAAGCGACGTTGGAGTTTGTCGACCGCAGGCGGAGCCAGAAGAAGTCGTGGCTACCGAGCGTCAGCGTGAGGGCACCATCCCCACCGAATGCGGGAAACGGGGTGCCACCGAAGAGGTCACGAAGACCCCGCCCGGCGTATTCCGGCAAGTTCAGCTGTGCGGCGACAGGGTGCTGCGACAGGTTGAACACGCAAAGCACCACCTCGGGCTGCTCGCCCTCAGCATTGTCGACCTCCACCTCTCGGATGAACGCCAGGACTGACTCCGCCTCGGTCGGCACATTGCGGTACGTGCCCAGGCCGAACGCGGGGTGCGACCGGCGCACGGCAAGCATCTGCCGCATCCAGTGGAGCAGCGAGCTCGAACTGGCCAGCTGCGCTTCAACGTTGACGTGGTTGTAGTGGTAGACCAGCGATTGCACGACCGGCAGGTACAGCTTTCCGGGGTCCGCCGTCGAGAACCCCGCGTTGCGGTCGGGGTTCCACTGCATCGGGGTCCGCGACGCATCGCGGTCGTCAAGCCAGATGTTGTCGCCCATCCCAATCTCATCACCGTAGTAGAGGAACGGGCTGCCGGGCAGGGACAACAGCAGGGCGTGGATCAGTTCTACTTCAGCCCGTGAATTGTCGAGCAGCGGTGACAGCCGACGGCGGATACCCACGTTTGCACGCATCCTCGAGTCCGGGGCGTACCAGCCGAGCATCGCTTCGCGTTCCTCGTTGGTGACCATTTCGAGGGTGAGCTCGTCGTGGTTCCTGAGGAAAGTGCCCCACTGCGCACCGGCGGGGATGTTGGGAGTCTCGGCCATCGTGTCGATGATCGGGGCGGCCTTCTGATCGCGCAGGGCATAGAAGAGCTTGGGCATGATGGGGAAATGGAAGCACATGTGACACTCGGGGCCCTCGGCGTCGCCGAAGTACTCGACCACCTCTTCGGGGAGCTGGTTGGCCTCGGCGACGATAATGCGGCCGGGGTAGTTCTCGTCCACCATGGTGCGCAGGTCCTTCAGGAACGCGTGCGTCTGCGGCAGGTTTTCGCTGTTGGTTCCTTCCTCCTCGAAGAGGTAGGGGATGGCATCCGCGCGGAAACCGTCGATACCCTGGTCCAGCCAGAACTTCACCACATCGAAGAGTGCCTCGATGACCTTGGGGTTCTCGAAGTTGAGGTCCGGCTGGTGGGAGAAGAACCGGTGCCAGAAAAACTGCCGGCGGACGGGGTCGAAGGTCCAGTTGGATTCCTCGGTGTCGACAAAAATGATTCGTGCGTCCTCGTACTTCTCATCGGTGTCACTCCAGACGTAGAAATCACCGTAGGGGCCGTCGGGATCGTTCCGGGATTCCTCGAACCAGTGGTGTTTGTCGGAGGTGTGGTTCAGCGGCAGGTCAATGATGACGCGGACACCCCGGGCGTGGGCCTCGGCGACCAGACGCTTAAAGTCGCTGATGGTCCCGAATTCGTCGAGGACGTTGTAGTAATCGGCGATGTCATAGCCGCCGTCGCGCAGTGGCGACTTGAAGAACGGTGGCAGCCACAGGCAGTCGACGCCAAGCCACTGCAGGTAATCGAGTTTGTCAATCAGGCCTGAGAAATCACCTGAGCCGTCACCGTTCGCGTCGGCGAACCCCCGCACCAGAACTTCGTAGAATACAGCCTTGCGATACCAGTGTGGGTCATGCGCGAGACCGGGTGCGTTAAGTTGAAACGGGTTGGCCACTAGGGCTTCCTCCTGAGGTAAAGAATGTGTGCTGGTTCCACATGCGGGTCCAGCCTGACGTAATTGTGGGTACCCCAGACCCAACTTTGGCCGGTAATGAGATCGTCCACCCAGAAGGTGCCATCCTCATTGCAGTCTTCGGGATCGAGGGCCAGGGCTTCGAGGTTCAGTGAGACAGTGCTCTCCCGCGCACCATGCGGATCCAGATTGACAACCACGATGATCGTGTCCTTGGCTGAGCTCTCGCCACCGACATTCTCCTTGTGTTTGGAGAACACCAGGGTGTCCGGGTCGGAGCTGTGGTGAAGGGTCAGGTTCTCGAGGTCCCCCAGCGCCGGGTGATCCCGGCGGATGTGGTTGAGCCTGGTCAGGTAGGGCGCCAGGCTCCTGCCCTCGGTTTCGGCTCGTTTGAAGTCGCGGGGGCGGTACTCGAACTTCTCATTGTCGATTGACTCCTCGGCGCCGGGGCGGGCCACATGCTCGTAGAGCTCGTACCCCGCGTAGACCCCCCACAGGGGGCTGGCCATGGCTGCGAGCGCTGCCCGGATCTTGAACCCTGCCGGCCCCCCGTACTGGAGGAACTCGGTGAGGATGTCGGGGGTGTTTACAAAAAAGTTAGGCCGGAAGTACGGCGCGCTGACCTTGCTGACCTCGGTGAAGTATTCCTCGAGTTCAGTCTTGGTGTTGCGCCAGGTGAAGTAGGTGTAAGACTGCTGGAATCCTGCGCGGCCCAGGGCGTGCATCATCGGTGGGCGGGTAAACGCCTCGGCGAGGAAAACGACGCCGGGATGTTTGGCGTTCACTTCCCTAATCAGCCATTCCCAGAACACCACCGGTTTGGTGTGCGGGTTGTCCACCCGGAAAATCTTCACTCCATGGCTGATCCACAACAGCACGATCCTGAGTACCTCGCGGGAGAGGCCATCCGGATCGTTGTCGAAGTTGATGGGGTAAATGTCCTGGTATTTCTTGGGAGGGTTCTCCGCGTAGGCGATCGACCCGTCCACCCGCGTGGTGAACCACTCGGGGTGCGAGGCGACCCAGGGGTGGTCCGGCGAGGCCTGTAGGGCGAGGTCCAGCGCAACTTCCAGGTTCAGTGCACGGGCCCGCGCCACGAAGGCATCGAAATCGTCGAACGTCCCGAGGTCAGGGTGGATCGCGTCGTGGCCCCCCTCGGCGGCGCCGATGGCCCACGGCGACCCGGGGTCACCGGGACCTGCCGTCAGCGTGTTGTTGGGTCCTTTGCGGTGCGTGCGCCCGATGGGGTGAATGGGCGGCAGGTAGACGACGTCGAACCCCATGTCAGCGACGCCGGTCAGCCGGTCGGCCGCGGTGACGAAGGTGCCCGAGGTCCACTGCGCGGTGGCCGGGTCGTACGTTGCACCTTCGGACCGGGGGAAGAATTCATACCAGGAGGCGCGGCCTGCGAGCTCGCGCTCCACCAGGATCCGGTACGACTGCGACGTGGTGACCAGGTCGCGGAGCGGTTCGCGACCGATGGCGGCGAGAAGGTCGGCTGACTCACCGGCGGCGAGGCGCTCGTCCACGGGGAGAGCGGTATCGGCGAGGATCCGAGCCGCCGCAGTAAACGCCGCAGCATCCTTGCCAGACCGGGAGACGGCGGCGTTGGTGAACAGGGCTGCACCCTCGGCGAGCATCAGCTCGACATCGACGCCCACGGCGATCTTCACCTCAGCGTTGTGGTGCCAGGTGCCGTAGAGGTCGCCCCATCCTTCGATGACGAAGGTGTAGCTGCCGGCCGCCGGCGGCCGGAGCAGACCTTCATACCGGTCGAGTCCCAGCCCCACCGGTGCCAGGCGCACCCGCTGGACCTCTTTGCCCTTGCTGGAGAGCAGGACCGCTGATACTCCCAGCTGGTCGTGCCCTTCTCGGAAGACTGTGGCGCCTACCGCGACATCTGATCCCGGGATCGCTTTGGAGGGGAAAGCCCCGCCTTCGACCACAGGAGAGATGTTGGTGATTGGAATTCGTCCGAACCGCAGATCAGCCCTGTCTATCGGCTTTCTGGCGGTGCGTCCCTTACGTGGTGGCTTGATTGAAGTCGTCACAGGTTAGACGTTAGCGAGTATTTGCCGAGATTACTAAGGCGCGCGCACGTAACATCCGCGCATATAGCGGTGGAGTTGGGGCCTGACGCAAACGTTTACTGTCAGTTACTCCCCTCAGCGCGTCGAGACGGACCCACACCGGGAAAAATGCGCTAACCTTTCCCGGGTGAAGGCAATCCGCAGATTTACAGTCCGTACCGTCCTCCCTGAAAGCATCGCCCCGCTGGGCAAGCTGGCAGGCAACCTGCGTTGGTCGTGGCATCTGCCGACCACCCGCCTATTCCGTGACCTTGACGCCACGGCATGGGAGGCGAGCGGCCAAGATCCAGTGGCCTTCCTAGGCTCTGTGACACGAGAGCAGCTGAGTAAGCTCGCCGACAATGAACGGCTCGTTGCCAGGATTCAGGAGCTCGGCGACGACCTGGACCGCTACCTTTCCGAACCCCGCTGGTATCAGTCCCTCGGCGCTGATGCCCCGCGCTCCATCGCCTACTTCTCCCCCGAGTACGGCATCAGCGCCGTCCTCCCCCAGTATTCGGGTGGCCTCGGCATCCTTGCCGGTGACCACCTCAAAGCCGCTTCCGACCTTGGCGTCCCGCTGATCGGCGTCGGCCTCCTCTACCAGGCCGGCTATTTCAAGCAGTCGCTCTCCCGCGACGCCTGGCAGCAGGAAACCTACCCCGTCCTCGATCCTGACGGTCTGCCGCTGACGCTGCTCCGTGAGGAGGACGGCACGCCCGCCAGGGTGGTCCTGCCGCTGCCCGCCGGCCGCCAGCTGATCGCCCACATTTGGCGGGCCGACGTCGGCCGCGTCCCACTCCTGCTCCTTGACTCCAACGTGGCCGGCAACGACGAGGCAGCCCGCAACGTCACCGACCGCCTGTACGGCGGCGGCGGGGATCAGCGGCTGCAGCAGGAGCTGCTGCTGGGCATGGGCGGCGTGAAGGCGCTGCGCATCTTTGAACGGTTGACCGGCACCCCGGCACCCGAGGTGTTCCACACCAATGAGGGCCATGCCGGGTTCCTCGGCATCGAACGCATCCGCGAACTGATGGATCCGTCCAACCCGTCGCCAATGAGCTGGGAGGAAGCGCTCACCGCCGGCCGGTCCTGCACCGTGTTCACCACCCACACCCCAGTTCCCGCGGGAATCGACAGGTTCGAGAAGTCCCAGATCGAGCACTTCTTCGACGCGGGCCTGGCACCGTCGGTTCCGACGGCGAAGGTCCTCACCCTCGGCGCCGAGAACTACGTCGACGGCGACCCCAACAAGTTCAACATGGCGGTGATGGGCCTACGGTTGGCCCAGCGCGCCAACGGCGTCGCCAAACTGCATGGTGTGGTGTCCCGCGGCATGTTCTCCGGGCTCTGGCCGGGGTTCGACACCAGCGAGGTCCCCATCTCGTCGGTCACCAACGGTGTTCACGTGCCCACCTGGGTTGATCCGCTGATCGCCGACTTCGCCCGGGATCGATTCGGCGCCGAATCGGTCCTGGACCCGCAGTGGTCCAAGGTGTACGACGTCGAGGACTCCGACATCTGGGCGCTACGCCGCCGCCTCCGCTCCAACCTGATCGACGATGTGCGGCAGCGGCTGCGCTCCTCCTGGAAGAAGCGCGGCGCCGCCGACGCCGAACTGGCGTGGACCAACAACGTGATGGACCCTGACGTCCTGACCATCGGCTTCGCCCGCCGGGTTCCCACCTACAAGCGGCTGACCCTGATGCTCAGGGACCCGGCCCGGCTGAAAGCCCTGCTGCTCCACCCCGACAACCCGATCCAGCTGGTCATCGCCGGCAAGTCCCACCCAGCCGATGAGCAGGGCAAGCGGATGATCCAGGACCTGGTCCGGTTCACCGACGACCCCGAGGTCCGTCACCGGATCGTGTTCCTGCCTAATTACGACATCGCGATGGCTCGCACGCTGTTCCCCGGCTGCGACGTCTGGCTGAACAATCCGCTGCGGCCGCTGGAGGCATGCGGCACCTCAGGCATGAAATCGGCGATCAACGGCGGCCTCAACCTGTCGGTCCTGGACGGCTGGTGGGATGAAATGTACGACGGCGACAACGGCTGGGCCATTCCCACGGCCAACAATGACGCGTCCCCGGAGGAGCGCGATGACATTGAGGCGTCAGCGCTGTACGACCTGCTCGAGGAGCAGGTCGCTCCCCGGTTCTACAGCACCGTCCGTTCCGAGGGTGCGGGCGCGGCGGGACCATCAGAGCTGTCGCATGACGGCGTCCCGCACCAGTGGGTGGCCATGATCAAGCACACCATGGCGAACCTTGGCCCTGCCGTGTCCGCCGAGCGGATGCTACAGGACTATGTCAGCCACCTGTATCAGCCGGCCTGGCGGGCCGGCTGTCTGGCAGCTGAATCCGATTATTCGGCAGCCAAACACACAGCCTCGTGGCGGTCACGGATCAACGACGGCTGGTCTGCGGTCCAGGTGGAGCATGTTGACTCGATCGGTGTCGCTGAAGATCCCCAGATCGGTGACTCGCTAACGGTCAACGCGTACGTCTCACTCGGCGCCCTCTCCCCCGACGACGTCGCCGTCGAGGTGGCGTACGGGCGCGCCTCAGAGAGCGACGAACTCAGCGAGGTGGCGCTGGCTGACCTTCAGTCGTCCGAAAACCTGGGTGCCGGTCGGTACCTGTTCTCGGGCGGGGTGACGATTGACCACTCGGGATCCTTCGGGTACACCGTGCGGGTACTACCCAAACACGTCAGCCTAGCGTCCAAGTCGGAGCTTGGTCTGGTCGCGAACGCGTAGTATCTAACGCTTGCAGGCTTAACGCCTGCTTTGCATCGGCGGCAGTCGCACCAGAGTTTCCTGGGGCGGCTGCCGCTTTTGCGTGGGCCGCTAGATCCGGTACACGCTGATGGAGTTGGTGGGCACGATGTCAGTCTCCCCCGACCCGATTCGCGCCCCGCGCCGGCGGTCCTGGTCAGCTGCTGTGCTGTAGCGCAGCTCGAACCTCGTGATTGATGGGAGCCCGCTGTCCCTGAGGGCGTCCCGCCCCGGCAGGGTGATCTTGGCGTCCTCCAGGCCGCCGTTAATGACCACCAGGCCGTCGAGGATGCCGTTGGGTGAGCCGAGGAGCACCTGCACTGTCCGGGACGCCGGATCGATCCACTGGTCCTGGGTCATCGGTGTGCCTCCCGCATTGAACCAGTGCAGGTAGGAGCTGTCGTCGCGGGCAGGGTAGCCGTGGGGCTGGTGGGCCAGGAACTCCCGTCTGATCCGGAGCAGGGAACGGGTGTGCTCGAGAAGGTGGCGGGCGTCGTCGTCGTGGTCCCAGGGCAGCCAGGCCAGCTCGTTGTCCTGGCAGTAGGCGTTGTTGTTGCCGCGCTGGGACCGGCCGAACTCGTCGCCGGCGGTGATCATGGGGACGCCGAGGGATAGCAGGAGGGTGGCCATCAGGTTCCGTGCGGTCTGCGACCGGGCCGCGGCGATGCTCTCCTGGTCGGTTGGGCCTTCCATGCCGTGATTGTAGCTACGGTTGTCGTTATGACCGTCGCGGTTCTGCTCGCCGTTGGCTTCGTTGTGTTTGCGGCTGTAGGAGGTCAGGTCAGCGAGCGTGAACCCGTCGTGCGCGGTGATGAGGTTGATGCTGGACACGGAGGTGCGCCCCGACGGCCCGAAGACGTCGGCGGACCCGCTCAGGCACCCGGCCAGGCGCGCCACCGAGCCGGCGTCGCCGCCGGCCGCGAGGCTGGCCTGATCGGTGAGCCAGAAGTCACGCACCGTATCGCGGAAGCGGTCATTCCAGTCGGCCCAGCCCTGCGGGAAGTTGCCGGTCTGCCAGCCGCCCATGCCAATATCCCAGGGTTCGGCGATTAGTTTCACACCTCGTAGCGCCCGGTCGGCGGCGACCGCGATGAGGAACGGGTGGCGTGGGGTGAAGGTGTGGGTGTCATCCCGGCACATTGACACGGCCAGGTCGAAGCGGAAGCCGTCAACCTGGAATTCCTCGACCCAGTAGCGCAGCGAGTCCAGGGCCAGGGCGATCACCCGTGGATGGGCGAAGTTCAGGGTGTTGCCGCAGCCGGTGGTGTCCAGGTAGCGGCCGCCGTCGCCGTGGCGGTAGTACTCCTTGTCGCCCAGGCCGCGCCAGCTCAGGGCCGGTATATCCGGTGGGCCTTCGGCGGTGTGGTTGTACACGACGTCGAGGATGACCTCGAGGCCCGCTTCGTGGAGGAGTTTCACCATGCCCTTGAACTCATCCTGGACGGCTGTCGGCCCGGCGGTGCGGGAGGCCTCGGTGGCGTAGCCGGGGTGCGGCGCGAAATAGCCGAGGGTGTTGTACCCCCAGTAGTTGGTCAGCCCGAGGGGTCCCAGGTGAGGCTCATCAATGTGGAAGTGGATCGGCAGCAGTTCCACAGCCGTGATGCCCAGTGCTTTGAGGTAACCGATCATGACCGGGTGTGCCAGGCCCGCGTAGGTGCCGCGGAGTTCGGCAGGGATGCCCGGGTGCAGCTGGGTCAGACCCTTGACATGGGCTTCGTAGACCACCGTGTCACGCCAGTGGGTCCGCGGCGGGGCTGAGGTACCCCAGTCGAAACTGCCGTCCTCGACAAAGACCGACCAGTACACCGGACCGTCCACGGTGTCCACAGTGTCGATGGCCCGGGCATAGGGGTCAAGGAGCAGCTGGTTGTTCTCTGGCCGGTCGGTGTCGGCCGGCCAGAACGCGTACCGCGCCGAGTCTCCGAGTCCCTCCACCAGCCCATGATGCACGCCGTCGGTGTAATCCGGCAGGGCTGCCGAATGCCAACTGCCGTCGGGTATCTGGAAGTGCACCGCCAGGGCGGACACTCCGGGCGCATACACGGCGATGTTGAGGCTTTGGGCAGCCCGGCCGCGGTGCACACCCAACGGGAACTCGCTGGACGGCGGACTGATTTCGAGTGAGACGCTCATGGTGAGGTGCTGCGCGGTTAGGCGGAGCGTTGACGCGAAATCTCGTACAGGCTGATCCCCACTGCCATCGAGGCGTTCAGGGATTCCATTGCCGAGTCGATCGGGATGGAGACAATCTGGTCGCAATTTTCCCGGACCAGCCGTGACAGGCCCTTGCCCTCGGAGCCCACCACAAGGCAGACCGGCTCCCGGCCGAGGGTCAGATCGGGAAGGGACACGTCGCCGTCGCCGTCGAGACCGAGCACGAAAATACCCTTCTCTTTGAAGGACTTCAGAGTGGAGTTGAGGTTCCCCGCCTTCGCCACGGGGACGCGCACTGCGGCACCGGCGCTGGTCTTCCAGGCCGAAGCAGTCATGCCAACCGACCGGCGTTCAGGGACGATCACGCCGTGGCCGCTGAAGGCCGAGAGTGACCTGATGATGGCGCCAAGGTTACGTGGGTCGGTGATGCCGTCCAGGGCCACGAACAGCGGGGCGTTGTTGATGTGGCCCTTCTTCCATTTCTGGATGGTGTCGGTGGCGAGGTCCACGGCGTCGGCGTACTCGTACGGAGGGATCTGCAGCATGATGCCCTGGTGTACCGAGCCGTCGGCCATCCGATCCAGCTCGGTCTTACCGGTTTCCATCAGCGGGATGCCGCGTTCGGTGGCCAGTTTCAGGGACTCCCGGATACGCTCGTCCATCTCGATCCGGATCGCCACGTGCAGTGCCTTGGCGGGGATGCCAGCGCGCAGCGCCTCAACCACAGCGTTGCGTCCGGTGACCATCTCTTCGGCGCCCTTGCCGCGGGCGTTGCGGGAGGAACCGGGGTTGCGGGTGCCCGCGTGCTTGGCCGCCGAGCGTTCGGCGAGCTGCTTGCTCTTGTGCGCCTTGTGGTACGGGCGATCCTCGGCCTTCGGGGTGGGTCCCTTGCCCTCCAGTGCCCTGCGTCCAAGGCCGCCGGTTCCGCCCGAGGGGCCCTTTTTGCTCTTGCGCACAGCGCCGGGACGTCCGTGAGTGGCCATGGGGAAAACACCTTTGGGTAGAAGATTGGTCACCCCAGTTTACGCGGGGAACGCGGACGACTGCACCGGCGCCCTACCCGCTGTGTGGAAGGTTAGTTTTTCAGGCTCCAGGAGGCGCCGTCCGTGGTGTCTTCAATGACGATTCCGGCGCTGCTGAGGGCGTCCCGGATGGCGTCGGCCCGCGCCCAGTCCCTGGTGTCCCGCGCGATCGTGCGTTGCCGTAACTGGGAGGTGATGAGGGCGTCGAGCGCAGCGTGCTCCGAGCTCCGGGCACCCCTGCCGGGATCCTGCACATCGTCGAGACCCAGCACCCCGGTCATTGTCATGACGTCGGTGAATGCTCTCTGGGTGGCACCGCTGTCGGCCGCGGCCAGCGCGGTGTTGCCGGCCCGGACCGTGTCATGCAGGACAGCCAGGGCCTGCGGCACGTTGAGGTCGTCGTTCATGGCATCCCTGAAGGGTTCAGGAACATCCCGAGAGCCAGGCCCGAACCCGTTCGGGAATTCCCGGGCGGCGGCCTTCGCCAGAAACCCGTCGATGCGTTCGACGGCGGCGGCTGCCTCCTGCAGGGAGGTGGGCCGGTAGTCGAGCACCGACCGGTAGTGTGCCTGTCCGAGGTAGTAGCGCACCACGCGGGGGCTGGCGAGTTCGAGCATGTCGGCGGGGCTCACCGTGTTCCCGATCGACTTGGACATCTTCTCGCCCTCGAAGGTCACCATGCCGTTGTGCATCCAATACCGGGCAAACGGGTGTCCGGCGGCCTGGGATTGGGCCATTTCGTTCTCGTGATGCGGGAACCGCAGGTCCAGTCCACCGCCGTGGATGTCGAATTCGGCGCCGAGGTATTTGGTGACCATAGCCGAGCATTCAAGGTGCCAGCCAGGCCGGCCCGGCCCCCACGGGCTGGGCCACGAGGCGGTCTCCGGCTCACCCACTTTCCACCCTTTCCACAGCGCAAAATCGCGTGGATCCCGTTTCCGGGTGCTGAACTGGGGTTCGACGTCGGCCGCGTTCTGCATGTCGTCAATGTTCTGGCGGGTCAACGAGCCGTAGCCCTGCCAGGAGCGGACGTCGAAATAGACGTCACCCGACTCGTCATTCGCCGGGTAGGCGTGGCCCCGGTCGATCAGGAGCTGGATCAGCGCGTGCATTTCCGGGATGTGGCCGGTGGCGCGCGGCTCGTAGGTCGGGCGGCGGACCCCGAGCGTGTCGTAGGCACGCTGGAATTCGAGTTCGTAGCGGTAGGCCAACGCCCACCACTGCTCGTTGCGCAGGTGGGGCGGCAGATCGTCGTCGTACTCGGATTCCTTGGCGCGTACCAAAATTTTGTCATCAATATCGGTGACGTTGCGGACTGTGGTGACCCGGTAGCCGCTGGCACTCAGCCAGCGGGTCAGCTGGTCGAACGCGATCGCTGAGCGGATGTGGCCCACATGCGGCATGCCCTGCACGGTGGCACCGCAGTAGTACAGCCCCACCTCCCCCGATTGGAGCGGGACGAAGTCGCGGGTCTGCGCTGTTGCTGTGTCATAGAATCTCAGGCTCACCGCATAAGGCTAGCTGGTCGCGGTGGCCGGCTTCATCCGGCAGTGGTTTCGGTCCCCTCGCTAACCTGCACGACGACGGCGGTTGCCACCGCCGCGACGCCCTCGCCCCTCCCGGTGAAGCCGAGTCCGTCGGTCGTGGTCGCCGACACGCTGACCGGCGCGCCGGCTGCAGCGCTCAGCACGGTTTCGGCTTCCGCGCGGCGGGGGGCGAACTTGGGCCGATTGCCGATCAGCTGCACCGCCACGTTGCCAATCTCGAACCCCGCATCGCGCACAATCCGGGCCGCTTCGGTCAGCAGGCTCACCCCGGAAGCACCGGCGAATTCGGGGCGGTCGGTCCCGAAGTGGGTGCCGAGGTCGCCGACCCCCGCCGCGGAGAAGAGTGCATCGGCGGCCGCGTGAGCCACGACGTCGCCGTCGGAGTGGCCGCTCAGGCCGATTTCCCCGTCCCACAGCAGACCGGCGAGCCACAGCGGCCGGGGTGCGTCGGCGGGGGCGAACGCATGAACATCGACCCCGATGCCGGTGCGCGGCAGCTTCATGGCTGTGTCGTTTCTGTCGAGGTGCGGGTGAGGATTTCAGCGAGCTGCAGGTCCTGGGCGGTGGTGATCTTGAAGGCCGCGTCGGCCCCAGCGACCACCTGCACCGGAATGCCGAGGCGCTCCATCAGCATGGCGTCGTCGGTGACCGCGGACCCAGGGTCCTGGTGGGCGCGGCGGAGGGCTTTCACGGTAAAGCCTTGGGGGGTCTGGATGGCACGCAGCATGTCCCGGGGTGGGGTGCCGGTCACCACGGAGTCTTTCACCGTTTTGATGGTGTCGACGACGGGGATCGCGGGGACCACCGCGTCGGCGCCGGAGTGCAGCGCGGCGACGACCCGGCGGAAGACCTCAGGTGGGGTGAGGGCGCGGGCGGCGTCGTGCACGAGGACCAGGGCGATCGCGGGTGAGAGAGCGGTGAGGCCGGCTGCCACCGAATCGGGGCGGGTCGCTCCGCCGTCGACCAGCCGGATTTTCGAATCGGTGGCCACAGCAGCGATGGCCCGTCGAAGAACAGTGTCTCCTGCCGGGACGACCACGCAGATCTCGGTGGCCACACCGGCGTCGACGACACCCTGCAGGCAGTGGTGGAGGATGCTGCGGCCAGCGATCTGCACCTGGGCCTTGGGAATGCCGCGGCCGAGTCGCTGACCGGCTCCGCCTGCCACAATGATGACTCCGACCTGCGCTGCGCTGGGCTCTGGGCGGGGACTCGTTTTTGACACGTGATCACCTTATGCCAGGGCTCGACAGTCAGGACAAGAAAAAGGGACCGCCCACCCGGGCGGCCCCTCACTCACTCTAGGAAGCCAGTACTTCGTCGAGAACGGTTGCTGCCTTCTCTTCGTCAGTCTTCTCTGCAAGCGCCAACTCGGAGATCAGAATCTGCCGCGCCTTGGCGAGCATTCTCTTCTCCCCTGCGGACAACCCACGGTCATGATCACGACGCCATAGGTCGCGGACGACCTCCGCAACCTTGATCACGTCACCCGAGGCAAGCTTTTCAAGGTTCGCCTTGTAGCGGCGCGACCAATTGGTGGGCTCTTCAGTGAACTCGGCCCGCAACACATCGAAGACATGCTGGAGACCTTCCTTGCCCACTACATCGCGCACCCCAACGAGGTCAACGTTTTCTGCTGGAACTTCAATGGTTAGATCACCCTGAGCCACCTTGAGCTTGAGATACATCTTCTCTTCGCCCTTGACGACGCGCATCTTGATCTCTTCAATCTTTGCTGCGCCGTGGTGAGGATAAACTACTGTTTCGCCGACCTCAAAAACCATGTGGACTTTCCCCTTTCCCGCAGATCAGTTTATCACGAATTCGACACGCCGACGGCGTGTTTTCGCAGGTCAGCCGGGACTTACGGATGTCGGTGACTATGATTCGCCCCTTGACGGATCCGTGTTTAAGTGATCCACGTCGCTCCAGAAGTGTTCTATAGGGGCTCCGGCGCTCCATCGTCGGGTGACTTTTCCCGATAGGCTGTAGCCAAAGTTCAACCAGCAGTTCCCCCAGCTGATCAACCACCGTAGGAGTTTGCGCTGTGAAGAGTGACCGAATCAATCCCCTACAGCACCCCCGGGCCAAGCGGAGCCTGGCTGCTGGTGCGGCACTGGTTGCCGTTCTTGGTGCCACCGGTTGCAGCGTGACGAGCGAACAGGCCACCACCATCCAGTACGCGGCGTCCGACGGCATCGTCGACGAGGTGGGGCCCCTCGAACTGCGCAACATCATGATCATCACGTCGGATGAGGGCGAGCCCGGAACCATCCTGGGAACAGTGTTCAACCCAACCGACTCTGCGGTTCAGTTGACCATCGAGGGCGACAACGAGACGGTCGACATCACCGTTCCCGCCGAAGGAAAATGGGTCTTCGAAGATGAGACGACCGACGACGGCGTCCTCGACGGCATCAGCGAAATCCCCGGAGCCCTCGTTGACCTGACCTTCGTGGTGAATTCGGAGACGGCCGAGCTGCGGGTTCCTGTACTGGACGGCACGCTCGAGGAGTACCGGGAGTACGTGCCGGGCGGGTACACCCCCGACCCCACGCCGACGCCCGAAGAAACCGGCGAAGAGGAAGAGTGAATCTCAGGACTCGTACTTGTAGCCCAGGCCACGAACGGTAACCAGGTGGCTCGGGTTGGAGGGGTCGGATTCGATTTTTCCGCGGAGACGCTTGACGTGTACGTCGAGGGTTTTGGTGTCCCCCACGTAGTCCGACCCCCACACCCGGTCGATCAGCTGCCCCCGAGTCAGCACCCGGCCGGCGTTGCGCAGGAGCATCTCCAGCAGTTCGAACTCCTTCAGCGGCATGGAGACGGGGTCCCCGTTCACGCTGACCGTATGCCGTTCAATGTCCATCCGGACCGGACCGGACTGGACAGTGCTCGAGATCAGCTCATCAGGTTCGGTCTGGCGTCGCAGGACCGCGCGGATCCGTGCCACCAGCTCCCGTGACGAATAGGGTTTGGTGACGTAGTCGTCGGCGCCAAGCTCCAGGCCAACCACCTTGTCGATCTCCGAGTCCTTTGCAGTCAGCATAATGACTGGGACGCTTGAGCGCTGCCGCAACTGTCGACACACTTCGGTCCCGGACTGACCGGGGAGCTGCAGGTCAAGCAGCACCAGGTCGGCGCCGGCCCGGTCGAATTCCACGATGGCCGCAATTCCATCGTCGACCACCGCAACCTCGAAACCCTCCCTGCCCAGCAGATAGGACAACGGGTCACTGAAGGACTCTTCGTCCTCGACGATCAGAATGCGGGTCAAGCGCTTACTCCTTGTTCGCGGGCGGAAGATCCACCCTGCTTCTCGCCGGCATGACCGGCTGACTTTTCACCGCGTCGGTCGCCTCGCTTGTCACCGGTGACTGCCCGCGTCTCCGAGGGCTCCGCGTCGGCTTCCATCTCCGGCAATCGGACAGTGAAGGTGCTGCCCTGACCATGCTGGGACCAGACGGTCACCTCGCCACCGTGATTGGAGACCACGTGCTTGACGATGCTCAGGCCCAGGCCGGTGCCTCCGGTCTGGCGCGACCGGGCGGCGTCTATGCGGTAGAACCGCTCAAACACGCGCTCCTGCTCTTCGGGGGTGATCCCGATCCCCTGGTCGGTGACCGAAATCTGGGCGAGGCCCTCACGGGACCGCAGGCCCACTCCCACCCGGGTGCCCTCGGGCGAATACCGGATGGCGTTGTCAATCAGGTTGCGGAAGGCCGTCATCAGCAGGTCCGGATCCCCGTAGACAGGTTCGTCGATGCGCCCGCCCACCACAATGTCGATTTGCTTGCTTTCGGCTGGCAACCGGTTCCGGTCGACCGCCTCGGCGATCACCGTGTTAATGTCGACCGGCCGGCCACGCCGCACCACGTCAGCACCCTGCAGTCTGGAGAGTTCGATGATGTCCTGCACCAGTGCCGACAGTCGGGCAGACTCCTTATGCATACGGCGGGCGAACCGACGGACGGCTTCCTCATCCGCAGCGGCGTCGTCGAGCGCTTCGGCGAGAAGTGAAATTGCGCCGACCGGGGTCTTGAGCTCATGTGACACATTCGCCACAAAGTCATTGCGGATTTCCTCGGTGCGGGTGATCTCCGTGCGGTCATCGGCGAGGATCAGGACATACTCTTCCCCCAGCGAAGCAACCCGGGCCAGCACGATGATCGTTCCCTGACCCAGCGGGCCGCGCGGGAGCTCCAACTGCTTCTGCTCGATCACACCATCCCGGCGCACCCTGGCCGTCAGCTCCAGCAGTTCCGCGTGCACCACGGTGTGTCCGCGCACCAGCCCGAAGGCGTACGCGGCCGGACTGGCCCGCACCACCCCGTCGATGGCGTCCACCACCACATAGGCACGGCCGATGATTGACAACACCTCGGCCGCACCCTCGGGCAGGGTTGGCTCCTCAACGAACAGGAGGGAGCGCCGCTGGATTTCGCTCAGCCGGAAGGCAGCCATGCCGAAGGTGCCCAAAGCGACACCCACCAGTCCGGCGATCAGAATGAGAAGAACGGGATCCACATGCCTAGCTTATGCGTACAGCTGGACTGGGGGCGGGTGTTCCGGTGGCATTAGGGATGTGGTTCAACTAACGTTCACCCAAAGGCGCACAACAGTTCATCACCGGCTGAGACTGTGCTGTGTGGGACTGTGCATAGACGTACGCAGTCATCTCTATCGAAAGGATGCCTCCCGTGCGGAAGGTTTTTCAGGCGGAGCTTCACCAGATCGGTGAACAGCTCATTGAAATTGCACAGCTGGTTTCGGAGGCGTTGGACAAAGCCACCACCGCGTTCGAGTCGGCTGACACCGAACTTGCCCAGGACGTGATTGCGGCCGACGCACGCATCGACTTCCTCCAGAACGATCTCGACGAGCGTGCCATCGACATTCTCGCCCTCCAGGGTCCCGTCGCCAGCGATCTGCGGATGATTGTTGGAGCACTGCGGATGAGTGCCTCGCTGGAACGGATGGGTGACCTCGCGCGCCACGTAGCCCAGCTCGCCCGACTGCGGTACCCGGAACATGTGATTCCCGCGGCGATCCGCCCCACGTTCGTTGAGATGGCTGAGTTGGACAAGCTGATCGCCGCGAAGGTGAAGGAGCTCCTCGAGACCCGCAACCTCCAACTGAGCAACGATATCTACGCTCACAACGCGCGGATCAACGAACTTCACGCTGGCGTGTTCAAGGCAATCGCTGCCCCCGAGTGGGATGTTTCAGCGCCCATCACTGTCGATGTGACGCTGGCCAGCCGCTACTTTGAACGCTTCGCCGACCACGGCGTCTCGGTTGCCCGCAAGGTCACCTACCTGGTGACCGGCGAATGGCAGCCCAGCGCACCGCTGAACTAGACCACCAACGACGACGACGGCCGGTCCCCGCGGGGCCGGCCGTCGTCGTGGTGTAACCCGGTCGGGCTAGTGCTTACCCTGGTTGGCGACCGCCTCGATGGCCGCCGTGGCTGCGTCGGCGTCGAGGTAGGTGCCGCCGGCCTTCACGGGGTGCAGGTTTTCGTCGAGTTCGTAGATCAGTGGGATGCCGGTGGGAATGTTCAGTGACGCGATGTCGGCGTCGCTGATCCCGTCCAGGTGCTTCACCAGTGCCCGCAGCGAGTTGCCGTGAGCGGCGATGAGCACCGTTTTGCCCGCCCGGATATCCGGGGCGATGTCGGATTCCCAATACGTCAGGAACCGGTCCAGCACGTCCTTGAGGCACTCGGTGCGGGGCACTGAGTCGCCGAGATCCGCGTACCGGGGGTCGTTCGCCTGGGAGAACTCACTGGAATCCTCGAGGGGCGGCGGCGGGGTGTCGTACGAGCGGCGCCACTCCATGAACTGGGCCTCACCGAACTCCGCGAGGGTTTGCGCCTTATCCTTGCCCTGCAGCGCGCCATAATGACGCTCGTTGAGGCGCCAGTGGCGTTTGACGTCGATCCAGCTGCGGTCAGCCGCCTCGAGTGCGAGGTTGGCGGTGATAATGGCACGCTTCTGCCGCGAGGTGTACACAATGTCGGGGAGCAGCCCGGCCTCGACCAGCAGTTCGCCACCGCGGATCGCTTCGGCACGGCCCTGCTCGGTGAGCGGCACATCAACCCAACCGGTGAACAGGTTCTTCTCATTCCACTCACTCTGGCCGTGGCGGAGCAGGATCACTTTGTAGGAGGTCATGAGATTAGTCTGCCGCATCGGAGCTACTTAGCTCATCTGCTGTGCACCTCTGTTACCGGTGGTCGGTTACCAGGGGCCGTAGGGACCGCTGCCGCCGCGAACTTCCGAGACGGCAGGTTTCACATCGGCCAGGTACACGCAGGCGGCGACGACGGCGACGATCTGCAACAGCCCGAAGAGGCCGGTGGAAGTAACGAGCGCTGTCAGCGCTCCGACGGCGGCAGCGCCACCGGTCATCGCGGTCCAGAAGCCCTTGGTCCGTTTCATTGTCGCCTCGAAGTTCGCGGCGGGCCGCCTCACACAGTCAGCGAGCGCCCAGACCTCAATGCCGAGCGCCACCAACCCGAGCGCCAAGTACAGGAAGTATCTGATCTCATAAGCGATGTCCACGGGTCAAGCCTATCGGGTGGAGTCGCCGTACTGTCGCAGCGGCGCCAGTGCTTGGTCCAGGTCGGCCCAAAGGTCCTCGGGATTCTCGATCCCCACCGAAAGCCGCACCAGCGCCTCCGGGACCGTGACCGGCTCGCCCGACTGACGCCGTCGTCGTTCAATCAGAGATTCGACGCCGCCCAGCGAGGTGGCCGGCAACCAGAGCCGCACGGCCGCGACGAGCGCTTCGGCTGCCGCCACGTCCGCCAGCTCGATGCTGATGATGGAGCCGAAGCCGTTGAGCTGGTCGGCAGCGCGCTGGTGGCCGGGGTCGTCGGGGAGGCCTGGGAACCGGACCCGGGTCAGTGCCGGGTGGGACTGGAGTCTGTGGGCCAGGTAGCTCGCTGTTGCCTGCGACCGTTCCACCCGCAGGGCGAGGGTGCGCAGGCCCCTGAGCGCCAGCCACACCTCGAACGGTCCGGCGATGGCACCATGCAGGGTGCGGTGTCTGTGGAGGTTCGCGTTGAGCTCGGCATCGGAAGTGACCAGCGCGCCGAGCACGACGTCGGAATGCCCTGCAAGATATTTGGTCACTGAGTGGAGCACCACATCGGCGCCGAATTCCAGGGGCCGGCACACCAGCGGCGTGTTGAAGGTGTTGTCGACGACGACCGTCACCCCGGCGGCCTTCGCGGCGCCGATGATCGCTCGCAGATCGGCTACCTCAAGCATCGGGTTGGTGGGGCTTTCCAGCCACAGCAGGTCGGCACCCGACAGGTGGCCGAGGACCTGGTCGGTGTCGGCGACATCGACGGTCTGTAACGTGAATCTGCCGCGAGAGGCCTCGTCGGCGGCGAGGCTCAGCGAACCCGCGTAGGCATGGCGGGGCATCACGACTACGCCTCCGGCCGGCACCAGCGACAGTGCAGCCGCAGCAGCGCCGAGCCCGGAGCTGAACACCAAGGCCGGGAGCGCCGCGCCCTCCAGCTTCCCGAGCGCCTCCTCGAACGGGTCCCAGGTGGGGTTGGACATGCGCCCGTAGATCCGGTCCCCCGCCACCGGATCTACCGCCTCGTAGAACGTCGACGACAACACGATCGGCGGATTCACTGGCGCGTCGTGTTCCCGCGGGGGGCGGCCCGCGGCAACCACGATCGTGTCCGGGGCGAGCTGGTGGGCGTGGTCGTCGGCGTGGTGGGTCATGGATTCAGCGTATCTGTGATCGGGGTGGGACTCACCCGGGATCGTTGTGTCGGTGATCCTCGATAGGCTGGGCACGTGAGTACACCATCCCCGCGCCGGACGTCCGGACTGTTCATTGCCTTCGAGGGCGGCGACGGCGCCGGCAAGTCGACCCAGGCGGGTCTGCTCACTACCGCGCTGCAGGACCGCGGCCGCGAGGTGCTGCGGACCCGTGAACCCGGCGGCACAGTCATCGGGGAGAAGCTGCGCTCGCTGGTACTCGACCACGGCCAGGGCGCCATCGACCCCCGGACCGAGGCCCTCATTTTTGCCGCGTCTCGGGCGGCCCACGTCCATCAGGCGATCCTGCCCGCCCTTCAGCGTGGCGTCGTCGTCGTCTGCGACAGGTATATCGACTCCTCGGTGGCCTACCAGGGTGCCGGTCGCGGGCTGGGAACCGACAGCGTCCTGGAGGTTAACCTGTGGGCGGTCGAGGGGCTGCGCCCCGATCTGACGGTGCTGCTCGACGTCGAGCCGCTTGAGGGGCGCGGGCGGCGCATCCGGAACGGCGCCGAAGACCGGCTGGAATCGGAACCGGATACCTTTCATTCGCTGATCCGCGGCGCGTTCCTCGACCGGGCGGCGACGGACCCGGCGCAGTACCTGGTGCTGCCGGCACGGACACCAGTCGACGAGCTGGCCGACGCCATCCTCGCAGCAGTCGAGGGGCACCTGGCGTGAGCGTCTGGACCTTCCTGATGGGCCAGGAGCAGGTGGTCGAGCAGTTGCGACGCGCCGCGTCGGCGGACCAGCCGAACCATGCGTGGCTGTTCACCGGACCGCCGGGATCAGGGCGGTCCAATGCGGCGCGGGCGTTCGCGGCGGCACTCGTGTGCGACAGGGAGCAGTTGGCTGAGCGTGGCTGCGGGGAGTGCCGAGCCTGCCGGACGGCGCTGGCCGGCTCTCACGCGGACATCACCAACGTCACCACCGAAAAGGTGACCATCAGCATCGACGAGGCGCGTGAACTCGTCCGCAAAGCTCAGGACAAGCCGTCGACCGGCCGCTGGCGGGTCATCATCGTCGAAGACGCTGACCGGATGCAGGAGCGCAGCACCAATGTGCTGCTCAAGGCCATCGAGGAGCCGCCGCCCCGGACCATCTGGTTGCTGTGCGCACCTAGCCCCGGCGACGTCCTGGTGACGATCAGATCCCGGTGCCGGTCCGTCAACCTGCGTTTGCCGCCGGTGAAGGATGTCGCTGACCTGCTGGTCCGCCGCGACGGCATCGACCCGGCAACAGCCGAGGCCGCCGCACGGGCGGCGCAAAGCCACATTGGGGTTGCCAAACGGTTGGCCACCGACGACGGCGCCCGCGACCGCAGGAACCAGATCGTCAGGCTGCCGCTGGATCTGAAGACCGTCTCCGGCGCCATGAAAGCAGCCGCGGATTTGGTCAAGCTTGCTGAAGCCGAGGCCCAGAGTTCATTCGAGCAGCGTGATGCCCAGGAAAAGTCAGCCCTGCTGGCAACACTCGGCGCCCCGGAAAGTGGCACCCTACCGCCAGCCATCCGGGGACAGGTCAAACGGCTGGAAGACGACCAGACCCGCCGCGCCAAACGGTCGAAGAACGACTACTTTGACCGTGCCTTGACAGACCTCACCTCATTTTACCGGGACGTGCTGATGCTGCAGGTTTCCAGCGGTCGGGACCTTGTGAACGAGCCCCTGCGGCCCGAGCTGGAGGCGTTCGCCCGGCGGGGGACCCCCGAGGGGACACTGGTGCGGATCGAGGCCATCAACAAAGTGCGGGACCGGATCGTTAACACCAACGTTGCCCCGTTGCTCGCCATCGAGGCGATGGCCGTCAGCCTCCTCCCCGAAAAGGACTACACCACGTGAGACGTATCCTCCCCAGCCGGCTGGCGTCGGCCGCCGTCGTCCTCTCCGGTGCACTGGTGCTGTCCGGGTGCCAGATGCTCTCCCCCGGGTCCGGGGACGGCCCGGACACGGGTGTGGAATCCGCGGCCCCCAACGTGGTCGGCGAGGTTCCCGCCGACCTTGAAGACTTCTACACGCAGGACGTGGCCTGGGAACTGTGCGAGGAGAGCTTCGCGTGCGCCACCGTGGAGGTTCCGCTGGATTACGCCGACCCCTCGCACGAATCAATCGACATTGCGCTCATCCGCAGCGATGCGACCGGCGAATCCCAGGGCTCGGTGCTGGTCAATCCGGGCGGGCCGGGCGGCTCGGGAGTCAACATCGTCAGGGATGCGCTCACCTTTGTGACCAGCGACCGGCTGCGCGAGGCGTACGACGTCGTCGGCTTCGACCCCCGCGGGGTAGGAAGGTCCTCGGCGGTGGACTGCCAGACCGACGAGGAGCGCGAAGCGGACCGGCTGGAGTATCTGGAGCCTGGGATTTCCGACGCCGAAGCGCTCGAGACGCTCACCCGTGAGGCCGAAGAGTTCGCCGCCCAGTGCGCCGAGCGCACCGGTGAATTGCTGGGTTTTGTGGACACGGACAGCGCGGCCCGGGACCTGGACATCGTGCGGGCGGCCGTCGGGGATCAGCAGCTGAACTATCTCGGCTTCTCCTACGGCACGGCCCTGGGTGCGGCCTACGCCGGGCTCTTCCCCGCCAACACTGGCCGACTGGTCCTCGATGGCGCGGTGGATCCGTCGTTGAGCAGTGAGGAGATCACGCTGGGTCAGGCCCGCGGCTTTGAGGCGGCGCTGCGCACCTATGTGGCTGACTGCCAGCTGGCCGCCGACTGCCCGCTTCCCGCCGGAGTTGAGGAAGGGGTGGCAGCGATCCAGGATCTGTTCCTCTCGGTCGAGGAAAGCCCGATGACCGCCTCCGATGGCAGGCTGGTCACCATCAGCACCTTCTTCACCGGGTTCATCCTGCCGCTCTACGACAACGACAACTGGACCCTGTTGACCGGAGCTATCGATGAGGCATTACAGGGAAACCCATCGGCGATGCTGCAGTTGGCGGACCTGGCCGCTGAGCGCGAGCCCGACGGCAGCTACGCCACCAACAGCGCCGAGGCGTTCACAGCAATCAACTGCCTCGACTACCCGATGACCGGCGACCCCGCGCAACTGGAGGCCGACGCCGCCGACCTCGCCGAAGCGTCGCCCACTTTCGGACCCTACCTCGCCTACGGCGGAGTGACCTGCGACGCGTGGGAGTTCGAACCGGTGCTGGAGCCCGCCCCGGCGTCGGCCCCCAATGCTGCGCCGATGCTGGTGATCGGCACCACCGGGGACCCCGCGACCCCCTATGACTGGTCCTTGGCCCTGGCTGACCAGCTGGAGACCGCTGTCCACGTCACCTGGGACGGCGAGGGGCATACCGCCTACGGGCGGGCCGGGTCCTGCATCGGGGACCTCGTGGATGCGTACTTCGTCGACGGCACCGTCCCCGAAGACGGCGTCAGCTGCGACTAGTGCCGTCGCGTGGGGCGCTTTTGACCTGCACACGGCAGCTCTTATAGAGTTGATCCTTGTGGATTGGGCCGCGCTGACGCGTGTCCCGTGAAGCTTCAGCCTCCTTAGCTCAGTCGGTAGAGCGTCTCACTCGTAATGAGAAGGTCGCCAGTTCGACTCTGGCAGGAGGCTCCACGGTGAAGGCCGCTACCAGGACGAGCTGAGAGCTTGCGGTGACCGTCATATCGGGAAGAGTCTGGACCCATACCCCACTGACCGCGATTATCGCCGGAACTCCAGTCTGAGGATTTCCCGATCATGGTGCACACATGTTCAGGATGCTTGCTCGAAGCAAGCAGGTTTCCTACCCTTAGGGGATCAGCGTGCAATCAGCCCTGACATCGATCAGAACCTGAACGAACACAAAGGAGTCTTCGTGAAGAAATTTACGAGCGTTTCAGTGGCGCTTTCCCTGTCGCTGACCATTGGAGTGGTGGGGGCGGGAACGATGCCGGCTCAAGCCAAGGACGGCGATGGCTCAGGCAAAGGGAATCATGCTGCGCCCTTACCCGCTGGCGAGCGAGTCACACCGATACCGGACGTAACGCAGCTGTCCACAACCGAGGAGTCGTATCCCTTTGGGGCAGCGGATCACCAACTCGTCCCGGAAGACTTGTCGAAGCAAGGCTATGTGGAAGAAGAGTATCTCGCGAGCGGCAACGCCAACGTCTATTCCTGGCCGGCTCCGGGACCTGCCGTTGTCCGCACCGAGGACGCCCCGTACACAACCCGGGTTCTCGTCCGGAAGCCCGCTGACGGCAAACATTTCAGCGGCAACGTCGTCGTTGAAATGCTCAACCCGTCAAATCTGTTCGATCTGAACATCGGGTGGGCGGTAGCCCACGAGCAAATCGTGAACAACGGGGACGCCTGGGTGGGAATCACCGCCAAACCTATCTCCATCGATGCTCTCAAGAATTTCGATGCCGGACGCTACAGTTCCTTGTCCTTCGCTAATCCTCTTCCACTGGATGACCCTCGAAACTGCACCACGGTAGCTGCGGATAGTTCGAGAACAACCGAAAACGGCTTGATCTGGGACATTTACAGCCAGGTGGGCGCATGGTTGAAAAGTGATGCCTCCTCGAACCCCTTGACCTACGGGAACGAATATGGTCTCGTCGAAAAAGCCTACGGACTTGGCTACTCGCAGACCGGCGGCTATCTGGCGAACTACATTAATGGGGTGCAGCCCCACGTCATTGAGACGGACGGGGCCCCGATCTATGACGGATACATTGTTGGCGTGGCCGGTGGCGCCTTCGCCGGCGCCTACCCCATGAACCAGTGCGAAAGCGCGCCCGGGGCGAATGACCCGCGCCGTCAGTTTCAAAACGTCGGCGTTCCAATCATCCGGATGATGTCCCAGTCCGACTACCTTCGGGGCATCGGCTCACGTCGGCCAGACAGCGACGCGCCGGGCGACCGCTACAGGCACTACGAGATGGCAGGGGCCGGGCACGCCACACCGGATGAACTGTTTTTCTCTGCATCTTCCGAGGACATCGTGGCCGCAGGGCGAACGGTCCCCCCGATGAATTGCAACGAGGGGCCACGCAGCCGCTTCCCGAGTTCCATTTTCTTCAACGCGGCCTTACAGAACCTTGATCTATGGGTGCGGGAGGACATTGCTCCGCCGCGGGCAGCACCGATCCTGGTAAAGGACGGCGCACCTGTCCTTGATGAATTTGGCAACGTGCAAGGTGGGTTGCGCTCCCCCTTCCTTGATGTGCCGACGAGCACGTGGTTCGGCACCGCGACGGGAGCTTCCTTCTGCTTCATTGCAGGATACGAACGCCCGTTCAACCAAGCAACCATTGACAATCTGTACCCAAATCATGGGTCCTATGTGAAAGCGGTCAAGGAGAATGTCATGGGATTGGCGGATCAGCGCTTCCTGACTGACGAGGACGCCCGGTCACTCCGCAAGGACGCCGCCAAGGCAGACATTCCCTAACCCGGAGCAGAATCCGGGTGGTTGTTGCTGTTGCGTGTAGTTCATGGGACGACACGCAGCAGTAACAACCTGGGAGGTCTTGGAGCGCTAGGTAAGTTTGGGCGTCGCAGCCGGCGCAGGGATCCCCAGTAAGGCTTTGATCCGCGCCTCGGCCTCGGGATCGGGTTGGGCGGCAGCGAGGTTGGCTTCTGCGACGGCGCGCAGCGCTTCTTCCCGTTGGATCTTCACGCCGCGCGGCGCATCAATGCCGATCCTGATGCCTTCGCCACGGGAATCGAGCACGGTGACAACAATGTCGTCCCCGATCAGGATCTGTTCCCCAATTTTGCGTGTAAGCACCAGCACCCGCTTACTCTATCCCAGCCATCGGGTGTCCTTCGGGACCGGGCACCGGTCCGGCGCTCGCAGCCACAGTCTTCACAGCACCGGCGAGGTGGCCCGCCGCCCGTCCACCCAGCCCACCGGGATGCCCAGCAGGTTCACGCTCTCCGGCGACGACGTCGCTGCCGCCCCGACCACCGCCACTGCGGTGACGGGCAACTCCCGCGTCATCTCGGCCACCCACACGGCCGTGTCCATCGGCTTGCGTCCCACGTCGACCACAATCCAGATCTGATCGGCGCCGAGCCCGGCAATCGTCGCAACGCTTCCGGCCCAGTCAGCGCCCGGGCGTGCACCATCCAGCCCGACGGCCGCGAACACCGGGAAGCCGCCCGCAACGCCGCTGCCGCCAGCCGCCACCCGCGGTGCCCTCGCGGAGGCGGCCACGTTCTACGACGACTTCGCCACGTCCCTGGCGGCGAGAGTGAACGCGATTCACTCGCAGGGTGCCACCACCAGCGGCACCACCGGACTCGACTTCTTCGCCATCGGCGGCGACCCAGCCGCGCGCAACCTGACTGTGGTCCCGGTCGACGAGTCGGGGATTGCCGCTGGCACTCCCGGCGGCGGGGGGCTCAATGGCGCCAACGCCGACGCCATCTCCCAGCTCGGCGCGGCAGCGGATTCCCCCGATGTCAGCTGGGCGGGATTTGTGACTCAACTCGGTCTCGAAACGAAGGCCGCGCTGCAAACGGCTGTCCTCGCCGACCTGGCGGCGTCGGCGTCCACTGGTCGCCAACTGTCCAACGCGTCCGTGGACATGGACGAGGAGAACCTCAATCTCCTCGCCTACCAACACGCTTACCAGGGGGCGGCACGGGTTATCGCCGCGATCGACGAGATGCTCGACACCCTGATCAACCGCACTGGCGTAGTGGGAAGGTAATCCAAATGATCACCCGTGTCACCAACCAGACCATGATGCAGAGCGATCAGCGCAATCTGCAGACCAACCTCGCACGGCTGGCCGAACTGCAGGACCAGGCCTCGGGGCGGAAGGCGTTCACCAGGGCGTCGGACGATCCGGCCGCGGCTGCGGAGTCGCTGCGTGTTCGGGCGGAATTGCGCGCCGTCGACCAGTATAGCCGGAACATTGCCGACGGCGACGGGTGGCTGACGGCCAGTATAGCCGGAACATTGCCGACGGCGACGGGTGGCTGACCGCCGTTGACGCCTCCCTGAGCGCTGCGAGCGCCACCCTCGACAAGGTTCGCGACCTCACGGTGCAGGGCGGCAATGGGTCCCTGTCGGCATCGGGCCGCGAGGCACTGGCCATTGAGATAGCAGCGCTGCGGGATCAGTTGCTGACGCAGGCCAACACCAAGTACCAGGGCCGCACCATTTACGCGGGCAACTCGGATACCGGGGTGGCGTTCACCGATGCACTGGACCACACCGGTGGCAGCCCGGTGGAGCGACGGATCGACGCCTTGGTGACGGTGCGTGTGGACATGGATGGCGCGGCGGTCTTCGGCACCGGGGACGCCTCCGTGTTCAAGCTGCTCGATACCATTGAAGCCGACCTGCGGTCGGGCGCGGAGGTGACCCGCAACCTTGGGGCGTTGGACACGACGCTCGCGGCGGTCCGCACACATCGTGCCGAAGCTGGCACCCGTCACGCCCAGATCCTGCAATCCCAGGAGGTCAACGTGGATAAGTCAGTATCGCTCGAAACGCAGCGTTCCCGAGTGGAAGATGTCGACCTGGCGGCGGTCATCCTTGAGATGAAGCTGCAGGTGGTCACCTACCAATCGGGGCTCGCGGTGACGGCGCGCGTGCTCCAGCCCACCCTCATGGATTTCCTGCGGTGAGCCCGGCACTGACATTCACTACTCCCCGGCCTGGACTCGACCCGCTTGTTGACTTTTCGCTGGATGAGATCGACGGCGCCGATGGGCTGTATGCGCTGCAGGCCAGCGGGACCGCATCATTGCGGCTGTTCGTGCTCGACGCCGCCGTGTACCTGCCGAGCTATCACCCGGCCGTCTCGTCGTCGCACGTTAATGCGCTGGACCTGCCGGAAGCTGATCCTCTTACTCTTCTGGTGGTCGCGAACCCCGGGCGAAAATGGCACTACGGTAACCCTGTTGGCACCGATTCTGGTCAACCCGGCAACGGGGCGATGCACCCAGGTCATCCCTGAGCGGGGCGAGTGGCCCGTTCGGGCAGAACTGGCCGACTACGCCCAACATCAAGCCGGCGTCGCCACGCCAGGTAGGTCCAACGGCCTCACCTTCTGAAACCGGGGCCGTCCCGGTGAGCAATCCGGACAGACCGCGTTAACCTGGACATCGGCGAGGGAAATTCAATTTCCCCCACCGATGTCCAGATTGATCACCGGGGCGCGCCCGGCTAGCGCTTTTGGCGGTTAGGCGAAGTCGGCAGTCGCCGGATCCGCACCAATACGCCCGTCGGCACCCTTATCGAGTGCGTTGATCGCGTCAATGTCACTGCTGTCGAGGGTCACGTCGAGGGCGTCCCAGTTCTCGACGATCCGAGACTCAGTGACTGACTTCGGGATCACCACGTTGCCGACGGCGAGGTGCCAGGCGAGGACGACCTGCGCCGGGGTGGCATCGTGCTTGGACGCGATCTCCACGAGGGCTGGATCCTCGAGAAGACCCTTGCCTGAGCCAAGCGGTGACCAGGACTCGTGCAGAATGCCCTTCTTCTGATGGAACGCCTTCAGCTCAGCCTGGTTGAAGAACGGGTGTGTCTCCACCTGATTGATCACTGGGACAACACCGGTGGCGTCGATGACCTCCTGGAGCGCCTCAACAGTGAAGTTTGAAACCCCGATGGACGTCACCCGACCCTGCTTCTGCAGCTCGATCAGAGCCTTCCAGGTGTTAAGATACTTGCCCTGCTTGGGCTGCAACCAGTGGATCAGGTACAGGTCGAGCTTCTCCAGACCCAGCTTCTCCATCGAGGTATCGAAGGCCTTCAGGGTACTTTCGTATCCCTGATCGGCGTTCCACAGCTTCGTGGTGATGAAAAGCTCGCTGCGGTCGAGACCGGAAGCAGCGATGGCGCGGCCTACACCCGCTTCATTCTGATAGGCAGCCGCAGTGTCAATGTGGCGGTAACCGGCCTTGAAAGCGCGCCCGACGACGTCCTCCGCTGTCGCGTCGTCAACCTGCCACACTCCGTAGCCCAGCTGGGGAATGGTGGCGCCGTCATGGAACGTAAGATTCGGTGAGGTAGTCATAAATGCCTTTCGCCGTGTTCACTAAATGCGATGTCGTTAAGTGAACTGCCACAAACGCCGAATTATTTCATCGATTCACTTTTCATCGGCGAAAATGACTAGGTGGACGCCAACTGGCGCTCGGCCTCGGCGATATCCTCTTCCACCAGTTCGGCCCGCCGCCGCACATTTTCCAGGCCGGCGGACGCCAGTCCCCACCGTTCGCCGTCGAGCCGTGCCATCGCGGCGGCTTCCGCGGTCGTCGCGAGAGAGTTGCCCGCTCTCGACAGAGCTCGGTGCACTGGGGTGAGGGCGCCGGGGATCTCCATCCCCGTACTCGGCGATAACGCCTGCGCAGCCACACAAATCACGCGAACGCGCTCCAGCAGTGGCCTCAGTTCGTTGGCGAGGACCGCAAGCTGGTTGTAGACGTCATCGTCGCTCACGCCTTCCAGGATCTGATGATAGCGGTCCAGCCCACGCCGGAAACGGTCGTGTGCCCGCCGCCAGACGCCGGTGCCCAGCTCCGCGTCGTCCTTGCGCCCTTGGCGGGCCGCAGTGAAAAATCCCATCGTGGCTAGACGCCAGGGACGTCGGCCAGCACGTCAACCCGTGGGGGATGGTCAGGGGGAGTGGCGTCCGGGTAACCAGGACCCCGATATTCACTCATGGGATTATCGTCTCACGGTAGACGCGTCCGGCGGCCCGGGTAGTCCCCCAGCGGGTCACCCGGGTCGCCGCCTACCAGCGACACCGGCTACTCGCCGATGCGTTCCATGGGCAGCTGCTCCGCCGGGGACACCTGTTGCTCACGGCGGTCGAGTTCTTCGGTGAGCTCTTCGAGACGTCCCTCGGTTTCCGGATCGGGCATACCGTACCGCACATACTCGAAGTCAAGCTCGCGATGGATCCTACTGTTGAGAAGTTCAACCTCAGTACTTTCCAGCTGTGTCAGGTCTTCCGGGAACGGCTGATCAGGAGAATGCCGTGTGGTGTTGCTCATGGGGTCCTTCCAGAATGGCTTGGATCGAGGAGATGCTGGGAGTACAACAAGGGGAGCCTGGCGAGGCACCAGCTTTCCGGGGCAGGGCCATGTCTACCGGCACGTAGTTGCCGAAACGCGGGGCGCGCGATGAATGAACGCGGTGCGGACGAGTGTTGGTGTTGTAGCCGGAGCCCAGAGGGGCAATCCGCGCAGCGTGGGCCATCAAAATCCTGCTCTAAAGGAGAAGTTCCCGCGGCCGTCTGCTCAACCTGACTACGACTATATCTCATCCGGACCCTCTCGCGCCGTCCACCCATCAGGTAGGTCAACCACATTTGGCGCTCACACCGATTACAGTTGAATCCTTCAGGGACAAGGGCGATAGCGACGCCCGGAAGCGGAGGATGATATGTCAGAAACCCGGCGGGTCGAATCGCATGTTCATAACGTTTTGCTGGACATGGTGATGGACAGCGATGATGTGAGCACGTTTCTGACCGGACTAACCCAACTGGCGGCGACCACTCTCACCTCACAGGCCGCCGGCGAGGTGCTTTGTGGTCTTACCCTGCTCCGCCCCCGCACCATGGGAACGGTCGCCAGCAGTAGCGAGCTGGCCCGCAAGACTGATGAGATCCAGTACGCCTTCGATGACGGTCCGTGTCTGCGGGCGGCTCGCGAGAACGTCACGATTCATGTGCAGAATATTCCCGCCGACACAAGATTTCCCGAGTACCGAGACGCCGTCGCCGAACACGGCATCCGCTCAGCGCTCGGAATTCCGGTTCCGTTGGGCGGCGAAGCGCGAGCCGGGCTCGATTTCTATTCGACGGTTTCCCACGCGTTCGACGACGGCGCTGTGGCCGCAGCAGAGGCTTTTGCCCTCGAAGCTTCCAAGTCGCTGCGGTTAGCGGTCCGGATGGCCCAGCTCAGCGACGCCAGCAAGCATCTGGAGGCTGCCATGCAGTCCCGCACCGTGATTGACCTCGCTGCGGGAATCATCATGGCTCAGAACCGGTGTTCCCAGGATGAGGCAGTGGAGATCTTGAAGGCGGCATCCAGTGCCCGCAACATCAAACTGCGCGACGTCGCCAGCGCCGTGGTCGCCTCGGCAAACCAGGCACCCACCACCACGCACTTCGACAAATAGCCCGTCATTAAACACAAATGCCCACTAGCTGGTCCTGTTCGCTGAGCATAAACGTTGATGCTCAGCGAACAACCCCTGGTAGTGGGCACTCATGTCTGGTAGGCCGGGCTTAGCAGCAGCGGCCCTCCGGATTGGCTTCCTGCCGGTCGGTTTTGTCCCGCCAGAACGCCTTTTCGGTCATCGGAGGTTCCGCGTTGTGGGTAGCCGCGTGGTGGTCGAGGTAGGACTGGTAGGCATTCTCACCCATCACTCCCTTGAACAACCACACGGCCTGCCGGGCCCGCTCCAGAACACTCATCAGTGACCGGTCCGTGCCGGCAACTTTTCAGCAGGAAGTGCTGCCCACTGCTTCTCCAGGTCTTTCTCGGCAGGGGTGGCAAGCATCCCGGACGGTGCGTAGATCCGTGAAGGAACTGCCTTGTCCTCGGTGTTTGGCCCACCTCCGTTGCGGTATGCCTTGACCGAGGCGACGATCGCCGTCGTGATCACGATCAGTGCGAGCGTGACGAACACGATCGACAGCACGCCCTGGATGAAGGTGTTGCGGACTACAGCTTCCATCGCGGCCACTGACTGCGCGGCACCGAAACTTTCTTCGCCGGCTGCAAGCGCGTTGCGGAACGCGAAGTGGTTCGCCCAGTAACCTACGGAGGGCACCGGCGAGAAGATCTTCAGGAACGACGCCGAGATGGTTACCACCGCTGCGAAGGCCAACGGGAGCGCCGGGATCCAGAGGAACTTGAAAGCTCCCTTCCGGGCGCAGATTGCCATACACACGGCGAGCGCGATCGCCGCCAGCAGTTGGTTGGCGATACCGAAGAGCGGGAACAGTGTGTTGATTCCGCCCAACGGGTCAGTGACCCCCATGATCAGGATCGCCCCCCAGCCGGCCACCATGATGGCCGTGCAAATCCAGGCTCCGGTCCGCCAGGAGGTGTCGCGGAACTTGGGGATGAAGTTACCAATGCTGTCCTGCAGCATGAACCGGGCAACCCGGGTTCCGGCGTCGACGGCGGTGAGGATGAACAGGGCCTCAAACATGATGGCGAAGTGGTACCAGAACGCCATCATGCCAGAGCCGCCGATGAAGGACTGCATAATTTGAGCGATACCGACGGCCAGCGTCGGTGCGCCACCCGTGCGGGACACAATGGATTCCTCGCCCACGTTGTTGGCCAGCTGACTCAATACCTCGGGGGTGAGGTTTACCCCTGCCAGTCCCAGTCCGTTGACGAAGGCGACGGCACCCTCGATGGTTCCGCCGGTGGCAGCCATCGAGGAGTTCATCGCAAAGTAGATGCCACGGTCGATCGACAGGGCGGCGACGAGAGCCATGATCGCGACGAAGGATTCCATCAGCATGCCGCCGTACCCGATGAAGCGGGTCTGGCGTTCCTTCTGGATCATTTTCGGGGTGGTCCCGGAGGCGATCAACGCGTGAAAGCCGGAGAGCGCGCCGCAGGCGATGGTGACAAACAGGAAGGGGAAGAGCGTACCTGGGACAACCGGTCCGTCGGAGCGGCTGGCGAATTCACTGACCGCGGGGACGCTGATTTCAGGGCGGGTGATGATGATGGCGACCGCCAGCATCACGATGGTGCCGATCTTCATGAAGGTTGAGAGGTAGTCGCGGGGAGCGAGCAGGAGCCAGACCGGGAGCACAGCGGCGATGAAACCGTAGATGATGATGCCCCAGGCGATGGCCACGCGGTCGAGGCCGAAGATGGCGACGCCCCACTCGGTTTCGCCGATCCAGCCGCCGGCGATGATTGCAGCCATCAGCAGCACAAAGCCGATGACCGACACTTCGGTGACCTTGCCCGGGCGGATGAACCGGAGGTAGACACCCATGAAGAGCGCAATGGGGATGGTCATCGCAACGGAGAAGACGCCCCAGGGGCTTTCGCCGAGGGCGTTGACAACCACCAGCGCGAGGATGGCGACAATGATGATCATGATGGCGAGAGTCGCGATCAGGGCAGCGGTGCCGCCAATCAGTCCGAGCTCTTCGCGGGCCATCTGCCCAAGGGAGCGACCTCCGCGGCGCATCGAGAAAAACATAACCAGGTAGTCCTGGACGGCGCCGGCGGCGATGACGCCAAAGATGATCCACAGTGTTCCCGGGAGGTAGCCCATCTGGGCTGCGAGGACCGGGCCGACGAGCGGGCCGGCGCCAGCGATGGCGGCGAAGTGGTGTCCGTAGAGCACCCTGCGGTCTGTCGCCGCGTAGTCCTTGCCGTCCGCCTTGTACTCGGCAGGGGTTGCCCGGCGATCGTCGGGCTTGAGGAGGTTGCGCTCGATGAACTTCGAGTAGAACCGGTAGGCGATGAAGTATGTGCATACTGCGGCGAAGACAAACCAGATGGCGTTGACAGTTTCGCCCCGCACTATCGCCAGCATGGTCCAGCTGAACCCGCCGAGGAGGGCGATCCCTACCCAGAGGGCAATCTTGGCTGGGGTCCAACGGCCGTCCTCGGCCTCGGCTAGTGCCGGGTCGAGGGCCGTGGGTGGAAGATCAGGATCCTGCACCAGGACGTCAGCGTCCTCGTGGTCACCGTCGACCGGGTGATGCCCCACGCGTCCGGGACTATTATGCTGCTCACTCATGGTGCTCCCTTAGATTTGAGTGTCTGAACCTGCCGAAGTTAGCAATGTGATGGCCGTTACGCCATAGTGTAGCCACCGACGACGCCGACCAGTCGGCAGGCGGGTGCTATTTTGCGCCCAAGGGCGGTGTGCACGCCAAGAATCCCCATGACTCGGCCCCGTCAATGGGATTGTCCGGACTATCCCCTTGACGGACGCCGGCCAGTGGGAGCAGAGGGCGGTAGAGGAAGTTATTGAATGAGTGCCCTTCGCGTCATCGGCAGCCTTGCCCTGGTAAACAACCACGCCGTGACCGTCCCGAGGATCGGAACCAGAACCAGGATCGCGCCCAGTTGCGGCCACGGCACGACCAGCTCGTACAACCGTGCTATCGTCAACGGGATTGTCTAGACCATCCCGTTGCCGGACGCCGATCAGTGGGAGGGATTGACCGTGAGGAGGATCTTCCCGGTGTGCTCGCCGGAGTCGAAGTAGCGGTGCGCTGCCGCCGCGTCCTCGAGCGGGAAGGTCCGGTCCACCAAAGCCTTCACCGCCCCCGATGCGACCAGCGGCCAAACGTCGTCCCGGACCGCCGCCATGATGGCGGACTTCTCAGCCACCGGGCGGCCGCGCAGCGTGGTGCCGGCCACCGACGCGCGTTTGGTCATCAGCGCGCCGAGATTCAGTTCTGCCTTCGCGCCACCCTGCAACCCGATGACCACCAGGCGCCCCCCGACGGCGAGCGCAGCCACGTTCTGCGCCAGGTACTTGGCCCCGACGACGTCAAGAATCACGTCCACGCCCATGCCCGACGTCGCGGCGGTCACCTCGGCGACGAAATCCTGCTCCCGATAATTGATGCATGCGACGGCGCCGAGGCTCCGGGCAACCTCAAGCTTCGCCGCGGAACCTGCAGTGACGATCGGGACGGCCCCAAGTGCCAGGGCCAACTGGATGGCCATGGTGCCAATACCGCCTGAACCGCCGTGAATGAGCACCCGTTCCCCCGGCTGAAGACGCGCGGAGAGGAAAAGATTCGAATAAACGGTTGCGGCCACCTCCGGCAACGCGGCAGCAGTGACAAGGTCAACTCCCGTTGGTGCGGGAAGGACCTGACCCGCCGGCACCGCCACCTGTTCCGCATAGCCTCCGCCCGAAAGGAGCGCCACCACTTCATCGCCCACGGCAAGACCTGACTCGCCAGGGTCGGCTATCCGCCCCGAGACTTCCAATCCCGGGTACTCGGAGGCACCCGCCGGCGGAGGGTAGTTTCCCTCACGCTGCTGCACATCGGCACGGTTCAGCCCGGCCGCGACGACGTCGATCAGCACCTCCCCCTGCACCCGCACCGGTGCTGCCACCTGCGACACCGCGAGCACGTCCGGCCCACCTGGTCGGGTGATGACTACTGCTTTCACAAGGTCCTCCGCTGGGATGGTTTTTGGTTGAACTGGAAGCTACGTGAAACACTACTCACTTGGGAAGGTTGTCCGAGCGGCCGATGGAGCTGGTCTTGAAAACCAGTGTGCGGTAACCCCGTACCAAGAGTTCGAATCTCTTACCTTCCGCTCGTCATAGAAAAGTTGGCCCCGGTAGTTACCGGGGCCAACTTTTTGTTTACCGTAAACTCCTGGCCCCTTCACTTTACGTAATCTCTCGTTCACTATTGTCTGATTGGCTCAATACCGACCCAAAAGTTATCTGGCTCACAATTACCAGGATCTTGGGCCATAACCGTCTGTTGCTTTACCCTTCGGGCGGTCTCACTCGCGGCTGACAGCAGCCAAAAGCCAAGGAGAACTAGCGGATGAAACATTCGTCATGGAAGGGCGGGCTTGGCGCCGTGATCACAGTGGGGCTACTCGCTTCACCAATCGCTGCGCTACCTGCCTTTGCGGCGCCGAACGGTGTTGTCATCAATGAGGCCTACGTCAACGGGGGAAGCGCGAACGCCCCGTATCTGAACAAGTTTGTCGAACTCCACAACACCACCGATCAGCCGGTCGACGTCAACGGTTGGTCGCTCCAGTACCGTGCAGCCGGCAGTTCCAATGCGCCGACTGGAGTGTCAACACTCACTGGAACCATTCCGGCAAACGGCCACTATCTTGTTGGCGGCTCCAGCAATGCTGACAACGGAGTTGCGCTTCCCGGCACGGATGCCACTATCGGCGCCAGTTTCGCTGGCGGCGGCGGCACGCTCATTCTCTCGAACGAGGCCACAGCAATCGATCCGCTGGCCACCGGTTCGATTGTCGACAACCCGGCCGTGGAGGATCTGCTGGGGTATGGATCCTCAAACACATTCGAGACCGCTGTCGCGACCAAACCGGCCAGCAACGCCGATCCCCGCTCCTTGAACCGCACCGACTTCGTCGACACCGACGACAACTCCGCCGACTTCACCCTCAGCGAGGCTGTGACTCCGACCAACGCCGACGGCGAAACCGGCAGCGTTGAGCTAGAACCGGACCCCGACCCCCCGGTTGCTGGCGCAGTAGTCCCAATCGCTGAAATCCAGGGCACCGGAGACGCCTCCCCACTCGCAGGAGACACCGTCACAACCCGGGGTGTAGTCACCGCTGCCTACCCCACCGGCGGCATTGACGGCTACGTCATCCAGACCGAAGGCACTGGCCTTTCAACGTCGGAAGCGCGCACCGCCTCCGACGGCATCTTCATCTACTCCCCGGGGACCATCGCCGACATCGCAATCGGTGACCATGTCGAGGTCACCGGTCAGGTCGGAGAAAACTTCGGCGTCACCCAGATTGAAGTGGTAGCCGGCGCCGCCACGGTGCTCACAGAGCCAGCCGAGGAAGTCAAGTCCCTCATCACGCGGTGGCCCGCCACCGAGGCAGGGCGTGAAGTTCTAGAGAGCATGCTCGTCCGACCAACCGGCGACTTCACCGTCTCTGACAACTATGACCTCAACCGGTACGGCGAGATCGACCTGGCCTTCGGCACCGAAGCCCTGGTCCAGCCCACCGAAATTGCTCCCCCTGGCACTGAGGAGAACGCCGATGTACAGGCCGACAACAAAGCACGCGGGGTTACCCTCGACGACGGCGCCACGGTGGACTTCGTCCAGAACACCGACCAGGCCCTGCCGTACCTGACCCTTGAGGATCCGGTCCGGGTCAACGGATCAGCAACCTTCACCTCCGATGTCATCGTTGACTTTGACTTCGGCGTGTGGCGCTTCCAACCGCTCACTCACCTGACGGCAGCGAATGCCGCCGAAGTGCAACCAGTCACCTTCGCTGGCGAGCGACCAGCCACCCCCATTGATGTGGGCGGTGACATCAAGATCGCCTCGTTCAACGTCCTGAACTACTTCAGCACCACCGGCGATGAGCTGACCGGTTGCACGTATTTCAACGACCGCGCGGGCAACCTCATCACGGTCCGGGGTGGCTGCGACGCTCGTGGTGCTGCCAACACCGACAGCTTTGAGCGGCAGGAAGCCAAGATTGTCGACGCGCTGACCAACCTCGACGCCGACATGGTCTCGCTTGAAGAAATCGAGAACTCGGCGGCGTTCGGCAAGGACCGCGACGAGGCCCTCGCCACCCTGACCGCCGCGCTGAACGAAGTCGAGCCGGGCGTCTGGGACTTTGTCCCTTCCCCCGCCGAAATTCCTGCCAATGAGGACGTGATCCGCAACGCCTTCATCTACAAGACCGCTGCGGTCGAGACAGTGGGCGACTCGGTCATCCTCGACGACGACGTCGCGTTCTCCAACGCCCGCAGGCCGCTGGCCCAGGCCTTCCAGGCCGCAGACGGGGACGAGTCAACGAAATTCCTCGCCATTGTGAACCACTTCAAGTCGAAGGGCTCCGGCTCCGGGGAGAACGCAGACCAGGGCGACGGGCAAGGGGCGTCAAACCCCGACCGCGTCGAGCAGGCAACCGCTCTTGTCGACTTCGCCGACACCATGCAGAGCGAAGCAGGTACCGAGAAGGTTTTCCTGACCGGTGACTTCAACTCCTATACGGCCGAAGACCCCATGCAGGTGTTCTACGAGGCCGGGTACACCAACCAGGGCGTCGAGACAGGTAAATACTCCTACGTCTTTCGTGGACAGTCCGGGTCGCTCGACCACATCCTCGCCTCCCCCGAAGCCGCCGCCACTGTGACCGGCGTCGACATCTGGAACATTAACGCCGTCGAATCACTGGCCTTTGAATACAGCCGGTTCAACTACACGCCGGTGAACTACTACACAGCCGACCAATACCGTGCCAGCGATCACGACCCGGTGATCGTCGGTCTGGATCTGGACGAGGCCATTGAGTTCAGTGACATCGCTGGTAACGAACACCAGGACCACATCGAGTGGATGGCCGGGAACGGCCTCTCCACCGGTTGGCTGGAAGCCGACGGCACCCGGACGTACCGTCCACTAGCGAACATCAACCGCGACGCGATGGCCGCGTTCCTCTACCGCCTCGCCGGAGAACCAGACTTCGAACTACCGGACGAGTCACCCTTCAGCGACATCGCGTTCCCCGCCGATGAAGCAGACCGGATCGAGCACTTCGACGCGATCATGTGGATGCATCAAACCGGTCTATCAACTGGCTGGCCCGAAGCCGACGGCACCCGAACCTTCCGCCCAGTCACCCCGGTGAACAGGGACGCGATGGCAGCCTTCATGATGCGCCTCGCCACAGAGGTCTGCCTCAACGCGGATGCGGTGAGCTTCGTAAACCCGAACGGTGGACCCTTCACAGATGTGCCTGAGGGCATGATGTTCGAGAAGGAAATCTCCTGGCTGAAGGACACCGGCATCTCCGAAGGCTGGGGCGATGGCACCTACCGTCCCGTCACCCCCGTGGCCCGCGACGCGATGGCAGCCTTCGTCAACCGGTTCGACGACGAAATCGGAACCTGCGGCAGGTATGCAGAAGGTCTCTAGTCCAACCTAGGAAGACCGACGGCGGGCGCCTTCGGGGGTCCGCCGTTTCGGTTAACTACCGGCCAGGATCGCTGCGGCGATGTCGTCGGCGTCGCGGAGCGTCCGCCCACCGGCGTCGACCGGTGAATGCGCCTGCGCGGCGATCGCTATCCCCCATTGGGTGGAAGCGAGTTGCAGGCCCAGCACATAGAGGCGGGGCTGGGGGCGGCCGGAGCCGTCGATGGCACGGTAGGGGGGATGCGTGACGTCCAGTCCGGCTGAGCTGACCGGCACGCCGTCGGCAGCCATCATCATTCTGGGGCGGACCAGCCCGTCGTCGAGCAGTTGCCGCAGCAGTGGGGATTTGGTGTTCACGGCCCGGTTGGGCGGCATCATCGCATCCACCAGGTGGCTGGCTGAGACCGCGGTGCTCTGCACCCACGGCGAGGATGCCTCAAACCGCTCGGTGTCCTCATCAACCACGAATGTGGGGTTAGGGCCCACGAACTGCACCACACCGGCGCGTGCCAGGGCAGCCAGCTGCGCGATCCTGATCGACGGCGGCCCGCTGGCCAACCCCTCCACCAGAGGCTCGAACCAGCCGCGAAGCTCCCTCATCCACGACTGATCGGTCAGCCCGCCGTCGGCCACCACCTGCTTGATCACGGTTCGGCCGGCGTTCATCGCACCAATCGCCATCTTCAGCGGGCTGTCCTCGCCCCGAGCGGACTCGGCGACATCCTCATCGAGATACTCCAGCACCGCGTCTTGATAGTCGAAGGCGGTGACGAACCGGCGGCCAGCAAATGGGTGGCCAAGTCCTTCAACATTGAGGTGAAGCTCTGCTGGCACCTCGGCGTTCAGCAGCGTCGCGAGCGCCGCCGCCCATTCCGGACCGCTGACGGCAATGGCCGTGTGGAGCCGACGGAGGAATCCGGCCGGGTCGGCCAGGATTCGTGCCCCCGACACCCTGGCCAGGGTGGTGTAATACGCGGTCATCACGTCACGGTGCAGGAGCGGCCAAATATCGTGGTCGAAGCCCGGCTGGATTCCCTGCTCGGCAAATGACTGCAGTGCCGGCAGCGTGCAGTAGCTCAAGGACACGCTTCGCGGCAGGTAACTGTCCAGCTGCGCTTTTGCCCGGTACGGCACGCCCCGCCGGGACGCCGCAACGATCTTGGGCTCCCGGCCGGACAGTTGATACGCCAGCCTCCCGTCGTCGTCGGGGACGAAGCGCCCTCCGCGGCCCTCGGTCAGCTGAATCATGACGTCGAAAAAGTTCAGGCCCAACCCCCGAATGAGGACCGGCTTCGTCGCCGGAAGCCTGTTCCAGTCGATGTCGGCGGGGACGGCCGGCGGCCAGTAGGCGAGACTGTACCGACCCGCACCGTCACGGAGTGCGACCTGTTCTGGGCTGAGCTGCGCCGGTACATGCCCCAGGGCCAGGACGACGGCGTCCACCGTAAGCTCTGAACCGTCGCCCAGGTTCAACCGGTAGTTCGGCTGCGCCGTCGTGAGCGCCAGCGCTTCGGTGGGATGGTGGGTGACGCTGACGTCGGCCGGGCAGCGGTCCATGAGTTGCTGGTAGGTCCATTCCAGGTACCTGCCATACAACACGCGGCTGGGAAAGTCTGAGCTGCCGAGCCGCTTCAGTTCATGGTGATCGGCGCTGGAAAGGGACGCGGCGGGCTGGTCAGTCATCGCGACCCGCCACTCATCGAACGAATGATCGACCACCGATGGAGCGAGTCCGTCGGCACTCGCCCCGACGGGGACCACCGTGGGGAAGAGGGACGGCGTGTTCATCAGGAAGAGCCTCGACTGGCCGGGTCGCCAGACGTGGCCAGGGCCGGGACGTTCAGGGTCAATCAGGTGGATGTGCAGGGGACGGCGCTGACCGGCCGGGGCTGCCACCCATTGGGAGATGAGCCGTTCCAGCACTGAGGTGCCGCGGGGGCCCGCACCCACTACAGCTACCCGTTGGTTACGACCCGTGTGCATCAGCTAAGGGTATCCGGTGGGTTGGTGCAGGAAGGAACCGGCCTGACCGTAGCCGAACCTTTAGGCTGGTTCGGCGGTCCCTGCGGCGCTCTGATCTTTGGTAGAAACTCGTGAGTACTTCACTGACGTCACGGCGATCGTGCTTTCACGTCGGTGATCCACGCTCCTGCAAGGCCACGGTAACGTCCCAGCAACAGCCTTGGAACTACGTTGGTGCCTCCAGTAGACCCAACATAATACGGGGATGGTTCTCATGCTTTCACGCGAGCAAGACAATGTTCAGTACTACCTGTCGTCGGGCAGCCTTCTGTACCAGGCGTTCCCGAGCCTGGAGGAAGCTCCACTGCGAGAGGGGCTCTTCGCGCTTGACAGTGCGGTCGCCAGCTTTGGCAGGGCCGAGATGGCCGTCTATAAAGCTGAGCGGAGCCGGGCGGCTCGCCAGCCTTACAACGATGACGATATTGAGACCGCGCTGGCGACATTCCAGCGAGCCGGGCTTGAATACCTGGACGTGGCGAGTGGAGCAATCAGCGATTTTCGCCGCAATGTCGAGTCACTGGCAGAACGTGGACAGAAATACGACACCACGTTGGTGGAGCAACGCGCCACGGCCTTCGACGAAGGTATCCGACGGGAGCTTTCCAACCTTGAACTCAAACCCAAGGATATCGAACGGATCATTGAGCAACTCGACGAGGCTTTAGGGGCGGCCAGGTCCGGAGACCCGCTTGCCCTCATCGACCACATAGTCGCGAAGCTCAAAGAGCTAGCCGGGGTGCGAGCCGGCAATGACCGGGGGATGGTTGACAATATTCCCTGGTGGAAGATCGTCGCAGTCGCCGTGTTCTTCGCCATCACCATTTGGGCGCTGTTCCGCTGTGTGTGGGGATGGTTCGGTCCTCGCTGTGGTCCCAACGAAGGACTGATCTACGTCCTCATAGCGAAAGCCGCTGCTCTTGGATTCAAGCTCTGCTGAACTATCTGGGCGCGCGAACTCTTTCGGGGCGCACGGCCACACGGTCAGACCACCACGGTGATTACTGCGGACTCGGCCTCGAATCCGATGTGCGCGGCGTCGGCGTCGGCGAGTGGTGCACATTCGACTGTGCGCGAGTTGCGGACACCGGTCATGGGACCGTTGTAGTTCCAGAAGTTCAGATCCTCGTTAGCGATCGTCACTGGCTGGTTCGGCAGCCCAGACGGGCGTGCCTAGGATGGAATTATGACCTCCATCACAGACCAGCACCACGGCGCGACCCCCGACGACGAGTTCCTCTGGCTTGAGGACATTTACAGCGATTCGTCCCTCGAGTGGGTTCGTGCCGAGAATGCCGTCACCGAGCGGCTGCTCATCACCGGCAAATTCAAGCACAGGGAGCGGGACGTTCTCGAGGTTCTCGATTCCACTGACCGCATCCCGATGGTTTCCAAACGGGGTGAGCACTTCTACAATTTCTGGCGCGATGAGGCTCATCCGAAGGGACTGTGGCGTCGGACCGGGTGGGACAGCTACAACTCGGCGCACACTGAGTGGAACGTACTGCTGGACCTTGATGGGCTCAGCTCTGACGAGGGGATCGAGTGGGTGTGGGGCGGGGCAATGTTCCTGCGTCCCACCGATGGCGAACCGTACACGCATGCCCTGATCGCGCTCTCCCCCGATGGTGGTGACGCCCGGCGGTTCCGGGAGTTCGACGTCGCCTCCCGGACCTTCGTTGCAGGCGGTTTCGACATTCCGGCCGCCAAGAGCCGGATCAGCTGGGCCGGGCCCGATGCCCTCCATGTGGCCACCGATTTCGGCCCGGGATCGATCACGTCCAGTTCCTACCCTCGGACGGTGCGCACAGTGCGCCGGGGAGAGTCGTCGTTGGCTGACGCCGAACTCTACTTCGAGATCCCCGACGATCACATGATGGCGGTGGTGATGCGGGACCAGACGCCCGGTTTCGAGCGGGACATCGCCGTCGATACCATCGACTTCTACTCCAGCCGCACGCACCTGCGCCGTGACAATGCGTGGGTCCAGCTGGACGTCCCCGACGACGTCAACGTCTCGATCCACCGGCAGTGGCTGACCCTGCGTCCGCGCACCGACTGGGCCGTGGACGGCACGGTGTTCACCGCCGGGTCGTTGCTCGGCATTGACCTTGACTCCTTCCTGGCGGGAAGCCGATCGCTGACCACGCTGTTCCGCCCCGATATGCGAACCTCGCTGCAGTCCTGGAGTTGGACGAGGGATTACCTGCTGATCAACCTCCTTAACGATGTGTCCTCCGAGATCCGGGTTCTGGAACCGTCCAGGCAGTGGCGGGTGGAGACGCTCGACGCCTGCCCGCCGCTGCACTCGGTCGACGCGTTTGCCGTGGACGATGAGGACGACGACGCCGCGAACGACTACTGGCTCCTGGCCAGCGGGTTCCTGACCCCGACGACCCTGCTGCGCGGGACCGTGGGCGGGACGCACACCCAGGTGAAAGCGTCGCCGTCGTTCTTCAATGACGACCGGTTCACTGTTGAGCAGCACTTCGCAGTGTCCAAGGACGGGACGAGGGTCCCGTACTTCCAGGTCGCGGCGGCGGATCTGGCGCTCGACGGCGGGAATCCCACCCTGCTATCTGGCTACGGCGGGTTCGAGCACGCAATGACCCCCGCCTACTCGGGAGTCATCGGCCGGGGCTGGCTGGAGCGGACCACTGACGCCGGCAGGCACGGCGTGTACGTGCTGGCGAATATCAGGGGCGGCGGCGAGTACGGTCCAGCCTGGCACCGGGCAGCACTGCACGCCAACCGGCACCGTGCCTATGAGGACTTCGCGGCGATCGCCGCGGACCTGGTGACACGCGGGGTCACCCGGCCGGAGCTGCTCGGCTGCACCGGGCGCAGCAACGGCGGGCTGCTGGTGGGCAACATGCTCACCCACTACCCGCACCTGTTCGGCGCCATCTCCTGCGGTGTCCCGTTGCTCGACATGCGCCGGTACACCAAACTCTCGGCCGGCTACTCGTGGATCGCCGAGTACGGCGACCCCGACAAGCCTGAGGAGTGGGAGTACGTGCAGACCTTCTCGCCGTACCATCAGCTGCGTTCGGGGGTCGACTACCCCCGGACCCTGATCTGGACGGCAACCAGCGACGACCGGGTGGGTCCGGTGCAGGCCCGGAAGATGGCAGCCCGGATGAAGGCCCTCGGGATCGGCAATGTGTGGTTTCACGAGGCCCTGGAGGGCGGTCATGCGGGGGCATCCGACAACCGGCAGGCAGCGCGCATGCACGTCATGTCCCAGGAGTTTGTCTGGAAGGCGTTAACCGGCGGCCTGTGACCGCAGGTGGTTTTGCTCTTGCCCGCTCCTTACAGGTAGCCTTGGGTGGCTAGTAATAGCCGCTGGAGACGTGCCAGAGCGGCCGAATGGGCTTCACTGCTAATGAAGTGTGGGCCTAAAGCCTACCGGGGGTTCAAATCCCCCCGTCTCCGCGTTATTTACCAGACACCCCGGTTCTTGATCGAACCGGGGTGTCTGTTTTTGTCCGCGTTACCCTCACCCTGGCACAAGCGCTCAGGCTTTCAGGCCCAGCACAAACGGCAACACTTCCTGCGCTCCGCCGTCGCGCAACGCCTTGCCCGCCACCGTGATTGTCCACCGGCTGTCTGCGAGGTCATCGACCAGCAGCACCGGGCCGGGGTTGGCGGCGAACCATTCCCTTCCCTCGTCGGGCACTGCGAACCGGTCCCAGACGGCTGTGAGGCGAAACGCACTGTTGCCGCCCGGGGCTCCCGTCGGCCAGCCGTGCGGCGTCTGCAAAGCCCCGAGGTAGGGAATCCGGCCCACGCTGGCGAGCCCTTCGGCCAGTGACTGCACCAGCAGCGGCCGTCGTCGGGATGGCACGCTGACCACGGCTACTGGACGGGTGTCCCAGCCCCACTGCACCAGCACCGAGATGCACGCTTCGATCACCAACGGTCCGAGCGGCTGGTCCTCGGCCGTGTCAGCCAGCAGTTCCCTCAGCTGGTTACCCCAGCCGAGGTCGGTGAGCCTACCCAGCGCACGGCCCGCCCCGTTCGCCTGGCTGGCCGGGATTCGGCCCTTGACGGGTACGCCAAGTTTGTCCATGCCGCTGGGCCATTGGCCCCGCGGGTCCAACTCCACGCCCACCTTGCTCAGGGCCTTCTGGGCGCTGTCGGAAGCGTCGTGGGCCACCTCATCCGAGTACCACTGGCCAGCGCAGTTATCGCATCGCCCGCAGGGCGCAGCGGTTGGGTCATCGAGTGCCGCGGCGAGGTACTCCATCCGGCACTGCGAGGTGTTCTCGTAGTCCAACATGGATTTCTGCTCAGCGATCCGGGCTTTGGCGATCCGCCCGTACCGTTCGCTGTCGTAAACCCAAGGGGCCCCGGTGGTTTCCCAACCGCCCTGCACCTTTCGCACGGCGCCGTCCACATCGAGGACCTTCAGCAGCAGCTCCAGCGGAGTTCGTTTAAGGTTGACCTGCGCCTCCAAAGCGGGCGTAGACAGGATCCCGCCGGAGCCGAGCGCTTCGAGGACCCGGGTCGCCCTCTCCTCCGAGGGCATGGACGACGTGGCAAAGTACTCCCAGATCTCCCGGTCCTCGGTCCCGGGAAGCAGCAGCACATCAGCATTGGGTGTGCCACGTCCTGCCCGACCGACCTGCTGGTAATAGGCCACCGGAGAGGACGGCGCGCCGAGGTGGACCACGAACCCCAGGTCCGGTTTGTCGAACCCCATGCCCAGCGCACTGGTGGCGACCAGCGCTTTGACCTCATTGTTCTTCAGCGCCGCTTCAGCCGATTCACGATCGGCGGGGTCGGTGCGCCCCGTGTAGGCAAGCACCCGGTGACCGTTGGCGCGCAACAGGTGTGCGGTGTCCTCGGCCGCCGCGACGGTCAGCGCGTAGATGATGCCGCTACCCGGCAGGTCGTCGATATGGGTCAGCAACCACGCCAGCCGCGAGCGCGGGCTGGGTAACCGCAGCACACCCAGCCGGAGGGAATCGCGTGCCAAGGTGCCACGCAGGGTGAACACCTCGGTGCCGTCGGTGCCCAACTGCTCTTCGACGTCGCTCACCACCCTGAAGTTGGCTGTCGCTGTGGTCGCGAGGACCGGCACGCCGGACGGTAGCTGGGTGATCAGGTCGCGGAGCCGCCGGTAGTCGGGGCGGAAGTCGTGGCCCCAGTCGGAGATGCAGTGGGCTTCATCGATCACCAGCAGGCCGGTCTGCCGGATCAGTTCGGGAAGGTGGCGTTCCCGGAACGCCGGGTTATTCAACCGCTCGGGGGAGACCAGCAATACATCCACCGAATTGTCGTCGAGTTTGGCGGTGATCTCCTGCCAGTCGGTCTGGTTGGCAGAGTTAATCGCTTCAGCGCGCACGCCGGCCCGGGCCGCCGCGGCGACCTGGTCCCGCATCAGGGCGAGCAGCGGGGACACGATCAGGGTGGGCCCGGCACCCCGGGACCGCAGCAGCAGGCTCGCGACGAAGTAGACGGCCGACTTCCCCCACCCGGTCCGCTGGACCACCAACGCCCGGCGACCGCCGTTCACCAGGGCCTCGATCGCCTCGAACTGGCCGTCGTGGAACGCGGCGTGGTCGCGGCCCACGAGGGTCCGCAAAATCTCCGCTGCCTGATCATGAAGTGTGGTGGTATCAACCATGAGCCCCAGTATTGCAGTCCACGCTGACAGTGGGGCGGCGAATCCGCCGATGTGGACAACCCTCCCATCCGCTCCTCCACACGCCTTGTCTGACCGGGGCCAGCGGCTAGACTCTCTCCGTGAGTAAATCCTTCGATCTTTCAGCGTCCTTCAAGGCCTACGATGTGCGCGGCATCGTCGGCGAAAGCATCACCCCGGAAATCGTCGAAGCGGTGGGCGCAGCCTTCGTCGACGTCCTCGGGCTGGCGGGGACAACAGTCCTGGTAGGCGGCGACATGCGTCCCTCCTCACCGGAATTCAGCAATGCCTTCGCCCAGGGCGCCACCCGCCGCGGTGCCGACGTCGTCCTCCTTGATCTCATCTCGACCGACGAGCTGTACTACGCGAGTGGTACCCTCGACGCGGCGGGGGTGACCTTCACCGCCAGCCACAATCCGGCCGAGTACAACGGGATGAAGATGTGCCGTCCCGGCGCTGTGCCCGTGTCATCGGAGACCGGACTGGTGGAAATCCAGACCCTCGCCGAGCAGTACCTGAATGAGGGATCCATTCCAGCGGGCGAGCGCAACGGAACCATCGGGGTCCGCGACGTGCTCCGTGGCTACGCCGAGTATCTACGCTCACTGGTGGAGCTGTCAGGGTCGCGTCCCCTCAAGGTGGTTGTCGACGCCGGCAACGGGATGGGTGGCCTCACCACTCCCGCGGTCCTGGGCGATTCGATGCTCCCCAAGCTTCCCCTGGACATCATCGAGCTGTACTTCGAGCTCGATGGGTCCTTCCCCAACCACCCCGCCAACCCGCTTGAGCCGGAAAACCTCAGGGACCTCCAGGCGGCTGTGGTCAGCAATCAGGCGGACATCGGGATTGCTTTCGACGGCGACGCCGACCGTTGTTTCGTGATCGACGAGCTCGGGAACCCCGTGTCGCCCAGCGCCGTCACCGGGATGGTTGCTCGCCGGGAAATAGCCCGGGCGCAGGCCGCCGGTGAGAACGCACCGGTCATCATTCATAACCTCATCACCTCGCGGGCCGTGCCCGAACTGGTGGAACGGTTAGGTGCGCGCCCCGTCCGCACCCGGGTGGGGCACTCGTTCATCAAGGCGGTGATGGCTAAGGAAGGCGCCGTCTTTGGCGGCGAGCACTCAGCCCACTACTACTTCAAGGATTTCTGGAACGCCGACACCGGCATGCTGGCTGCCATGCACGTGCTCGCCGCGCTGGGTGAGCAGGACGGGCCGCTGTCAGACCTGGGCCGCGACTACGAGCCGTACTTCGCGTCGGGTGAAATCAACTCGCGGTTGGACGACGTTCCTGCGGCCGTTGCCCGGGTCCGCGAGGAATTCGCCAACGACGGCGTCACTGTCGATGAACTCGACGGTCTCACCTTCACTGCTGACGACGGGTCATGGTGGTTCAACCTCCGCGCGTCGAACACCGAGCCTTATCTGCGCCTGAATGCTGAAGCAGTCGACCCCCAGATTCTCGGCACCCTGACCGACGAGGTCCTGGCGCAGGTCCGGCAGTAGGTCCTGGCGCAGGACCTCCAGGAGTTCCTGGCGCAGGACCGGCAGGGAGGATCGCCTAGTCGGGACGAGCGTGGGACACGGCGAGGCCGGGATGCACCGACCCGTCGATCCACCGGCGCACCACCTCGTTGAACAGGGCGGTGTCTTCGATATTCCACACGTGGTGCATCCCGGGAACAACCGCCGCCACACCATTGGGTACCGCGCGGGCAACCGCGGGCAGAGCAGCCTTCACCGCACGGGGTTCCCTACTCCCTGCCAGCACAAGCAGCCGGCCCGGGTAGCCTGCCAACCCTGCCGGCAGCCCGCCGGCAAACACCTCGGCCATCATGCGACGGGCGTTGGCACTGTCCATGCTGAGGCCGTGCTCAACGAACAGGTGGTAGCTGTCTGGCGGCAGTCGGAAGGCCCGAGCCTGCAGATCCCAAAACCATGTGTAGTCCCAGCATCGAAGCTGTACCCAGGAAGCGGCGCCAACAACGCCGCCGATGCCGAGGGCGGGAGCGCCGCTCACTATCGAACTGGCCACCAACTGCGGGTGCCTGGCCAGCAGCCGTAGGGCGACCATCCCTCCCAAGGACAGCCCCACCAGGTGTACCGGCCCGTCGGCCTCGGCCAGGATCAGGTCGGCCACCCCGTCCGCTGTCTGGTCCAGGCTGATCCAGCGCTCGGTGGTGCGGGCGCCAAAGCCCGGCAGGTCGGGGGTAATGACCCGATAGTCCGGCAGAGCCTCGACCTGAGGCTGCCACATCCAGTTCGCTACGTTGCCCCCGTGCAGGAAGACGACGGATCCGGAAGAGACGCCTGTCCCGGGGTGCAGCACCGGGAATGAGGGAGTGTTCACGGTAGGTCCTTTTCGACCTCGTCAAGCCACCGCAGCTCGGCTTGTACATGGGTGATCCCATTCCCCAGCGTGGCGAACCTCAGGTACCGCTCACGGTCCTGAGCAGCGCCGCCGCCTGGAGGCCCCGACTGGGCCACCAGCCCGGTCAGCAACTCTTCCGCGGCCAGCCTCCGCTCGGCAATCAGGGTGAGAACGTGGTGGCGTTCAAGAGTTCCGGCGAAGAAGATCCGTGCCAGGAAAGGATCCCGTTCGCGGTGCGGGTCCGGGGCGGAGACGAGCCATTCGGTGAGAGCGACCCTGCCGGCGTCGGTGATGTGGTGCTCTTGCCGGTCCGGCAGACCAACCTGACGGACCGTCACTACCTTGGCGAGCCCGTCAGCGACCAGTTGGCTGAGGGTGCGGTAGATCTGCGCTTTGTCCGCTGACCAGAAGTGATTGACGCTCGTATCGAAGCGCTTCTTGAGGTCGTACCCCGTCATTGGGGCGACAGCCAGCATTCCCAGAATTACGCAGGAAAGAATCATGCGAATAGTAGACCACACTCCTAGTAGATGTGTCTACTAGGAGTGTGGTCTACTATAAAGCTAGACGGCGAACCGCGCCCTGAGCCCCCGCAGCTGATCCTCAAGCTCGGCCGGGAGGGACTCCCCGAACTGTGAGTACCACTCGTCGATACCCTTCAGTTCGGCGGCCCACTCCTCGGGGTCGACCCGCACCGCAGCATTCACCTCTTCGGGTGTCATGTCCAGCCCGGTCAGATCGAGCGAATCCCCGGTCGGGACGAAGCCGATCGGCGTCTCCACGGCCTCGGCAGTACCCTCAAGCCGTTGGATAACCCACTTCATGACCCGCGAGTTCTCGCCGAAACCAGGCCAGGCGAACCCGCCGTCGGCGGTCCGACGGAACCAGTTCACCAGGAAAATCTTCGGCAAGCGTTCCTGATCTGCCTTGCTGCTCAGGGTGATCCAGTGGCGCAGGTAGTCGCCGGCGTCGTACCCAATAAACGGAAGCATGGCCATCGGATCGCGGCGCACCCGACCCACCTCGCCTGCGGCTGCTGCTGTCGTCTCGGAGGACAGGGTGGACCCCATGAAGATGCCGTTGACCCAATCGCGGGACTGGGTGACCAGGGGAACGGTGGTCTTCCGTCGACCGCCGAAGAGGATGGCCGAGATCTCGACACCGTCCGGGTTGTTGAATTCGTCGGCGAGCATGTCGATCTGGTCAATTGGGGTGCAGAACCGCGCGTTCGGGTGAGCTGCGGTCTTGTCCGACGACGGCGTCCACTCATTCCCCTGCCAATCGGTGAGGTGATCAGGCACCTCGGCGGTCATTCCCTCCCACCACACGCCGTCGTCGTCGGTCAGCGCGACGTTGGTGAAGATCGAATTGCCCTTCGCGATGGCGCGCATCGCGTTGGGGTTGGTGAGCCAGCCTGTGCCCGGCGCGACGCCGAACAGGCCGGCCTCAGGATTGATGGCGCGCAGCTCGCCCTCATCGCCGACGCGCATCCAGGTGATGTCGTCGCCGAGCGTCTCGACCTTCCACCCCTCGATGGTCGGATCCAGCAGGGCGAGATTGGTCTTGCCGCAGGCGGACGGAAACGCCGCCGACACGTAGTAGGTCTTGTGCTCGGGCGAGGTGAGCTTGAGGATCAGCATGTGCTCCGCCAGCCAGCCCTCGTCGCGCGCCATTACCGAGGCGATCCGCAGCGCATAGCATTTCTTGCCCAGCAGTGCGTTGCCGCCGTACCCCGACCCGAAGGACCAGATGGAACGCTCTTCGGGGAAGTGCACAATCCACTTATCCGCGTTGCAAGGCCAGGGCACGTCATTATCACCCTCGGCAAGAGGAGCGCCCAGGGAGTGCAGTGCCGGCACGTACTCGGCGTTCAGTTCGGTCATCCGCGCCAGCACCTCGGTGCCGATGTTGGCCATGATGCGCATGGAGCTAACGACATACCCGCTGTCCGTGATTTCCACGCCAAATTTGGGATTGGCCGCATCCAGATGACCCATTACGAAGGGGATCACGTACATGGTGCGTCCGCGCATGGCTCCAGTGAAAAGGCCCCGCAGCTTCTCCTTCATCTGGTCGGGGTCCATCCAGTTGTTGGTGAACCCGGCATCGCGCTCGTTCCGCGAGCAGATGAAGGTCTGCTCCTCGACCCGGGCTACATCGGCTGGGTCGGAGAACGCGGCGAATGAGTTGGGGAACGTCTCGGGGTTGAGTCGCCGAAGCGTTCCCGCGTCAACCAGTTCGTCAGTCAACGCCTTGTTTTCAGCCTCGGATCCGTCGACCCAATACACCCGGTCCGGCTGAACCATGTCGGCAACTTCCTGAACCCAGGCGAGTAATCCTGCATGGGTGGTCGGTGCCGGAGTCTGTGACCCGCCGACTCGCACGACAGGCATGCCGCTCTGATCGGTTGCGTCAAGGTTCTTGTGATCAACCAGTTGGCGTACAGGATCGCCCATAACATGTCCCTTCGTTGGGTGGGTGGTGTAACGATGCTATGGTCCTTCTCACTCGCGGCCGGGGCACCACCACCCGGTCCAAGCTCGGGTTTATGGGGGTATTTCCCTAGAATCCACGGCGACCGAGCGCTGTCAAGGGGCTACAATGTGATTAAGGACACGTAGACCGGTCTAGTCTACGCCAGACGGTTCAGCGGTGCCGCAGCCAGCCGGGCAACTCGCTTCACCTCGAATTAGGCGTAAATAGGCAAGAGCGGTAAAGTTATTCAAGGCCAATAGGTCGTGTCAGGTCCCAAATTGAGACGTGGCACGGATTGATATAGCGGCAATGCGTGCGTAGCTCAATGGATAGAGCACCTGACTACGGATCAGGAGGTTGGGGGTTCGAGTCCCTTCGCGCGCACAGTTGAGAGCTCCTCACCTCCGGGTGAGGAGCTCTTCTTATTCCATGGCACTGACGATCCGGTCCGCCTTTGATCCGGGCGTAGTGCCGTCCAGCGGAGTCCGCTTCGTCTGCGTTCGTGCCGTTGAATTGCAGAAAGGCATCCAGCTTGTCCTTCCAATCGGCCACAGCAACCACGTGGCGTCGCTTGGCTTGGTCCTCAGCGAAGTCTAGGTACATGGTGTCGATGCTGTTCAGCGCCTCCAGTTCTTCGCTCGTCAGGTAGTTTTGCCCGTGGCTACGTCGCCCTCGCGCACTCGGCCGCCAGCCCAGTTGGTCAGTCCCATGTTCGGTGCACCGGAGTCACTCCGGTTCTCGATAAGCTCGGCTGCCGTCTTGCCGGTCACTGCCCACAGCCTCTTGTTCTGCACCGCCTTGAAGAAGACACTCGCACCATCCGGCTTCGGGTCGTAGTAAGCGGCGGGGGCTTAGAGGTCCAGCACCTTTTGGTAGAAGCGCTTCTCGCAGACACGAATGTCCCGGATGCGTCCGAGCCACTCGTCAAAGTAATGCCACTGCTTGGCATCCTTGAGCTCGGCATAGTCCATGGCGAAGCCCTTGACCAAGTACTCACTCAGTACGGTGGTGGCCCACCGGCGGAACTGCACACCGCGGGCCGAACGCACCCGGTAGCCGACGGCAAAAATGACATTGCGGTTGTAATGCTCCATCTCACGCGCAACCTCACGATCGCCCTCGTTTTGAACTATCCGGAATTTCCGGATAATTGCGTTGAAATCCGCCTCGCCTCGGTGATGACGTTCTGGATGTGCTCGTTGATGATGCGCACATCCTTCCCGAACAGCTCAGTAATTCCGCGCTGCGTCAACCACGCCGCACCTGCACGTGCGCCTGACCGTCGTCGCTCGTGTAGAGCACCGGTTCACCAGCTATGCCACCCTCTCCGCCCCTTGTTCAGTCATCGAGACCCAACTCCTTCAGGTAGCCGGCCATGCGGGCACGAATTTCCACCAGCTCGGCTTCGATCTGCTCGATCTCACTCTGCACGGCGGCTACGTCAATCTCAGACTCGGCCGCTAGGGTGTCAATGCAGCGCGAGATGTTGAGGTTGAAATCGTTCTCGCTGATCTCCTCGCGGGGTACTAGGCGCGAGTACCCTTCAGATTCCGTCCGGCCGCGGTAAGTCTCAACGATCCGCTTATGGTGTTCCTCATCGAGCGGGCTCCGGGCCTTGATCGCGGTAAAGTCCCGGCTGGCATCAATGCACAGGACATCGTCTCGGCCCTCACTGGAGCCCCCTATTTTTCACGCGAACGGTCAAAGATGAGGATGGCGACGGGAATGCCGGTGGTGGTGAACAGGTTCGCCGGCAGTCCCACCACCGTGTCCAGCAGGTTTTCCTCGATCAGCGACTTCTTGATGCGTCTTTCGGAGCCAGCTCGGAGCAACACGCCGTGCGGAACAATCAACGCAACCCGGCCGGTCCGCCGCCGTCGTCGTCGTGCTGATTCGATCATGTGCAAAATGAAGGCCTTTACGTGTCAATTACGTGTGTCTAACCACCGGCAGAGGTTGCCCCGCTGCGGCAGCAGTGAAAAGCTTAAAGCATGACCAACTCTGAAGACTTCGACGTAATCGTGATCGGTGCCGGCGCTGTCGGCGAAAATGTGGCGGATCGCGTGGTGCAGGCGGGGCTGTCGGCAGCGCTGATAGAAGCGGAATTGGTGGGTGGAGAATGCTCGTACTGGGCCTGCATGCCGTCCAAAGCCCTCCTCCGCCCGGGCACCGCCCTGAAAGCAGCAACAACAGTTGCCGGCGCACGGGAGGCGGCCACGGGCTCGCTTGATGTCGAGCAGGTATTGGAGCGGCGCAACCAATTCACTTCCAACTGGGACGATGCTTCGCAAGCCGACTGGGTCAGCGAGAGCGGGATCACCCTCGTCCGTGGAACGGCCCGGCTCACGGGTGAGCGTTCGGTTGAGGTGACCCGCGACGACGGCGTGACTTCCCTCCGGGCGCGGATTGCCGTTGTCCTTGCCACCGGCTCCTCCCCCATAATCCCCCCGATTGATGGCCTGGACGCCGTCGACTTTTGGGGCACACGGGAAGCAACCTCGGCAGCCCTCGTGCCGTCGTCGCTCGCGGTTCTGGGCGGCGGTGTTGCGGGCGCCGAACTGGCGCAGGCCTTCGCCCGCCTGGGCGCAAAGGTGACCATCATCGCCCGGGGCGGCCTTCTCTCCAACTACCCCAAACCCGCGGGGGAGCTGGTGCGGAAGGGCTTGGAGAACGACGGCGTCGAGGTCCTGACCGACACAGCCACCGAATCGGTGCGGCAGTCGGGTGATGGCACGGTAACGGTTTCCCTTGACGGTGGCGCCACGGTAACCGCGGAAAAGCTCCTGGTCTCCACCGGGCGTCGTCCTGCCCTTGCTGACCTGGGACTGGAAAAGTTCGACCTTGACCCCACGAAGCTGGTCATCGACCCGTCGGGCCGGGTGCAGGGCGCCGGCTGGCTCTACGCGGTCGGTGACGCGGCGGGCAAGGTCCTACTCACGCACCAAGGGAAATATGAAGCCCGAATCACCGGTTCGGCGATCGCGGCGCGCGCGGCCGGGACCCTCGGGAACACGGTCCAGGACTGGAGCGCCTACGCGGCCACCGCCGACCAATACGCCGTCCCGCAGGTAGTTTTCACCGACCCCGAGATCGCCATGACCGGCAGAACCCTGAAGCAGGGGCAGGACGCGGGCCTCAACGTCAGCGAAACGTCACTGGAGATCGCTGTGGCCGGGTCGGCACTACATTCCGACGGATATCAGGGGTGGGCACAGATGGTGGTCGATGAGGACCGGAAGGTCCTCATCGGCATGACCTTCGCTGGCCCGGACGTCGCTGAACTCCTGCACGCCGCGACCATCGCGATTGCCGGGGAAGTTCCCCTGGACCGGTTGTGGCATGCGGTACCCGCCTACCCGACCATCAGCGAGGTCTGGTTGCGGCTCCTCGAACAGTACGGCCTTTAGGCTCGCTGCACCACGAAGTCCGTCATCACGGCGTCGCGCCCGTCCAGTTCCGCCCAGCGCCGATCGTGCTGCAGAACTGACAGGCCCGACGTCGGGTAGTGGGTTGCCATATCCATCACCGCACCCTCGTCGGAGTCCACCGAGGCCAGGCGCATCGCCAACTCCTGGACTCCGGGCATGTGAGTGATCACGAGGAGGCTGGTGACCGTTTCCGGAACGCGATTGACCAGCGACAGGATGGTCGTTGCGGGGGCCGAGTACAGCCGCTCTTCAAGTTTGGGGGTTGGAGCCTTGTCCCCTAGTTCATAGCAGATCCAGGTACAGGTCTGGCGGGTCCGGAGGGCGGAGGAGCAGAGAATGAGGTCCGGAACGGCGTCGTTCTCCACCATCCACTGGCCAGGTAGCGGAGCGTCCCGGTGTCCGCGGGTACTCAAGGGGCGCTCGAAATCCTCGACGTTGCGGGGCCACTCGGATTTGGCGTGACGCAGCAACATGAGCCGTTTGAGGTGGTGGGATGCCATGGCCGAAGTCTATGGGGTTTTTCCTGCAGGATGGTCACGCTGCGGGGCCAACAGAAAGAGCGGTTTCCCGGCTCTCGCCCCGGGAAACCGCCCCGATCTGTGGGTCAGCGGTCGGTGTTCCGCTTCGGTCGATGCCACCCAGACTGGCAGAGGCGGAGGCGGCGAGGTTCGTTGGGGAGTCCCTCAGCCGCCTCCGGCTCTATGCTTCAGTGCTAATGTCCGCACCGACCTGGGAGTTTCTTCCCTGCAATCAACCTATGCTGCGAACCCCCAACAACCACTACGCAGGTACTACCCGACTTTGAGTAATTGGTACGTAGTTACTACTCGTCTTGCAGACCATGACTACTTGGTTCGCTTTCGGATGTCCTTGCGCGAAGGCAATCCCAGCTTCGTAAGAATACTTTCCACGTGACCATCCACCGTTCTGATCGATACCCCAAGCTCTTTGGCGATCTGTTTGGCAGTCTTTCCGGCTGCGATGTCCGCGGCTATAGTCGTCTCGCGCGGGGTGAGTCTGGTGGCCTGCCGGAGCGCTGCCAGTTGTGGGTGGAGGCGTTGCAGTTCAGGATCAAGTAGCGCCAACAGCTTCGACGCGCTGCGGACCACCTTGCCCTTCGACCCCGGAGTCTGGGTCAGCAGCACCCCGAGGCACACTGGAACCAGTAACTCCTGACCGCGATCAAGGCACAGCTCGGCGGCCGCAACCAGGTCGGCGGCGCTCCCCCCGGCGAGCGCGGACAGCACCGCCTGTAGGCCCTGCGCGCGCGGGTCGGCGAGCCCGGCAGTCTGTGCGATGGCGACGTCGATGGCCCCAGCCACACCGGCCTGCACCTCAAGCACACTGAGTTCAGCACGGATCTGGGGATTCGCTGCCTCAGGCGTCACCGTGGTCGGCTGACGCGTCGATGACCCGGCCGAATCGCCCACTACAGCCATATAGGCTTCGGCAAGCATCCTGCGTTCGGGCGGCCCCAGGTGGGTGAGCCGGCGGTACTCCGCCACGTAGTTTCCCAGACGCGCGTCGCCAATGAGCCAGGAGGTGTATGCGGCAAGCGCAGTGGCGAGCGGCCTGAACCGCTTGATGTCCCGTTCACGGAGGACAACAACTGCTGTCCCGAAGTGGGTCAGCGCGCTCAGCGGCCGGCCGCGACGCAATGCTGTCAGGCCCTCGATCAGCTCCCAGAAACCAATGAACCGTTTGACCCAGGGCGCCCTACCGTCCGCGACCTTGGCTTGCAGGGCTGCCAGGTCCTCCCAATAGCCGCCTCCGGCCAGGAGGAGCATCAGCCGGACCAGGATGTATCCGCCGTAGTTGCGCAGCGGCTCATGAATAAGGACGAGGTCAAGGGCCAGCCCCAGTTCTTCGGCCGCAGCCGAAAGATCTCCGCGACGGTACTGGAGTTCACCAGCAACGAGGTGCCAGCAGACTGCCTCCCTGGTCTCATTCGGCACGCCGACCACCTCCACGACAGGCCGTTCGGGGACGGTCCCAGCTGCAAGTTGTTGCAGCTCACGACCGAGCCGGGTGATCAACGAGCTCTCGAAGGTGTCCCCGGCGGGGTCGACCTCAGCCCGCCGTCGGACCGCTTGGGTGAGCGCTGACGCACCCATCCCGGTGGCGAGATTGATCTGAAACGTGAAGTGGACTACCGAGGTCATGATCTCCGGTTCCAGGTCGCTGAGGACTAGGCGTCGGAGTCGGGGCAGCGCAAGGTCAGTTCGCCCGTCATAGAACTCGGCGCGGGCCCGCTGCAGTTCGGCGGCCGCGGCCAGACCGGCCGGGTCCGTTGCGACGTCGGACGGCAGCAGGTGCAGCAGAAAGTCGGCGGTGTCCGGCTGGTCGAGACGATTGGCCATGGCGGCAGCCGTGAGCACTTCGGTGTCATCGACTGCGACGCCCACTGACAGCCTCCACATCACCCGGAGAATAATGCCCGGCGTGTTGGTGAGATCCGTGAGGTGCTCGTGGACGTTGTCCCAGAGCCGACGCGACCGGAAGGGCTCAACCCGCTGCCTGATGGCGGCCCCCAGGATTGGTGGCGCGGCGCGCAGCCAGATCTGACCAGCGTCCTCCGCATGGGACAGGGCGCCCTCCAGCAGCAGGGCGTTGATAGGCTCCGCACCCCACAGTTCGACTGCCACGTCGACGGGTATCTGGTGGGCGAGCGCAACGGTCAGGAGGACGTCAGTCTCCTCGGGCCCATAGTCGGCGATCAGGCTGAAGATCCGTTCAGCAATCCGATCGGTCAGGCGCAGCTCGCGCGGCAGAATCCAGACGCCGTCGCGCAGGTGGATCAGATCCTCCAAATCCCTGTCCCGTGTCACCAATTCCAGCAAGACTGGGCTTCCGCCGATCGCGTCGCGCACCAGGATGCTGGACAGCATCGGGAGCGTCGCGCCGAGGATGGAGGCGAAGTACCCCTTGATGTCCGCGGGCCCCAGCACTGGGATCATGACTTCCTCGATGAAACCGTCTGCCAGGGAGAGTTCAAGGTCCAGCGGAAGCTGGCTCCGGGGGCCACAACGGATCAGCAATCCGATGGTGGGGGATTCGGCGAGGCGCGTCAGTACGGCGATGCTCGCCGTATCAAGGTGTTCGGGACCACGCACCACCACCACGCAACTCTTTCCCTCCGAGAGGCGCTGGATGCGGTCACGCACCGCGGAGAGCACCTCCATCTCGGAGCTGAAGTCGATGTCCGGCGAATCCTGGAGGAGCGGGGCCAGCGGGGCATAAGCCAGACCCGCGAATGACTCGGTTCCCTGCACACCGACCGTGTAAAACGGATCCGCCGACGCCAGCATGCGCGCGAGCAGGAAGTCTCCGCCGAAGACCGTTGACGTGGTGAGGAGCAGGCCCCCGGAGCGGGACGTTACCAGTTCCTGTCCCGCGGCATCAAGAACTTCGTCAAGGGCGCTTCGTTGGCGCTCACCGTCGGGGGACGAGGTGTTCATACCCCGCCCGATTCGGTGGCGTCGTCGGACGGCTGGAGCGTCCGACGTAACTGCTCGCGGGTTGAGACACCTAACTTCCGGTACGCGTTCTGCACATGACGCTCGGCGGTCCGCGGAGAGATGCCCAGCGCTGCGGCGATCTCGGAGTTCTTACTGCTGGACATGGCTAGGTCAACCACCTGACGTTCACGCCGGGTCAGCATCTCCGTATCCGCCGGCATCTCCGGCCGCGCCTCGGAGCCGGGCACCAACTCCTGGGCGGCGCGCTGGATCTCCGGCTGCCTGATCCGCCCCGCCGTGCGTGATGCCAGGGTCGCCGCAACCGTCGACAGCCCAGTGTTTCCTTGCCTGGCCGCACCCTGCGCTGCCCGCACCAGCGTGGCAGGCTCCCCAGTCAACAGTCCGTCGGCCAGCAGGCCAAGCTGGCGGGCGAGCGCGCCCGTCGTCGACCTGGCACACCGATCAAGGCGCTTGAGGTCCAGCTCATTAAAGTCATCGCCCGAGCTGGGATCGGTGTCGCCCTCACCCTGCAGCAGCACCAGGGAACCGAGCGCGAACAACTGCAACCCAAACAGGCCGGTAAGCCGCCGGTCGCCCGCCAATTCCTTGAACTGGGTGACCATGTGATCAACCGTGTCGTAAACAGTGAACAGGTCGGCGCACCGTTCAAGGAACCATCCGAACAGGTCGGCGGAGCTCGCCGTGCTCTGCTCGCCGCCGACGACGCCGGCCCGCGGCTCCCGGGCGATCAGCCGGGGATACAACAGGGTCGACTGCTCACCAAACAGCAAGCGGCCCGGTCGGCGCAGTATGTTCTGCGTGAGAAGGTCGCTGAGAACCCGCCATTCACCGTTAAGGAACAGCACCCGGTAGAGGGCCGTCTCCCCGATTTCCCGCACGACGGCGGACCGCACGGTTCCAGCGACCAGCCCGTATTCGATGGTCAGGAGGCGGGCGCGTGCCGAATCGCCGCAGGCCGCGTAGGCCTCCGCGGCGAGCATGGTGACCAGGTAGCGGGACTCTAAACTCACGGGGAGAGTGATGGTGCGATACAGCTCGAGCATTGCGCGGTAGTTCCCGGTCCGCCGATGGGCCAGTAGTTGCGCCACCGCGTCCCCCGCCACGTCCTCCGCCGCAGCCCCCCGGGAAGCGAAGACCGACCGCACCAGCCGGCTCAGCGCCGCTTCATCCGCGGCCGGTGCGGTGGGCGCCTCTGACGCCCGGGTCTGACGGGTCAGCACGCGCTGCCCCTCCTCGACCTGCCCCAGGAACCAATGAGCCTCCGCCCGCATGCGGACCGACAGCCCGGTTCGCCTCTTCACAGCGGAAACCAGGTCGAGGGCGATGCGCGGCGAATAGGCGCGTAAAGCGTCGTCGGCGGCGGCGAGCAGGGCCGAGTCTTTGACCTCGATGCCGCGTTGGAGTGCCCACACGATGTTGGCGCCGGGCGGCCGCGCTCCGCGTTGCGACATTCCGGGTTCAACGATGGTCGCCCATACTTCACGGCTTCTGGCGTTGCCCAGCGTCTGACGCAGAATGTGGGCCAGGCCCTTGCTGTGCAGCCAGTAGGTGTTCCCCCCGTCGCGGGCCTCCACCATCCCTTCGCGCTGCAGACGCTCCAGGGCCTGCATGTCGCAATGGCGTGCCAGCACATCAATGTGGACGGAGCCAGCGGCGGCTAGCACCTCAAGTGCGGCCCGCTCGTCGGCATTAAGTCGTGAATACAGGACTGCCAGCCCGCTGCGGAGGGAACCACTGGTGAAGGGCTCGGCATAGTGGGCGGTGGTCCGCCACAGTCCGTCCACGTGAGCAATGTTGCCGTTCTCCCGAGCGTGGGCGGCGAGCATCGTCAGGATTCGCCCGTTGCCTCGGGAATGCGCGTGAAGTGAGTTGGCAACTGAAGTGGAGACCTCTCCGCCCAGGAATCGTTCGATGACAGCTCTGCCCTCTTCGACAGACAACGCGGTGAGGGTGAGTGGTTCCATTGCCCCGCTGTTCACTGCAGCTCTGATCTCAGGGCTGTCGTCGACCCGGTTGCAGGAAACCAGCAACGTGACCGAAGGCAGGTCCAGCACCATGGTGCATAGGGCTCTGGTCTGCGGATCGAGGAAATCGAAGTTGTCGATAAGGAGAATCACCGGGCGGTCCGCAGCAAGCTCATGAAGCCGGGCGGAAAGCAGCGCGAAGACGGTCGCTGGGTGGGGGACTCCCCCGGTACCGAACCCGACGAGATCTCCTAATGCCAGATAGGCGGTTTGGCTACCCCTGGGCGTCCCTCGGAGGCGGACGATGTTCCTGTCGGGCTCTAGCGCCCGCGCTGCCACCCTGAGTGATTCAGTCTTTCCGGACCCAAACTGGCCCTCGACCACCACTGACACCCCACGCCTGAGCAGCTCCTCCAGTTGTGTCATCAACTGGCCTCGGGTTCTGTCACTAGTCATACCTGTCCCCAATGTGGCGAGTGCTCGAATGGGAAACTGGCAACTACTACCGCTTCGTTACATATTAACCCCAACACCCGCCGGGGCGCAGGGAGTAGTGAAATCGTCCGCTTCTACAGCCACTGGTCACCCGGCACATCTGATAGGGGGGGAAGACTGACATCCAACAGTCACCCCGATGACGGGATGGCCAAATGCCAGCAACTACTACTGGCGTTTCGCCCACTACACCGAGGCTGGCCCTTTACCCGTCGAATGCAGCCGGTCGAGGCCGATTAGATGGAGTATTCCGGTGCCGCCCAGACAATCACTTCGGGGTGCTCGTAGAACCGGTAGCCCTGTCCCCTGACCGTCCTGACGGTGTTAGCTAAGCGACCGAGCTTTGAGCGCAGCCGACGGATGTGGACGTCGATGGTGCGTTCGTTGGGCACCTCTTCGGCGTCGCGCCACAGTCCGCTGAGGAGTTCCTCCCGACCAACAGTGCGGCTCGCATTTTCGACCAGGTAGTTCAGGAGTTCAAACTCCTTGAACGTGAGGTTCAGGGTGTCGCCGTCGAGGTGAACTTCCCGGCGGGACAGGTCAATGAGAACGCCGGTCGGGCGCGGTGCGGCGGGCAGCGCTGATTGCGCCGGAGCACGGCGTGTGACTGTCGGATCGCCGAGGGCCCGGCGGACGACATCGATATCGCTTCCCGTCGCGTCGGCCGGCGCCAGCGCTACGGCGGCGTGGCTCTGAGCCTGAGGAACAAGTGACCGAACATGGGCCCTGACATCCTGCGCTAATTTGGTCAGCGTTGTGCCGCTATTCGCAGCGGTCTCCTCATCCAGGGCGACGTAAAGAACGAATCCCCGCGCGGTGGTGTCTCCTGAGACTGACTGCGGGCCCGGAACGCCGTTGGGTGTGACCACGGGCGTTGGCGCCGTGTCGGGGTGGCCGTTATCCACGGCGCCGGGCACTGCCTGAAGGGGTCGGTACCGTGACGGCGGCTGGTCCTGTGCCGGGACTTCGCCGTAAGGGACGAAGGATGGGCTCGGTTGGTAGGACCGGCCCTGGGAGTTAGCGCGGGTCTGCGCGCTACGGAGGGAAATGTGGACGTATCCAGATGCTACTGACATGTGTGGCTTGCCTCTACGTGGATGGCCGTCATCACGGCACGAATGCGGGGGTATGCCCGGTCGGGATGGCTTCATGGAGCCCGCCGTTGGGCTAAAGGGGCGTACGGGTCTGGGTATGCCGTTACGCGTGCATTCGACACCAGTGCATTCCACGGGCAGGCTGCGTGCCTGCTGCGGAAGCTGCGACTGGAGATGCCGATGAGTGGGTAAACACATTACAAATTATTGCACGTCACATTCCTTTACGCACAAGTAACAATGCTGCGCGAGGCGATGCGAGGGCCAAATGACTGCTGGACAGATCGTCCTCGGCGGTCGCTAAGCAGGCTTCGAATGTGCCGGTTTGTCTACCTAATATGTTCTGTCGTCACCATTCGTCTAGTGGTACCACGCAGATCGAGCACCAGCCATCGCGAACCTCGGTCCGGTGAGGAAATTAGACATCGGGGAGCGACATACCCCTCACTCAGGCCGAGGTTGACCCCCGCAGTCCGGGTTGCTCACCGGAAGGGGCCAGAAGCGGGGCGACTAGCCGACCACGCCGTACAAGCGATCGCCGGCGTCGCCAAGACCGGGCACAATATAGGCGTTTTCGTTCAGTTTCTCGTCGATTGACGCAAGCACGATGGTCACGTTGGCGTCCTCGAGCTCGGCCTGCAGTGCCGCGAGGCCCTCCGGGGCGGCCAGAAGGCAGATGCAGGTGACGTCGGCCGCTCCGCGCTTGAACAGGAACTTGATCGCCTCGCGCAGGGTTCCACCGGTGGCAAGCATCGGGTCGAGAACGAAGATCTGGCGGCCCGTCAAGTCATCAGGGAGCCGTTCGGCGTAGGTAATCGCCTCGAGGGTTTCTTCGTTGCGGGCCATGCCCAGGAAGCCCACCTCGGCAGTGGGGACCAATCGGGTCATGCCCTCCAGCATGCCCAGGCCAGCCCGGAGGATCGGGACCACCAGCGGCGTGGGCTTGACGAGCCCGGTCCCGATCGTGGTGGTGACCGGCGTTTCGATCTCGACCGGTTCCACCCGGACATTGCGGGTCGCCTCGTAGGCAAGCAACGTGACCAATTCCTCGGTCAACTGCCGGAACACCGGCGATGCAGTGTTCTTATCCCGCAGGACGGTGAGTTTGTGAGCCACAAGGGGATGATCTACAACCAGTACGCGCATAGCTCAAAAGTATCATTGGGGGCATGCCGCCAAACCCCCCGCCCACCGACCCGCTCCATTCCGAGTGGATGGCCCTGGCACTGGAAGCCGCCCGCCGGGCACTGGCGACTGCGGATGTGCCGATCGGCGCCGTCGTCGTCGGTCCGACAGGCGAAATCCTGGGCACCGGGTGGAACGAGCGGGAGGCAACCGGCGATCCCACCGCTCACGCGGAGGTGCTGGCGCTCCGGCGGGCCGCCGCGGCAGTCGGCGGCTGGCGGCTGGAGGGCTGCACCCTCGTCGTCACGCTCGAGCCGTGCGCCATGTGCGCTGGCGCGTCGGTGCTGGCCCGCATTCCGCGGGTGGTGTTCGGTGCCTGGGATGCCAAGGCGGGCGCCGCGGGCTCGGTGTTCGACATCCTGCGGGAACGGCGGCTCAATCACTGGACCGAGGTCATTCCCGGGGTGCGGGGCGACGAATGTGCCGACCTGCTACGGGCCTTCTTCGCGTCGCAACGTCCCACCCGGTAAGGCAGCACGAGGCGAACCGGCGCAGCAGCTGGGAAGTTTCGCTAGGCGCTGAGCCGGTATCGTTCGCGGCAAGTAGTGCGTAGGCTGACTAAATCCGGTAGAGCCGCATAGTTTGAAGGAGTAGTCGATGACCTCGCAGCAGGACGGCATGAAAGAATTGAACAAGGTGCTGAAGGACGCTGACATTGCGATCCTCACCACCATCAACGGCGAAGGCCAGCTGGTCAGCCGCCCGCTGGCGGTGCAGAAGGCCGAGTTCGACGGCGATCTGTGGTTCTTCACTGATGACCCCTCTCCCAAGGCAGACGAGATCCGCGCGAACCCTCAGGTGAACGTGTCGATCAGCAGCGGCAAGGGTTACGTCTCGATCGCCGGCACCGCATCCCTCACCAAGGATCCGGCCAAGATCAACGAACTGTGGAGCGCTTCGGTGGAGCCCTGGTTCGAGAATGGCAAGGAGGATCCGTCGGTCGCCTTGATTAAGGTCGACGCGGACACCGCCGAGTACTGGACGCTCGACTCCCCGAAGATCGTCTCAGCGTTCAAGATCGCCAAGGGCCTCGTCACCGGCGAGCGCGCCGATCCGGGCAAGAACGACGTCGTTGAGCTCTAGCGTTTTGGGCCTTGGGCCCGCCAGCCGGTAAAGTAATCGCGTTGGTGACGTGTCCGAGCGGCCGAAGGTGCAACACTCGAAATGTTGTTTGGTGAAAGCCAACGTGGGTTCAAATCCCACCGTCACCGCGCTAGTTACGAGTCACGACATGCACTACAGGTGAGTCGCGACATCGAAAACACCCCCAGCTTCGGCTGGGGGTGTTTTTTTGCCTTGATGAATAGTCGTGGTGAAGTCGGCCATTGTAGCGGAGGGCGACTGGTCTGATCATGCCGCCCTTCGGAGTGCAACTGCTCTCTGTCCATCGAACGGAGACGAGGCGACAGACGCCTACTCGCGACAAGCTCTACTTAGTCAATCGCGCAACTACTTCGCTGGGGATTCGCCCGACAGCTCGCATGGGAGCCTCAGCCGATGGTGATTCTCCCTTCCGCATCTCTGGACCGATGCCGCCTACCCTACTTTCCGGATGAGGAAAGGCCCCTTGGCGGTGGAAGGATCAGCAACCGACCCGGCTTGAATCATCTGGACCCGACCGGAATCAACCAGCCGCCGGGCCGCCCGACGCGCTGGCTCCTCCAGGTGACGCCAGTCGCCGCCGCCCACTCCCCCCACGGCGCGCGCCGCGTCCGACGGGCAGATGCTCGGCGCTGCAGCCAGGAGGGAAAGGATTGCCGCTTCCAATGCCTGATCGGTAGGACTCACTCCGCGGCGGCGACAAGCGTCCGAGCAATAGCGCACCTTGTCCCAGTTTGCTGCCCACTTGGCGCGCCACTCCATCCGTCGCCCACAGGACGCGCAGGTCTTTTCATCCGGTGTCTGGGCTATTCCGCGCCGTCGGTGGGCCATAGCCTCATTGTCCACGAGCCGCAGGCACATCCTTATAGGCTTGCCCCTGTGGCATTGAGGATCCTGGCAGTCGGCAAAAAGCATGAAGCGTGGGTCAGCGACGGCATCACGCGCTACGAGAAGCGCCTCAAGAAGCCCTTCGACCTGGCCTGGCAGCTCATTCCCCACTCAGCGAGGGAGAACGACGCCGCCCGCCGGGAAGAATCCGAGCGGCTGCTCGCCAAACTCATCACCAACGACTTCGTGATCCTCCTCGATGAGCGCGGTAAAGCCCTCGACTCCCCCGGCCTGGCCCGCACCCTTCAGCAGCCCATCGACAGCGCCCGCACGGTGATCCTGATCATCGGCGGCGCCTACGGCGTTGACCCGTCCGTCCACGCCCGCGCCAACCTGGTTTGGTCACTCTCGCCCCTCGTTTTTCCTCACCAGCTGGTCCGGTTGATCCTCGCCGAACAGCTGTACCGGGCCCAGGAGATCGCGGCGGGGCGTCCGTATCACCACGAGTAGCGCGTTTTCACCAAGCCGACCACCCCACGACGTCGAATACTCTTAGGTAGGGCGGGTAGCCCTTCAGTCGCAGTACGAGCGGGCAATGACGTGATGCAGGGAGGACCATGAGCGGCGCACCGGCTTCTCTCCGCCTGGTCCGGTCTTCTGCGACGTCAGCGGTCGTCCTCGCCCTTGCTGCCGGGGCACACATTATTGGTGGGGGAAACCTCCCAGCCCCGTTGATCGTTGCCGCGCTGGGGTCGGCAACGCTCTTGGCAGTCACTGTGATTGCAAAAAAGACACTATCGCTGCCCGCTCTCCTCGTTCTTCTCGGCGTCGGGCAGTGGCTACTGCATCACGCCTTCAGTCTCACGACGACGGCGGCGGCGTGCGTCGCCGCTCCGGCCCGGCACCATGCCGTGCAGGCGGTTTCCTGCCCGTCGAACAGTCTTCAGGGTCACGCTGAGACCGCCCACACCGATCTGGGGATGCTGGCGCTTCACGCGTCCGCCGTCGTCGTCACGGGATTCATGCTCCAGCGCGGCGAATCCGCCCTCCGGCGCGCAGCAGCCCGGCTGAATCCGTTACTGCGCCTGCCCGACGTCGTGGTCGTCGTCCCAGCACCACGGATCCCCTCCTTCCCGCCGGCGCCGGCGCTTCGCACCGTTCGTGCCCTGCGGGACGTACCTCCGCTGCGAGGGCCGCCGCTGGCGTTTATGCCCGGCTTCTCCCCCGCCTGACCTACTCGGGTGTGGGGACTACCTGACCCTCCCTACACCCATTTTCTGCTGCCCTGAGCGCCGCGCGCCCGGACAGTATCCTGAAAGGCATCTCCCATGAAAGCTTCAACACGCCGTACCGTCTCCGCCTCGGCACTCGCCGTCACCACCGCTGGCCTGATGGCCCTCGGGCTCGGGACCGCATCGGCCCACGTGAACGTGAGCCCGGCCAGCACCACCGCCGGCGGGTACACCCAGCTCAATTTTTCCGTGCCCAGCGAGTCGGATACGGCGCTGACCGAGAAGATTGAGATCCAGCTGCCCACCGACACCCCGTTCACCTCGGTCCGGGCGAAGCCGGTGGAAGGGTGGACCGCCGAGGTAGTCCGCGGCGAGCTTCCCGAACCCGTTGAGATCGACGGTTCCACCATCACCGAGGGTGTGCTGTCAGTGGTCTGGACCGCCGACAGTGAAGCGGCCGGATTATCGGCCGACGAATACCAGGTCTTCTCCCTCTCGGTGGGGCGGCTTCCCGAAGCCGGAACCACAGTGACGCTTCCCGCCATTCAGACGTACACGGATGGCAGCGTGTCCAGCTGGGATGAGGTAGCCGAGGAGGGCAGCGAAGAACCCGATAGCCCCGCGCCGTCCTTCGTCACCACCGCCGAGGAACCGGAAAATGAGGCTGCAGCGGAGGCTACGTCAGAACCCACAGCGGAAGCAGCAGCTGATACCGAGCCTGCCTCAGCGTCCAGCGAAGCCTCGGGAAATCAGCCGGTGATCTGGGTTGCGCTCGCCGCCGGCCTGCTGGGTCTGGGCGCGGGAGTGTTTGCCCTGTTCCGCACGCGCAGTGTCAAGTAGGCAGTCGGTAGCCTAACGTCACGATCCCTGCGTCAATCGGCAATCCCATCCCTCCGGCCGATTGACGCAGGGGCGAACACCGGCGAAGGTGAGTCCATGGGTATCCACACACGGACTTCGTCCGCAGCCGCTGTCGTCGTCGCGGCCATCAGTTCCATCGCTCTGATTGCAGGGTGCGGAACATCCAACTCCACCGATCAGGAAACGACCGCAGCGGCGGTCGAAACCACCACCTCCGCTACGCCAACCTCTGAGCCACCAACCGAGGAAGCGAGCGAGGCACCCTCGTCGGCACCCTCGTCTGCGCCAGAGTCTGAGCCCTCGTCCGCGCCAGAGACTGAGCCCTCGGCCAGCCCCAGCGCAGACGCTTCCCCGGAGGCCGAGGAGCCCGCCGAGGCTGCGACGGAAATCTGCACCGCAGCCGATCTGTCGGCCAGCGTGGAAACTCCGATGGGCGCCGGTGGCGCGGGTACTGCGGCGCGCAACCTCATCCTCGCAAATACGTCCGACACGGACTGCACCATGACCGGTTACCCGGGGGTGTCCTATGTCGACGCGTCGGGAGCGCAGGTTGGCGCCCCCGCAGACCGGGAACCCGGCGTCGAGGTCCCTGCCGTCGTCCTGGAACCGGGCCAATCGGCGATTGCAACCCTCCAACAAACCAACGCGCAGAACTATGGCGACGACTGCGTCATCACCGACACCGTGGGGGTGCTGGTCTACCCACCGGACGCCACAGACTCCCTGGTGGCAGCCCAGGAATCGTTTGGCTGCGCGGCCGAGAGCATCATCCTGATGACCGTCGGCCCCGTCGTAGCCATGTAACACAGCCCCTCAGGGGGCTTGCCTCACTGCAGGGCGGGTGCCGGGGTTTCGAGTGCGTCGTCGGGCGCCCGCCGCTGCCTCAGCAACAGGTGCCGCAGCCGGCCTGCGGCAAGCGCGAAGACCGCTGCGGTCAGCAACTGCAGGGCCAGGGTGAGCCAGCTCTGGTGCGCCACGACGGCGACGACGCCGGCCAGCACAGCGAACACTCCTGCAGTCACCATCACCCGGCCACGTTCCAGGAGCCCGTACGCCGCCAGGCCGAGCCCCAGGACAATCCAGCCGCCGAGCCCACGGAGGACGGCAATGGAGCCGCCCAGCAGGGCCGCCAACTCCAGGACGACGGCGAGCACCAGATAGGTGCCGGAGTTGGCGTTGATTGCCGGCGGGTTGCGGACCAGCCACGGGGCCGCCAGCAGGATGAGCAGCAGGGTTGCGATAACGAAGTAGGCTGCGACGGCACCCGTGTTGTCGCCGGCGATCGGGCCCGCCGCGGCGCCGCCGACAAAGAGGACAGACACCCCTGTCAGCGGAAACCAGTTGTTGCCTACCTGGCCACTCATGGGTGAGCCTTTCCTGCTGAAGCGGGCGCGTTCTACCCTGAAAGCTACCCCTGAATCACCGCTGATGCGGGAGCCCGGCCCGCTGCGTCGCAAAATGTCAGCCGCTTGGGAGATGATGAATCGGTGACGTCGGCGCTGGATAAGTTCACTCCCGCAACCCATCAGTGGTTCGCCGGAGCATTTGCCGCGCCTACGTCCGCGCAGGAAGGGGCCTGGAATGCCATCTCTGCGGGCTCAAACGCGCTGGTCATTGCCCCCACCGGTTCCGGCAAGACCCTTGCGGCGTTCCTCTGGGCGCTGGACAAGTTCATCGCCTCCGGCGCCGCCGAGGCTGAGACTGTTGCCAAGGAGAAGCCGACGGCCAAGGGGACGCCCGCGAAGAAACGTGGCACCCGGGTCCTGTACATTTCGCCGCTGAAGGCGCTCGGCGTCGACGTCGAACGCAACCTGCGCGCACCAATGATCGGCATCACCCAGACGGCGAAACGGTTGGGCCTTCCGGCGCCGGTCATCACCGTGGGGGTACGCTCAGGCGACACCTCGCAGGCGGACCGACGTGCCCTGTTGACCCGGCCACCGGACATTCTCATCACCACACCCGAGTCGTTGTTCCTCATGTTGACCTCCAGGGCGAGGGAGACGCTGACCGACGTCGATACGGTCATCGTCGATGAGGTCCACGCGGTCGCTGGCTCCAAACGTGGGGCACACCTCGCGGTGTCGCTGGCCCGGCTCGACGCACTGCTGGACAAACCTGTGCAGCGCATCGGGCTTTCCGCCACCGTTGAACCGCAGGAGACCGTCGCCCGTTTCCTGGGCGGCAACGCACCGGTGGAGATCGTGGCACCCCCGTCGAAGAAGCAGTGGGACCTGACCGTCACTGTCCCGGTCGAGGATATGACCGAGCTCGGCGGGCCGCCGACGCAGCACACCGGAGACGACGACGCGTACGGCGCCGACGCCGTGCCGCAGGGCAGCATCTGGCCGCACGTCGAAGAGAAGATCGTCGACCTGATTCAGGCCAACCGCTCCACGATCGTGTTCGCCAATTCGCGCCGGCTGGCGGAACGCCTCACCGCCCGCCTCAACGAGATCCACGCCGACCGGCTGGAAGCCGCCGCAGCACGGGCATCACCCGCGGACGAATCGGACGGCACCGGTCAGCCTGCCCCGCCCACACCCCCTGCCCAACAGATGGGACAGTCGGGTCAGGCCGAAGGCGCTGAACCGCTGCTGGCGCGAGCCCACCACGGGTCCGTGTCCAAGGACCAGCGCGCGCTGATCGAGGATGACCTCAAATCCGGGCGGCTGCGCTGTGTCGTAGCGACGTCGTCGCTGGAACTCGGCATCGACATGGGCGCCGTCGACCTGGTGGTCCAGGTGGAATCGCCCTATTCGGTGGCCAGTGGGCTGCAGCGGGTGGGCCGGGCCGGGCACCAGGTGGGTGAGGTGTCCCAGGGGGTGCTTTTCCCCAAACACCGCGGCGACCTGGTGAACACTGCAGTCACCGTCGAGCGAATGCTGGCCGGAAAGATCGAACCGCTCTACATTCCCGCCAACCCGCTGGACATCCTGGCGCAACAGACGGTCGCTGCGGCGGCCCTGGGCACGATCGATGTTGAGGAATGGTTCGACGTCGTCCGCCGGTCGGCACCGTTCGCCACCCTGCCGCGCTCCGCGTTCGACGCGACCCTCGACCTCCTGGCGGGACGCTACCCCTCCGACGAGTTCGCTGAACTACGGCCGCGGATCATCTGGGACCGGGTGGAAGGCACCATCACCGGGCGTCCCGGCGCCCAACGTCTCGCCGTCACCTCCGGCGGCACCATCCCCGACCGGGGGCTCTTCGGCGTGTTCCTGGTGGGCTCGGCTGAACCCGGTACCGGCGGCAAACAGGGCGGGCGCCGGGTCGGTGAACTCGACGAGGAAATGGTCTACGAGTCGCGCGTGGGCGACGTGTTCGCCCTGGGTGCCACCAGTTGGCGGATTGAGGAAATCACCCACGACCGGGTCCTGGTATCCCCGGCGTTCGGGCAGCCCGGCAGGTTGCCGTTCTGGAAGGGCGATTCCCTGGGCCGGCCGGTGGAACTGGGCCGCGCGATCGGCGCGTTTGTCCGGGAGACATCTACCGCCGCCCCTGACGAAGCGCAGGCTCGATGCAAGGCGATCGGGCTCGACGACTGGGCGGCGGGAAACCTGCTGACCTACCTCGCCGAACAGCGGGCGGCCACCGAAATTGTCCCCAATGATCGCACCCTGGTGGTCGAGCGGTTCCACGACGAGCTCGGCGACTGGCGGGTGATCCTGCACAGCCCGTTCGGCATGCCGGTGCACGCTCCGTGGGCACTCGCCGTCGGGGCCCGCCTTGAGCAGCGGTACGGCATGGACGGCTCGGCGATGGCCTCCGACGACGGCATTGTGCTGCGGGTGCCGCTGATGGATGACGAACCGCCCGGGGCTGACCTGTTCCTGTTCGACGCCGAGGAACTCGACGGTATTGTCACCACCGAGGTGGGCGGCTCGGCGCTGTTCGCCTCACGGTTCCGCGAGTGCGCTGCGCGCGCCCTCCTGCTGCCCCGCCAGAATCCCGGTAAGCGCTCCCCGCTCTGGCAGCAACGCCAACGCTCCGCGCAACTGCTCGACGTCGCCCGCAAATACCCGACGTTCCCGATCGTGCTCGAAACCGTCCGCGAATGCCTTCAGGACGTCTACGACCTGCCCGCCCTGAAGGACATCGCCGCCAGCATCGAGCGCCGGGAACTGCGGATCGTCGAGACGACAACTTCGCAGCCGTCACCGTTTGCCCGCTCCATGCTGTTCGGCTATGTGGCCTCCTTCCTCTATGAGGGCGATTCGCCGCTCGCCGAACGACGCGCCGCGGCGCTCGCCCTGGACCCGACTCTCCTCAACGAACTGCTGGGGCGCGCGGAGTTGCGCGAACTGCTGGATCCGCAGGTCATCGCCACCACCGAAAACGAGCTGCAGCGACTCGCACCGGACCGGACCGTGCGCGGCCTCGAAGGTGTCGCAGACCTGCTGCGCCTCCTTGGCCCGCTCACCACCCAGGAGGTGGCTGACCGGTTCCAGACCGCAGAGGAGTCCGGCGGCACGCCCACCGCCGAACACGTGGGGCCGCTCCTCACCCAGCTCGCCCAGGCCAACCGGGCGCTGCAGGTCTTCATTGCCGGCGAGGAACGTTGGTCTGCTGTCGAGGATGCCGCCCGGTTGCGCGACGCGCTGGGCGTGCCGCTCCCGATGGGCATCCCGCTGGCCTTCATCGAGCCCGTAGCGGATCCCCTGGGCGACCTGGTGGGCCGCTACGCCCGCACCCACGGCCCGTTCACCGCCGCCGAAACCGCACAGCGGCTCGGCCTCGGGGTTGCTGTGGTGCTGACCGCCCTGCAACGGCTGGCCGCCGACGGCCGGGTGGTCGAGGGTGAATTCCGCCCCGTCGCGTCCCTCCCCGAAAACACTGCCGGAACCACCGGCCACACCGCGGCGCCCAGCGAATGGTGCGACGTCGAGGTGCTGCGCAGGCTACGCCGCCGATCCCTGGCCGCGCTGCGGCAGGAAGTGGAACCGGTGGACCCCGCGGCGTACGGCAGGTTCCTGCCGTCCTGGCAGCACGTCGGGTCGGGCCTGCGCGGACTGGACGGGGTGGCGACCGTGGTGGACCAGCTGTCAGGGGTGCCCATTCCGGCGTCGGCCTGGGAACCTCTCATCCTCGGCTCCCGGATAGCGAACTACACGCCGGCAATGCTCGACGAGCTCACAGCCACCGGGGAGGTGGTGTGGTCGGGGGCCGGCTCCCTGCCGGGCAATGACGGGTGGATCGCCCTGCACCTGGCCGAAAACGCACCGCTGACCCTACGACCGGACCCCGTGTTCGAACCGTCGGCCCTGCAACTGAATCTTCTGGACCTGCTGGGCCGGGGGGGCGCGTACTTCTTCAGGCAGCTCGCCGAATCGCTGGATTCTGCGGCGCCACGCAACGACACGGAGGTGGTCAACGCCCTGTGGGAACTGGTGTGGGCCGGCAGGATCAGCAATGACACGTTCACGCCGGTGCGCAGCCTGCTCGCCGGCGGCAAGACGGCCCACAAGCAGCGCGCCGCGCCGCCGCGGGCCCGGTCGTCGCGGGTCGGCCGGCTGGGGCGCGCACCCGGTGCGTCCCTGACCGGGTCCTCCCTCCGCGCTTCGGGGAACGACGACGGCGTCCGCGGCTACCAGCGCAGCACCCCGCCCATGGCCGCGGGCCGGTGGACCGTGCTGCCTCCGGTCGAGGCGGAAACCACGATCCACGCCCACGCCACCGCAGAACTACTGCTGGACCGTTACGGAGTGGTCACCCGCGGGTCGGTGGGCAGCGAAGGCACCCCCGGTGGCTTTGGCCTGCAGTACAAGGTGCTGGCCCGCCTTGAGGAGATGGGCCGGTGCCGGCGCGGCTACTTCATCGAACATCTCGGCGCTGCCCAGTTCGCTGTCCCCGCCACGGTTGATCGGCTGCGCTCCTTCAGCGCCGACGCCCAGCAGGAGCGCCGGCCCGGCGAGGACCCCGACGTCGTGCGTTCCTCGATTGCCCTCGCCGCAACCGACCCGGCGAACCCCTACGGCGCTGCGCTGGCGTGGCCCACGTCCGACGGCGGACACCGCCCGGGCCGGAAAGCTGGGGCACTGGTGATCCTGCAGGACGGCAAACTGGCCCTCTATGTGGAGCGTGGCGGCAAAACAATGCTGGCCTTCACCGAGGATTCGGCGGCCCTGCACGCGGCAGCCGGGGCGCTGGTCGCAGTGATCCGCCGGGGCGCGGCGGAGAAAATGGCCATCGAGAAGGTCAACGGCGAACCGGTCCTGGACTCCGAGGTAGGACGCGCGCTGACCGCTGCCGGGTTCTATTCCACCCCGCGGGGGCTGAGAATCCGTGCCTGAGGGAGATACCGTCTGGCGGGCGGCCCGCGAACTGAACGCTGCCCTGGCCGGCCGGACGCTGACCCGCTGCGATATCCGGGTGCCCCGGTTCGCCACCGTCGACTTCACGGGCCAGACGGTGCAGAACGTGGTCGCCCGCGGAAAGCACCTGCTGATCCGGGTGGGCGGCGACGACGGGTTCACCATCCATTCGCACCTGAAAATGGAAGGGCTATGGCATATTTACGCCAAGGGTGCGAAATGGCGCCGTCCGGCGTTCAAGGCACGCTGCATTCTTGAGACCGCCGAGTCCACCGCGGTGGGATTCGAACTGGGTTTCCTGAAAGTCCTCCCCCAATCCGCCGAGGACGAGGCGGTGGGCTATCTGGGTCCCGATCTCCTGGGACCGGACTGGAACCCCGACGAGGTGCTGCGCCGATTGCGGTCCCAGCCGGACCGGCCGATCGGGCTGGCACTGCTGGACCAGCGGAACCTTGCGGGGATCGGAAACGTGTATCGATGTGAGTTGTGTTTCCTCGCCGGGGTGCACCCGCTGACCCCGGTGGCCAAGGTCCGTGACCTGCCGCGCATGGTGGCTTTGGCCAAAAAACTCCTTGAGGCAAACAAGGCTCGGTCCACGCGTGCCACCACCGGCAACCTGAGGGGCGACACCCTGTGGGTCTACGGCCGGGAGCACCGCGGCTGCCTGCGATGCGGTACAAAGGTCACGCTCGAACAGCTCGGGACCAACGAACTCGAACTGCGGGACCTGTACTACTGTCCGTATTGTCAGCCAGACAGTCCGGCGGCAACCGCATGAGCACTTCCGCCACCATCCGAGAGGACCTATGAGCTGGGCAGCGACCCTCCCCGCGTTTGTTGTCGCCCTGGCTGTGGTCTTCGGCCCCGGTCTGGCCTGGGGCGCTGCGCTGGGGCTGCGGCGACTCACGCTGCTGGCGCTGGCAGGGCCATTCAGCATCACGGCGGTGGTGGTGTCCGCTGAGGTTGCCGCCGCCGCGGGGGTCGACTGGTCACTACTGCCGGTGGTGGCCGTCACCCTGGTGGTGACGGCCCTGTTGTGGTTGCTGCGTCGCAGCGCCGGGCACCTGATTCACGGCCCCGCAGGCGGGGCCGAACCGCCAGCCCGGACCAGGACTGTTCTGATCGCGTGGGCGGTTGCTGCGGTGCCGGTGGCAGCGTGGATGTTCTGGATGTTCGGGGCACCCGAGAACATCGCCCAGTCCCACGACAACATTTTCCATCTGAACGCGCTGCGCTACATCACCGAGACCTCCAACTCTTCGTCGCTGACCCTCGGGTATCTCGGAACCAGGGAGGGGACGTTCTACCCGGCCGGCTGGCACGCCGTCGTTTCCCTGGTCATCGCCACCTCAGGCATTCCCCTCGCCGCGGCCATCAACGTGGCCAACCTGGTGCTGATCACCGGGATCTGGAGCGTCGGCTGCCTCTTCCTGGTCAGCCGGATGACCGGCGAGCGCGCCCTACCCCTCCTGGTCGCCGGTGTCCTCTCCACCGCCTACAGCTCCTTCCCCTACCTGCTGCTCGAATTCGGCGTGGTGTACCCGTTCATGCTGTCCATCGCCATCCTGCCCGCCGCCCTCGGGCTGGTCCTTCAGCTGGTAGGTGCCGGCTCTGAGGTGCCGCTGAGACGCTTTGGGAGCCTGGTGCTCCTGGCGGGTCTCCTGCCCGGCCTGATGCTGGCCCACCCGTCGTCCCTGCTGGGGCTCCTGGCTTTGTCGGCGCCGGCGGTCCTCACGGTGGCGTATCGGACCGCCCGCACCAGTGGCGGTCGGCGACGGCTGGCGGCCGTCGCCGGCGCCGTCGCGTTTGTGGTCCTGTCGGCTGCGTTATGGATGACTGTTCGTCCCGCCCGAAGCAGCTCAGATAACTGGGCGCAGGCGGGTGACGCCGCCGGAGCAATTCCTGAGGTCCTGCTGCATGGCCCCCTCGGCCGGCCGGTGGCCCTGCTGGCGATGATACTCACCGCGGTCGGTGCCGCCGTCGTCCTGTATCTGCGCAGCCACCGCTGGGTGATTGTCATGTATCTGGTGGCGGGGGCGTTGTTTGTTCTCGGCAGTTGGCAGGAGGAGCCGACTGTGCGGTGGATCGTCGCGGGGGCCTGGTACAACGACTATTTCAGGATCAGCGCCATGCTCGCCCCGGCAGGACTCCTGGTGGCCAGTATCGGCGGCGTGGCGCTGGCCAGTTCCGCCGTCCAAGGGCTTCAACGCGCGCGTGCGGCCGGCGGCACACCCGAACCGGGCTGGTTCCTGCCGGCGGTTGCAGCGGCTCTCGTGGTGATCGGCCTGGCCGTGGCACCGCTGTTCGCCGTGCAGCGCGGGGTGAGTGAGGCTGCCTTCCACTACCGATACACCGACGACTCGCGACTGCTCACCGTGGACGAGCTAACGCTCCTCCAGCGGCTACCCGACCGTGTCCCCGCCGACGCGGTGATTGCGGGCCAGCCCCTGACTGGGGCCTCCCTCTCGTACGCCTTTGCTGGACGGGAATCGCTCCTACCTGCCGGAACCAGTCCTGTGACCCCGGAGGCCAAGCTCATTTTCGACGAGTTGGACAGGATGCGGCAGAACCCGGCGGTCTGCGCCGCCGTCCGGAGCACCAACACGGCGTTCGTCCTGGATTTCGGGACCGCTTCGGTCCACGGTGGTAGTGCGCCAATCTTCTCCGGCCTCAGCGATCTCTCCCCCGGGGCGGGCTTTGAGCTGGCGGACCGGGAAGGCAGCGCGTCCCTGTACAGGATTGTCGGCTGCAGCTAGCCAGGCGTCGGTGCTAGCCAGCCGCCGGTGAAGGGGCGGGCGCGTACAGTTGACGGGTGATGCAATCCCCTCTTCCCGTCCGCGACGGCGTCAACGCCACGCGGTTGCGCCTGCCCGCCGAGGGGCCCTGGGGTACCGCACTCGACTACATCCTGGACCGGTGGGACCACGTCGATCCTGACGGGGTAGCCGCCCGCTTCGACCGGGGTGAGGTGGTCGCTTTAAACGGCGAGCGGCTGACCCGGACCACCCCTCTCACCGCGCACACGTTCGTCTGGTACTACCGGGAGCTGCCGGTCGAGGAACGCCTCCCGGTGGAGCTGGGAATCCTGCACCAGGATGAGAACCTGCTGGTGGTGGACAAACCGCATTTCCTGCCCACCACCCCGGGCGGCCGTTACGTGGCAGAGTCGGCTCTGGTCCGGCTGCGGGTCCAGCTGGACCTCCCCCAGCTGATCCCGATGCACCGCCTGGACCGGCTGACCGCCGGAATCCTCCTGTTCTCCACCAACCCGGCCACACGGGGGGATTACCAGCTCCTGTTCGAGAATCGGCTCATTTCCAAAGAGTATGAGGCGGCCGCCCCGGTTGACCCCGCCCTGGACCTGATGGACCATCCGCGGGTGGTCCACAGCCGCATCGTGAAGAGCCGCACCTATCTGCTCGCCGAGGAGGTGGAGGGCGAACCCAACACTGAGACACTGGTGCAACTGGTGGCGGAACGGCACGGGCGCGGCCGCTACCGGCTGATCCCGCGTACCGGCAAAACCCATCAGCTTCGCCTGCACATGGCCGGGCTGGGGCTGGGCATCATAAACGATCCGTTCTACCCGGTGCTGCACCCCCAGGCGCCCGACGATTACAGCAAGCCGCTCCAGTTGCTTGCGAAAAGCATCGCGTTCACCGACCCCCTCAGCGGTGTCGCCCGGCGTTTTGACAGCCAGTTGCAGCTCCAGGACTTCGCCTAGCCACACTGGCTGCCCTGGACCGCACCCTGCGGGGCACCTGTAGATTGGAACCGTGGATCTCACCGATCTTGGGGCATGGTCGCCGCTGTTCCATCCCCTGACCTTCATCGTCGTCGTTATCGACGTGTTCATTCCCGCCGTGCCTTCCGAGTTCCTGGTGATCGCTTCCGGCACCATGGCCTCCGAAGGCACCCTGTTCCTCCCGGTGGCGCTCCTGACCGCAATCCTGGGGAGCTGGCTGGGCGACATCATCCTGTACCTGCTGTTCCGCAACCGGCTGACCTTCTGGCTGGACAAATTCCGGTGGGGTCGCGGCATCCACCGGGGCATCCGGAATGCTGTCGAAAAAGCAGGGAAGTCCCCCACCTATGCCGGGCTCATCGCTCTGAGGTTCCTTCCGGCCGGGCGGTCGGCGGGCGTCGCAGCGGCCGGCATTGCCGACCTTCCGCTCCGGCCGTTCCTCGCGTGCGCCGCCGTCGGGGGCATCCTGTGGGCCTCCTGGCTGGTCATGCTGGGCTACATTACCGACGTCACCACGGGGTTTCCACTGTGGGTCAGCGCCCTGCTCGGAATGGGTATAGGTACTCTGGTGGGACTTGTAATTGCCGCATTCCTCGCGCTCAAGCAACGCCGGAAGGTTAGAACCACTGATGAGCACCCCGACCCCGCCCGTCCCCCGGCTGCCGACCAAACCGACTAATCTGCCAGCGGCGGCGTCAGATCCCGGGCCGCCCCGCGCCGCAGCCGAGGAGCCCGCGACGGGGTCGATCTCACCGGTATTGGAGCGGCTCCGGGCTGGGCGCCCCGCCGGCAGCACCTCCGAAGGTGCAGCCGCCCGGACAACCGGGTCGGGGACCACTCAGGCGGGGACCACGGCAGCCGGACCTACACGGCCGCCGGCCACGAACAGCACCCGGCCCTCAGCGGCCGATACCGTTCACTCACCTCGCCCGGCGAGGAACGGGAGCAGCGCAGCCCGCGCCGCCGCTCGCCGGGTAGCGCAGAGCGGCGCGACGGTCCTCAACAGAGTCGGCTCCTGGGACCCTGACCTGGTTCGACGGATTGGGGTAACGATCGTGGTGCTGGGCGCTGGCCTGGGCGTGGCCGGCACCGCCGGGGCGTTCGGCGGGCCGGATCTCCGGGACGCCCCCCTCGGGACCTTCGACCCCGGAGTCACGCTGATCTCCCCCGCAGCACCCGCGCATTATCTGTGGCTGGTGATCGGCGTCGGCCTGCTGGGGTACACGGCGCACCAATGGTTGCCGTCCCAGCGGCGCAGCCCCCGACACCGCGGGCTGGGGTGGCTGGTGGCCGCAGCGATGCTGGTGACAATGGCCTGGGTTGTGGCCGTGCAACAGAATCAAGGCACCACGAGCCTGATGATGATCGTGCTGCTTCTGGCCATCCTGGTGGGTTCCCTGCGCTGGTTGAACCATTTCCCGGCACGGACTCATGGTGAGGGCGCCCTTGTTGATGTCCCAGTTGGCTTGTTTCTGGGCTGGACGGGCGTCACCGCTGCAGTGCACACCGCCGCGGTGCTGACTACCCAGGGTGTCGACTGGTTGGGGTGGGGCCCCCAGCGCTGGGCCCTCATTGGGGTGGTTCTGCTCACCCTGGCCGCGATGGCCGTGTGCATGACCGATCGGGGTCGGATCGCGGTCGCCCTCGCTGTGGTCTGGGGGTTGGCCTGCATGGTTCCGGTGCGGCTGTTCGGTGAACCACAGTCGACGCCGGTCGCCTTTGCCGCCGGGCTGGGCGTCTTCCTGCTTCTTATCTCCGCCGGGTCGAGGCGACACCGTGTGGACCACGCGTACCGACGCGAATTGCGGGCCCGGCAGATGGCTACAGTCGCTCCCATCGATTTCTATGACGACGGAGAACCCGTAGAGGCCCGACCGTAGCTACCCGCCCCACCGCGTGACGCATGGTCACCGCCGCCTCGATGGCCTGCCGGGCGCCTGCCTCGTAATCGGTTTCCTCGACAAGAAACCTGAGGGTAATCCGCGGGGTCCCAGCCACGACATCAAGCTGCTTCGCCTCCACCAGATGGGCGGCGCCTACGGCCGCCTGGGCCGAGTCCATGACGGCCTCCGGCGCGTGTCCTGGGAGCAGGCCGAGGATGTCGAGCTGGGCGCGGAATGACGGCATGGGTTAAGTCTGCCATCGCCAGGTCCCTGCGCAACACGTCGACCCCGTCAGCCCGTCAGCCCTTCAGCCCTTCAGCCTCGGCCCGCCGGCGTCGGCTACTTCTCCGGCCAGGGACGCGGCTCAGGCTGCCGGGGCAAACAGTTCGAGGGCCACGTTGTCCGGGTCCCGGAACTCGAGGATGAACCCAGCACCGATATCCTTGACCCCGCTATGCGCAACGCCAAGATCATCAAGAAGGGCCGCAGAAGCATCCAGCTCACTGCGCGCGGCGACAGCAAAGCTCAGGTGGTCAAGTCCAACGCGATCCTCGTCGTACCGGTCACCGGCCGTTGCCACCGGGCGCAGGCCCAGCAGACGGCTTCCGAAACTGTAGATCACACCGCCGAACAGGAACCCCAGCTGGTCTTTAGTCTCCTGGTCCGCGTCAGCGGGCGGAGCCTCGAACGCTATGTCGAAGCCGAAGACCGCCTCGTAGAACGCGCGGGACCGATCAATGTCGGTGACGGTCAGTCGAACGTGGGAGAAGTCTGTGACAGGGATGGGCATGGTGCTCCAATCTTGAGGGTGTGACCCCACAATATACGGGCTACCCGCCGTCACCGGTCAGCAAGGGTGGGGATCGGTGCGGGACCTAGTTGATCGCCGACAGTCCGGTGATGGCCCGTCCGACTATGAGCGTGTTGATCTCATGGGACCCCTCATAGGTGAAGATGGCTTCGGCGTCGGCGAAAATCTTGGCCATCCGGAAATCGGTGACGATACCGTTGCCGCCGAGAATTCCGCGCCCCAGGGCGACGGTCTCACGCATCCGGGCCGTTGTGTAGGCCTTCGCGAGCGCGGCCTGGGGCATGTCCCCACCGCCGTCTTCCTGCAGCTGCGCCACCCGCGCCATCATCCCCAGGCTCGCGGTCGTGTTCCCAAGCATGCGCACCAGCTGGTCCTGCACCAACTGGAACCCGGCAATGGGTTGGCCGAACTGGTGGCGGTCCGCAGCGTATTGGCGGGCGACGTCGAAGGCAGCGAGCTGCTGGCCCACCGCCTGCCAGCCGACCAGGATCCGCGACCCTCGCAGTAACCGGCGAGTGTCGGCGAACGTATTGATGCCAGCGAACCGGTCCGCTTCGGGCACCCGGACGTTGTCCAACAACACGTCAGCGTTCTGGACGGTTCGCAGGGCAATCTTGTTCTCAATCCGCGTTCGGGTGACGCCAGGCAGCGTCGCGTCGAGGATAAAGCCCCTGACGCTGCCATCGGTGGTGTCCCTCGCCCACAGCAGCATGTAGTCGCAGAAGGTGCCGTTGCCGATCCATCGTTTGGCGCCGTTCAGGACCCAGGAGTCGCCGTCGCGCGTTGCGGTCGTCGCGAGCCCCCCTGCCACATCAGAGCCGTGCAGCGGCTCGGTGAGGGCGAATGCCCCGGTGATCCGGAGGTCCATGGCGTCCTGCAACAGCCGGGCCTTCTGGTCTTCGGAACCGAATTCATGCAGCGCCTCCACGAAGAGGTCGTGGTGCACCATGAAGAACGTGGCGAGGGATGTGTCGGCGCGCGTCATCTCGGCGATCACCATGCCGCTGAACAGGTAACTGTATCCCTGCTGGACCGGGGTGCTCAGGTTTAGTGCAGCAAGCTTGGGGAGCACCTCGATGGGGAATTCCGCGCGGTTCCACCATTCCTCGGCCGACGGCGCCACCTCCTTATCGAGGAAGTCGCGGACGTCGTCGAGCTTCGCGCGTTCGGCGGCGTTGAGCAGGGATTCGAAGCCCATAAAATCGGCGGAGGGGAGAGGGCTCTCCATTGAGCTGTTCCTTTCTGGAGCTGCGGTGGCAGCTATTTCGGTGCCATGCGGATGGCACCGTCGAGGCGGATCGTTTCGCCGTTGAGCATCTGGTTCTGCACAATGTGGGCGACCAGGGCCGCGTACTCGGCGGGTTTGCCGAGCCGCGACGGGTGGGGAACCTGCGCGCCCAGGGAATCCTGCGCTTCCTGCGGCAGTCCCGCCATCATCGGGGTTTCGAAGATTCCGGGCGCGATGGTGACCACCCGGATCAGCGAGCGGGCGAGCTCCCGCGCGATGGGAAGTGTCATCGCGGCGACAGCACCCTTGGAGGCGGCGTACGCTGGCTGGCCGATCTGCCCGTCGAACGCTGCCACCGAGGCGGTGTTCACGATCACTCCTCGTTCGGGTGAACCGTTCGGCGGGGAGACCGGTTCAGTGGCGGCCATCGCTTCGGCGGTCAGCCGGATCACGTTGAACGTGCCGATCAGATTGATGTTGATGACCCTGGCGAACTGCTCCAGTGGGAGCACCCCGTCGCGTCCGAGGACCTTCCCGGGCGTGGCGATCCCCGCGCAGTTGACCACGGTGCGCAGCGGGCCCAGCCCCACGGCGGCGTCGACGGCGGCTTGCACCTGGGCAGGGTCGGTGACATCGGCGGGGGCGAATACGGCTCGGACGCCGAGTTCGGCGGCGAACCTGGCGCCGGCAGATTGCGGCAAGTCGACGAGGACCACCGTGGCGCCGTCGTCATGCAGTTTCCTCGCGGTAGCCTGGCCCAGGCCTGAGGCACCTCCGGTGATCAATGCCACAGTATTGGTGATGTCCATGGAGTCTCCTGGGGCGTCGGCGCCGTTGGGCGATCTGTCGGTGATGCGGGCGCAGGCGTAACCTGATGCCCACCAAACACTACTGTGACGCAGCCCATACTGCATCCGGCTGGCGTCAGGTATGGCAGATTGCTCAGTACGAGCCACGAGCTATCCAGTTAGGGTGGATTTATGCTCACTCCGGCGGAAGAACCCCAGCTCCGTGCGACGGGATTGCGGGCTGAGGCCGCCGCGGCGTCCGTCCGATCCCGCTTCGGCCACCACCTCTTCGGGCTACCGGGAACCCATCTGGGTGCCGTGTGGAGTCCCCGTGGGCGCCCGAGCTATGCCTGGCACTACTGGTGGCAAGCCCACTACCTCGATGCCCTGGTGGACGCGGCACTGCGGGAAGCGGGGCCGCAGGAAGCGGCACACTGGAAGGGCGAACGGCAGCCGGCCTCAGCGCCGACGGCCCGAGGTCTGCTGTGGGGAATTTTCCTGCGCAACGGCCTGCGCTGGACCAATTCCTACTATGACGACATGGCGTGGCTTGCTCTGGCGGTGGACCGACTGCGCCTCCTGGGGTGGGATGGTAGGCGGGCGCTTCCGGCCCTGGAACGCGCACTCCGGTCAGCGCACACGCCGGACGTGGGCGGCGGGCTGTACTGGAACACCGACCGCAACTTCAAGAACACCCCCGCCACCGGTCCGGCGGCCCTGCTCTTCGCCCGACGGGGCGATCCGGGCCGGGCGCAGGAGCTGGTGGACTGGTTGGCACACCGGCTCCGGGATCAGCAGACGGGCCTGTACCAGGATGGGATCCGAATGACGACCGGCGGCGAACTGCTGGTCCCCGCCGTCTACACCTACAACCAGGGTCCGGTCCTTGGCGCCCTCCTCGAGCTGGGTGGGCCCGCCAATCTGGCTGCCGCCGCTGACCTGATCACCGCCGTCGGGACACACCTGGCACCAAACGGGGTGCTGCTCACGCATGGGGGCGGCGACGGCGGCCTGTTCACCGGAATCCTGGTCCGCTACCTCGGCCTCGCAGCGCTGGATCCCTCGCTGCCGGTGATGGTTCGGCGGACCGCCGCAACCCTGGTGACGACGACGGCGGACTCGTTGTGGTCGGCGCGCACCAGGGTGCCCGCCCCGGTGGTTCGTGGCCGGCGTCGGGACCCCGGGGATGCGGTGCTGGCGTTCCCGGCGGGAACCGGGAACGACGCACTCACCGGTGGTACCGAACTGTCCACGCAGCTGCAGGCGTGGATGACCCTGGAGGCGGCTTACCGTGTGACGGCCGGCGCGACGGGCGAGGCCGAGGTGCCGGGGTAGGCGAGCGCCCGGTGCCTGATGCCCAGCGATACCCGGTCGCCGCGGTTCGGCAGGTCGGGCGCGGCCATCCTGGCGCGGACCGTCACGCCGGTGGGCAGTTCAACGCTGACCAGGGCGTCGTGGCCGGCGTAGGACACTGAGGTGACTGTCGCTTCGGTTCCACCGCCCTGGACGTGAAGCCATTCCGGCCGGAGCATCAGGCACACCGGTGAGCCGTCCGTCGGTTCGCTGCCGTCGGCCATCTCGGCTTCCACCAGCCCCAGGCCGCACTGCACCAGACCGCCGGACCAGTAGCCGTCCACTTCCACTGTGTCACCGACGAACGCTGCAACCCACCGGCTGACCGGCCGCTCATAGACTTCGCGGGGGGTGCCCCACTGCAGGATCTGGCCCTCCCGCATGACCGCGACGTAGTCAGCCAGGGACAGCGCCTCCTCCTGGTCGTGGGTGACCAGGAGGCTGGTATTGCTTTGCCCACGCAGCAGGTCGGCGACCTCGCGGCGCAGCGTGGACCGTAGCTGAGGGTCGAGCGCGGCGAACGGCTCGTCCAGGAGCACCAGATCAGGCCGGGGCGCCAGGGAGCGGGCCAGCGCCACACGCTGGGCCTGCCCGCCGGACAACTGGGATGGAGCGCGATCCACCAGCTCTCCGAGGCCAACGAGTGCGGCGAGGTCGGCGATCCGTCGGGCCCGGTCCGGGGTGCGCTTCAGCCCAAACCCAATGTTGTCCCCTACTGATAAGTGGGGGAAAAGCGAGGCATCCTGGGGCACCCAACCAACCCCACGCTTTTCCGGGGCTAGCTGGACGGTGGGCGAGGACAGGAGAATTTCGCCGACGCTGATGGTGCCGCCGGTCGCGGGGAGGAGACCGGCGATGGCACGCAACAGGGTGGTTTTGCCGCAGCCGCTCGGGCCGAGCACCGCGGTGAGGGCGCCCCGGGGTATCTCCAGGTGGACGCCCTCGAGCACAGTCGTGTCGCCGTAGGCAACGCGCAGCCCCTCAATGACTACCCAGCTCACAGCTCCTCCTTCGCAACGCCCCGGAACCCGGAGAGCACCACCGCCGGGACGGCGGCGAGCAGCACCAGGGTTGCCGCGTAGGGTGCGGCAGCCCCAAACTCGAACACTGTGGTCCGTGACCATAACTCAGTGGCGAGGGTGGATGTGCCGGTGGGGCGCAGCAGCAGCGTCGCAGGTAATTCTTTCATGACGGAGATGGCAACCAGCAATGCGCTCACCCCGATACCGGGGAGCGCCAGCCGGGCGGTCACCCGCCACCACGACTGCAACGGAGACAACCCCAGCATCCGCGACACGTCGACCAGATCCCCCGGCACCGCCGCAATGCCACTGCGCATCGTACCGATCGCCTTCGGCATGAACAGGACTGCGTAGCCGAAAATGAGCACCACAACTGTCTGGTAGAGCGCCGGGACCGCGGCCAGCGCGAAGAACACCAGCGCCAGGCCCACCACAATGCCGGGCAGGGCATGACCCAGGAATCCTACTGCCTCGACAGCGGCGACCAGCCGACCCCGGTACCGCGCCGCCAGGACGGCGATGGGGAGAGCCAGCACCACGGCGGCGAACGCGCCGGCGACGGCTAGACCCAGGGTGGTTCCGATGGCTTCACCGAGGCGCGCGACGTCGATCTCCCGCAGCGTCTGGGCTTCCAGCAGTCGGCTGGTCAGCCCGCCGACTGGGACGACGACGCCCACCACCGGAGCGCTGAGCACCAAGCCGAGAACCACGGTGACCCACCGGCCGGCGGGGATCAGTGGCACCCGGCCGCGGCTGGCGCCTTGGCCGACCTGCCCACGGAACCGTTTCTCCCCGGCGACCACGGTCAGCGCCAGGGCCACCAGCATCAGGGCCAGCAGGGCGGCCTGGTTGCGGTCGAAGCTGGCACCATAGGCCGAGTTGATGCCCCAGGTCAGGGTTTCAAACCGCAACATCGCCACCAGCCCAAAGTCGGACAGCGTGTACAAGGCAACGAGGAGTGCACCAGCCACCGCCGCCGGCCTGACTCGCGGCCACGTGGCGGCACGAAAGGCCCCCCACGGCCCGCGGCCCAGGGTACGGGCGACCGCTTCCAGGTCGCCCGACGCACCGCGGAGGGCCGCAACGACAGGCAGGGTCACGTAAGGGGTGCAGACCGCCGTCATGATCAGCCAGCTCGCAAAGAACCCATCCAGGGTCGGCAGCCAAACCAGCCAGCCATAGGCCGCCAGGTAGGACGGGACAGCGAGAGGCAGCGCCGCCATCAACAGCATCGCCCGGGGTGCGGGGATACGGACCCGGGTCAGCACCCATGCCGATGCGGTACCCAACACCAGGCAGGAACCGGTGACTGCCGCTGCCAGCAGCACCGAGTTCAGTGCCAGCTGGAGGACCCTCGCCCGCAGGAGGGTATCGGCGAGTTCGGCGAACCCGGCGTCAGTGGTGCGGGCAACGAGGTAGACCAGCGGGATGGCCGCGGTCGAGGCGCACAGGATGGCCAGCACCACCAGCCATACCGGGGCTTTGGCCCGGGGCGCACGCGTGGGACGCACCGGCGAGGTGCCGGCACGTCCCACGCGGACCATGCTCATCTGGGGTGTCACCTGCTCCGTAAGGTCAGATCAAGCCATGTTTGCTGAGCAGTTCCTGGGTCGCGTCCAGTGACTCGAGGTCGGACAGGTCCAGGTCCGGGTTGATCAGCGAATCCAGAGCCGGCAGGTCTTCGGGAGCGTCAATGCCTTCGGCGAGCGGGTACTCGAACGTCTCGTCGACGAAATACTGCTGCGCGTCGGCCGAGACAAGGAACTCGACGAACTCGAGGGCGTCGGCGTCCTGGGCGGCGCCGGACAGGATCCCTGCTCCGGTGACGTTGACGATAGACCCCGGATCTCCGGCCTCAGGGTAGGACAGCTGGGCGCGCATGTTCTCTTCGCTGATTTCGGCTGCCTGACCGAACCAGTAGTAGTGGTTGATCAGTCCGGTGTCGACGACGCCCTCATTCACAGCGGTCAGCACCGCCCCGTTGTTCTCGAAGACCTGCGGATCATTGGCTGCCAGCGCTGCCACCCACTCGTCGGCCGCTTCTTCACCCTTGAGCACGCGGTACGCGGTAATGAACGCCTGGAAGCTTGCATTCGAGGGGGCAACGCCCACCCGGCCAGCCCACTCGGAGGTGATCAACTCGTCCACCGTGACGGGCACTTCATCGGCGGCGAGTTCTTCGCCGTCGTACACAATGACGCGGGCGCGGCCGGTGACCCCAACCCAGCTGTCATCGGTGGAGGTAAATCCGGCGGGGACGCTCGCTGTGAGGTCTTCGGGGAGGGTGGTGAACAGGCCGGCACTGCTGAGGGCGCCGAGCGCTCCAGCGTCCTGGGACAGGAACACCTGGGCGGGGGTCTGCTCGCCTTCTTCCAGCAGCAGGGCACCTAGTTCAGCGGTGTTGCCGTAGCGGACGTCTACCGAGATACCGCTGGATTCCTCGAACATGTCGATGAGCGGCTGGATCAGCTCTTCATCCCGGCCGGAATAGAGGGTGAACGCGTCGTCGCTTTCGAGCTCGGCGGCGGGCGCTGAGCTTCCCTGCTGCGTGGGCTCCGTGGGCTCGGCTGTCGCACCGCAGCCCACGAGGGCGAGGAGGGCGGCGCCGGCAGTGAGGGCGGCAAATTTGTTGGTCATGGGTGGTGTCTCCGAGGGTGATCCGGTAATGCGGGTAAGGATTACCTTACACGGGGTTAAACCGAATTAGTCACACAAATATGACCTAATAGGGCCCGAGGCGGATCAGGGACGCCTGCGCTGGGGGTAGAACGTCTCCTGCCGGGCCAGCATCGCCACGAATTTTGTGATATTCCGCTCACGGGCGGCGTCGGTTTTGAGCTGGCCCAACCGGAAGATCAATGCATACCTGTTCTGGGAGGAGAGGACCTCGAACATGGCGTGCGCCGCTGGGTCCGCGGCCACCGCTGCAGCCAGGTCGGGGGGAACCTCGGCCGTCGCCGGTCCGGCGTAGGCCCGCTCCCACCGGCCGTCCGCTCTCGCGGCGGCGACGGCGTCGTGCCCTGCCTGCGTCATCCGGCCCTCGGCGGTCAACCGGTCAATGTAGCCAATGTTGCGCAGGGACCACATGCTGCGCGGCCCCCGCCGAGTGAACCGCTGGAAGGAGCTTCCGTCGTCCCGCCGTCGGGCCTGACCATCGATCCACCCCACGCACAGCGCCTCGTCCAACGCCGCCGGGTAGGTCAGCTCCGTGACCAACCCGCCCTTCTTGTGCAGGATCAGCCAGACCCCCGGGGAGGTGGAGTGGTTAGCGTCGAGCCAGTCCTTCCACGCCGGAGCATCGGGAACCAACAGTTCGGGCAGTTCGGCCTTCATGGGGCTACTGTAAACCCCTATGCTTCGCTGAGCTCCCCGACCCAGGAATCTGGAGGAAACCTCATGCTGCGGGTCCGCCCTACGGTGATCACCACCGACACCGAGCGAATGGCTTCCCTCCTCTGTGTCCTCGGTCTGCTGCAGGCCGAAGGGAATGCCGAGGAAACACTTTTCGACGCCGGCGGGGGCCGGCTTGCTGTCCACGGCGCCGGGGACGGGCTGGGACTCATTGGCTTCGAAGCGGGCGACCTGGCCGAATTTGCCCGCCGTACCCGGGAGAGCGGGACGGCAGCCGAACTGGTCCAGTCCGACGGCGGCACGGCTGGTTTCATCGCGACTGTCCTCGTCACAACTCCCGGGATCGCTTTTGCTGTCCACCAGGGTGAGCGGGCCGCGCGCGCCGACGTCGACCCGGATCTCACTGTGGTGTGCGTGTGGCACACGCCGGATTCCGTGTCGGCGGCGAAGGTGCTGGGCGACATCGGCGCACGGCCGCGACCTGCTGCCCCTGACGGTCGGCTGGAATTCGAGGCCAAGAATGGCGGCCTGGTGTCGGTTCGCACCGGGGAACACCAAAGCGTCGAGGTGGGGTTCGAGTACACGGGTGACCTTCCCGGACTCCGCGACAGGGTGCTGAGGGCCGGATTCCCCGCAGTGTTAGGCGGAGCGGGCCGTTTCCTGAGCGTTTCGCTTCCGTCGGGTCAGCCGTTGACCGTTACTGGGCCTTCGGACGGGCCGAGTTGACTGTCCGGCACACCCGCAACGGCGCCCGCCTGGCACCCGTACGACGGTGAGCCCGGATTCAGCCAAGGGCCGAAGCGCAGCGCGCCGCCCGCCATCGGGGCCCCGTCTGCGATAGAACAAAGTATGAACGTTCGCACCCCTGACCCCAATCCCGGGTGGCTTTCGGAGGATGACCTCTATGAAGCCCGCCGCCGCCTCCCGATGGTCTACGTGGAGGCCATCCCGGTGCGCTGCGATTCGCTGGGGTATGTCACCGAGGTGGGCTTGTTGTTGCAGGCCAACGATCAGGGCGAGATGGTCAGGACATTCGTCTCCGGGCGCGTGATGTACCGCGAAACCATCCGCGCCGCGCTGGTCCGTCATCTGGAAAAGGACCTGGGTCCGTTTGCTCTCCCCCAATTGCCGCCCTGCCCGGTGCCGTTCACGGTCGCCGAGTATTTTCCCTCGCCGTCGGAAACCGGGATGACCGATGACCGGCAGCACGCGGTCGCCCTCGCCTACCTCATCCCCGTGACCGGCGAATGCCAGCCCCGCCAGGACGCCCTGGAGCTGTCCTGGATGACCCCTGACGAAGCGCTCAGCCCTGGCGTTCAGTCCGAATTCTCGGGTGGACGCGGTGGATTGCTCCGCCAGGCGCTGGCCTATGCTGGCTGGGGGCGCTAACCAGTGACCGAGAACCGGAAACCGTCACGGGTACGCAGGCTCAGCGCCGAAGCTGTCACCGCCGGTCACCACATCATCGGTCCGGCCGGCGCAGAGCCCACCGAGGTGGTGGAGATCGATATCGAAAATGACGATTTCGGTACCCCCGCTGTCGTCGTCGCCACCCTCGACTCCGGTGATGTTCTTCGGATCGCGACTGGTTCGCAGGTCCAGATTGCTGTCGACGACGACGAGGCGGCGGCTGGATCGATCCCCGCCCAGGATGGCACCCCTGAGGCTGTCATTGCCCACGCTGTGTCCCTGCACCCGGAAAGCATTCGGCTACAGGGAATTGCTGAACGGCTCTCGAACGGCGTGAACGTCAAATCGGGGAGCAATCTGCAGGACGTCCACGATCTTGCGTTGAGCCTGCTGGTTGACTTCGCCGACGCGGCCAACGCGCAACGGGTCTGCGACCTGCTCACCCCGCTGCCGTTTGACGGCAACTTTGGACGCTGGAAGTGGATCGAGGGGGTGCTGGCCCTGGCCTCCTACCTGGCTTACGACGACGGCGACGCCGCTCGCGCAGCTGCCTACTCGGCGTCGCTCCGCTCCGCGGACGACGCGGAAACCGATCCCCTGAAAGCCAAGCTCGCGGCAGCGGTCAGGCAGCGCCAGCTCAATGCCCCCAACCTCTACGACCCGGAGATCGGCCGGGCCGTAACTGCTGGCGACGCGGCGGCCGAGAAGGACTGGCGGGTGGTGCGGCTGACAGCGTTGCTCTACCTGCGCGCGCACGGCGGCTCCGAAACGCTGACTACTGAAGAATTGACCCGGCGGATCCACAACGAGCTCGTCGCGATCCGCGCCCGGTAGGGCTCGGGTAGGGCTCTGGAGTAGGAGCTGCTGCGGGAGTAGAGTGTCGCCATGGATCACTCGCCCGGCATCACCGGCTCGGCCGCAGCTGGTGCTCTGAACCCGCTGAGCGTTCACATCAATGCTGACGCGCGTCAGGTCTGGGTGATGCTCCGCGAACCGGCCAAGGTCGCACAGTGGCACGGGTGGGATTATGACGGTCTGGCTGAAGAGATCCGCCTGATCTATTTCTCCGTCGGCGTCGCAGAGGCGCCTAACCACCTTTCGCTGACGCTGGAGGACGGCGATACGTTCCTGGCGGTGCCCGGCCCGGATGGGACTGTCGTCACCGTTGAGCGCGGGCAGCCGGAACCGGGGTCCGAGCTGGCGGACTGGGACGAAGATATCACCGAGGGGTGGATCTCGTTCCTCCAGCAGCTGCGCTTCGCGCTTGAACGGCACCCCAACACCGACCGTCACACGGCATTCTTCGCTGGCACCCCCACCGATGGGCGGTCCATCGTGGACCGGCTGGGCGCCCAGGTGGTCGGTCAGCCCGGCGATTTCTACACGCTGACCATGCCGGGTGGCGAGGAACTGACGGGCAGGGTGTGGTTCCGCACCGAACGGCAACTTGGGCTGACCGTGGCCCAGTACGCCGAGCACGGCGACGGGCTGCTGATCCTGGCCGAGCAGCCCCTTACCGAAGGCGTGCGCGCTGAGCTGTCGTCGTTGGTCATTGCCTCGACCTACGCGTTGGGAGCCAGGGATCTGCACGCCGTCTGGGACAGCTGGGAGGGTGTGCGACGAGATTCCTATCCCGACGCCGACCCGCTGGTCACCTCAGCCCTGGACCGTGCGGGCAAACCGTCCTCCTAATTGCTGGCAAAATAGGCTGGTGCCAACTGATACGCAGCAATCTTCTTTCTCGTTCACCGTCGATCAGCGGCTGAGCGACCCCGCGGGCGGACCATCGCATGGGCGCACCGGCACCATCACCACACCACACGGTGAGATCCGCACACCGGCGTTCATCGCCGTCGGGACCAAAGCATCGGTGAAGGCGGTGCTCCCCGAGTCCATGAAGGACCTTGGTGCACAGGCACTCCTTGCCAACGCCTACCACCTGTATTTGCAGCCAGGACCCGAGATCCTCGACGAAGCCGGCGGGTTGGGCCGCTTCATGAACTGGGCTGGGCCCACGTTCACGGATTCGGGTGGTTTTCAGGTGATGAGTCTGGGTTCCGGGTTCAAGAAGGTCATCACCATGACCGTCGCCGACGCGGAGGGCGGGGGATCCGACCACCGGGTGGCCGCCGGCAAGGACCGGCTCGCCCACATTGACGACGATGGCGTCTGGTTCAAGTCCCACCTCAACGGGGACCGGCACCGGTTCACCCCTGAGATTTCGATGCAGGTACAGCATCAGCTGGGCGCTGACATCATGTTCGCGTTCGACGAGCTGACCACGCTGATGAACTCCCGCGGCTACCAGGAGGAGTCGCTGGAGCGCACCCGACTGTGGGCCGAGCGCTGCCTTGCCGAGCACGACCGGCTGACCGACGAACGGGTGGGGAAGCCGTACCAGGCGCTGTTCGGCGTCGTCCAGGGCGCCCAGTATGAGGACCTGCGACGGAAGGCTTCCCGAGACCTCGGCAACATGAATTTCGACGGTTTCGGGGTCGGCGGCGCGCTCGAGAAGGAAAACCTCGGGACCATTCTGGGCTGGTGCGCGGACGAGCTGCCCGAGAACAAACCGCGTCACCTTTTGGGTATCTCGGAGCCAGATGACCTCTTTACGGGCATCGAAAACGGCGCGGACACCTTTGACTGCGTCTCCCCCACCAGGGTCGCCCGCAACTCAGCGTTTTACACCCCGGACGGTCGGTGGAACCTGTCGAACGCCCGGTTTCGGAAGGACTTCACTCCCCTGGTGGACGGCTGCGACTGTTACACCTGCACCAACTACACCCGCGCCTACATCCACCACCTGTATAAGGCGAAGGAAATGGTCTCGGCCACGCTCATCTCGATCCACAATGAGCGCTTCATCGTGAAACTGGTCGACGACGCCCGCAACGCGATCGGCGACGGCGCCTTCTTCGACTTCAAGGCCGAAATCCTGGGCCGCTACTACGCCGCCAAGCCCTGACCCGCACCGCCGCCCGGCCATCCGCACCGCCACACCCAGAAGTGCCCGACCAGAAGTGCCGCCCGCAAAAAAGTGGCCGGCCCGCACGTTAGTGGTTGCGCAACAGCGACCCTGCACGTGGGCCACTTTTCCGGGCTAGGCGGGAGTCACGTGGGCCGGGTCGGATCCACGCAACCGGTCCATGTCGGCTCTCGACTCCTCCTCTACAGCCGCGAGGGTAGTCGAGTTGTCCACATAACGGTTTCGGCCCACCCCCTCGGGCTTGGATCAGCGCATGCTGGCTGCATGAATACCCAGTGCCCGTCCTGGCTGAACCTCTCGAAGACTCCCTGGACCACCGAGGAACTCGCCGACCGGAACGTCAACGATCGGCAGGTTGCCCGGCTCGTCCAGACGGGAGTCCTCGTCCGGTTACGTCGCGGATGTTACGGGTCAGGCCAACTCTGGGAACAACAGTCACCCAAAACACGCGCGCTGCAGCGCATTTACGCACACCGCCACTCACTTCTACGGGCCAGTCAGTCAGGGCTGGTGTACAGCCATACATCGGCTGCCCGGGTCCACGGGCTGCACCTGTGGAACGTGGATGACTCGATCCACGTCACTCAAAGTTTTCCCACCTCACCCCACGGACATGGTCCAGACGTTCGAGCCTATTGCTCACCGTTGGTGCCCGAGGCCGTGTCCGTCAAGAAAGGGCTGCGCGTCACATCGCTGGAACGCACCGTGGTGGACTGCGCACGAATACTCCCCTACCGGCAGTCGCTGATCATCGCGGATAATGCCCTGTATCAAGGCGGAGACCGCCCCCTCATGCGGGACATAGCCCTGCAACTCACCGGCCACAAAGGCATCGCCAACGCGAGAAAGGTCCTCGCTCATGCCAGCGCCCTGGCCGAATCCCCCGGCGAAACCCTGACCCGGCACATCATCCGACGTCTACGGCTACCGATACCTGAGGAGCAGGTCGCCGTCCGGACCAGATATGGTGCCCACCGACTCGATTTTGCGTGGCGGGAGCTGCTGCTGGCCCTCGAATTTGACGGCAAGATCAAGTACTTTGCTTACGCGCCCACCGACGAGGTGCTCTTTCAGGAGCGTCGCCGGGAAAAGGCGCTAATGGAGGACGGCTGGCAGTTCGTCCGGCTCGAATGGTCGGATTTATTCAGAGAGTCAGAGTTGCGCGCCCGGCTCACCGCTGCTCTGCACCGGGCGGCCTTGCTCCACCGGAAAAGTGCCTGACCCGCAGACGAATGGCAGCCCCACCACTCGTCTGCGGCTCCGGCACTTTTCCGGCCCATAGGGCCACTTCCACGAAGGAATAGGCGGGCCATCTCCAGGAAGGAATGGGGGCAGGCGGCAGCTAGGAAGCCGCGTAACTCGGTTCGCGCTTCTTGATCGCTTTAATCACCAGTGCTGTGACCGGAACAAAGAACACCTCGATCAGGGTCTTGTAGAGAAATCCGAAGAGGAGGTAGTTCAGAAATCCACCGAATGTCGTAATACCAATAACAGACGCAGCGATGGCGCAGAAGATCAGGGTGTCGGCGAACTCGCCGACCACCGTTGATCCGAGCAGGCGTCCCACCAGACCTCGCTCACCCAGTCGGGCTTTCATCCGCACCAGCACCCACGCGTTGAGTGTCTGCCCCACGGCGAACGCCACAAGGGAAGCAAGCACGATCAACGGGACCGGGCCGAGAGCTCCCTCGAGGGCGGCCTGCTTTGACGTACCGAAATCGTCGTCGAACCCGGGGAGCGCGATGATAATCAGGTAACAGAGGGACGCGAACGCGGACAGCAGGAACGTCACAATGATCGCCAACCGGGCGGCTTTGAAGCCGTAGACCTCGCTGATCACATCGCCCAGAATGTAGGCGAGAGGGAAGAGGAAGAACCCGCCGTCGGTGATGATGCTGAAGTCCCCGGCAACCGGCCCGATCAGCACTCCCTTGGATGCTCCGATGTTCGACAGCAACACCACGACGGCGAGCGTCGCCAGCATGACGGCGAAGTAGGTGCTCCCGGAGGAGGCAAATTTGGCGCGGGTTCTTTCCTGCGGCTGAGTCAACGTCATCTCATTCATCGAAGTGGTTCGCGGACACTGTTCGGTCCGCTGTATTAGCACTGATGCCCGGCTGCCCCCGGGCAGCCTAATTCTCCCACGGCGGGAAGAGATGCCCTGAACTGGCCGCCCCGGAGGAAAGTGGGCAGACTATAGGAATGCCCCTACCTCATTCCGCCCCAGCCGTGACCCTGACCATCGCCGGATCCGAGGCAACCGGTGGCGCCGGCGCCCAGGCCGACCTCAGGACCTTCCAGGAGTTGGGTGTCTACGGCATCGCGACCCTGACCTGCATTGTGTCCTTCGATCCGAAGGACAACTGGAACCACCGCTTCGTGCCGGTTGACCCGCAGGTGATCGCCGATCAGTTGGAGGCTGCCCAGACGTGCTATCCGCTGGAGACAGTCAAGATTGGCATGCTCGGGACCCCCTCGACGATCAACACTGTGGCGGCAGCGTTGAAGAGTCAACGGTGGCGGAATGTCGTATTGGACCCGGTGTTGATCTGCAAGGGGCAGGAGCCGGGCGCCGCACTCGACACCGACCAGGCCCTGAAGGCCAGCATTCTTCCGCTGGCCACTGTGGTCACGCCCAACCACTTCGAAGCCGAATCGCTTTCCGGGATGACCATCAACACGATTGAGGATCTGCAGGAAGCCGCCCAGCGGATCCACGAGATCAGCGGGGCCGTCGTCGTCGCGAAGGGTGGTGTCCGAGTGGAAGGCGCGAACGCCGTTGACGTCTACTTCGATGGCACCACCCTTGAGCTGCTGTCCGCCCCGAAGGTCGGCGACGTGGCGGTCAGCGGGGCGGGGTGCACGCTCGCCGCCGCCATCGCGGCCGAACTGTCCAAAGGTGCCACGCCTCTGGAAGCCGCCCGAACTGCCAAGACATTCGTGACCGAGGGGATTCGACATAGGGTCTCGTCCCAGGCACCGTTCGACGCCGTCTGGCAGGGCGGCGCGGCCGGGATCCGAGCATGAGGATTGCGATTCTAGGCGACATCGGACAGCGGGTTTACCACGTCGGAGATGACGCGATGACCCATGCGGCCGTTGACGAACTCGCCGCCCGCGACATCAAGGACGTCGTCCTGCTCAGCCGGAATGTCACCGACACCGTCGGCCGGTTCGGGGTCGAAGCGGCGCCGACCATCGAATTCCCGTGGCCCTACGCCGCGTACCGGCACTACCTGAATGACATTCTTTCCTTCCTGGCCGGTAAGCCACACGGACTGGCCAATGATGATCAGGTACACCAGCTCATCGAGACCATCTCCGGCTGCGACGCCGTGCTGATCGCGGGCGGCGGCAACATGAACTCGGTGTATGGCTGGCTGCTGTACGAGCGTGCAGCGGTCGTCGAGATCGCCCGGCACCTCGGGAAGACGGTTGTCATCGCCGGCCAAACCGTCGGTCCGCTGCTATACGAAGCGGACCGCGACGTCGCTGCACGGATGCTCTCGCTCGCCACCCTGGTGGGAGCGCGCGAGGCCAGCACGCTGAAGCTCGCGCGCGAGCTGACCGGAACCACCGTGGCGCCCAGCCTCGACGACGCATCGTTCCTCGCCACAAGCGCGACGCCCGGCGAGGGACAATCGCACCGAAACCCGCCAGCAGGCGCCTACCTTGTGGGAACCTTCGCCGGGGGGACGGGGGCCTGCCCGCGCAACGTCTTCGTCCGGGCGGTCGCCAAGGTGCTGGACGATGCGGCCGAACTCACCGGCCTGCCGGTGCTCCTCCTCCCCCACATGGCGGTGCAGGGGGAGGGCGGCGTCGATGAAACCATGCACGCCGAGATCGCGGCCGCGATGACCTCCGCCGTTGAGGCCAGGGAGATCGCGTCAGCGCGGGACACCGCGGTCTTGACCTCGAGAGCCGCAATGGTCGTCACGTCGCGCTACCACCCGGTGGTTTTCGCACTCGACGGCGCCGTGCCGACGGTAGCCCTGTCCCTCGATGAATATAGCGACGTGCGACTGCGTGGGGCACTCGCTCACTGGGGGCTGGCCGAGTTCGTCCTGGCGCTGCCGTCCCTGCTGGACGGCACCGTTCGGCTCGCCATCCACGAAGCCTGGCAACGACGCGCCGACATTATGCATCAGATGCAATCCCTCCGCCAGCAGAAACTGGCCGAATCAGCCGCCTGGTGGGACACTGTTGTGCGGGCCCTGCACGGTCACCCCGCCGACCTCCTCGTCCCACGCCTACACCAGGAGCTGGTACCCGAGGGCACGTGGGCTACCACCGCCGCTGCGGCGCGAGTGGTATTCCTGCCCATGTCGGCGGAAATCGCCCGCCTGCACAAGACCCGGGAACACCTTGACGGCGAAGCCACAGCAGCGCGCAACGAGCTGCAGGGCTGGTTCAACTCCTCCAGTTTCCGACTGGTCCGCATCCTCGCCTCACTCCGATCGCGGCTGCGACCGCGCAAAGCCGCCTAAGGACTCCTGTGACCACCGCTTCCCCCGCCTCAGTTGCCATCATCATGCGGTCCCGGAACCGCTCGCTCCTTTTGGACCGTGCCCTGCGGGATGTCCTCAACCAAACCGTGTCCGACTGGACTCTCGTCGTCGTCAACGACGGCGGCGACCGCGCCGAAGTGGACCCCGTCGTGGACCGGTACCGCGCGCAGCTCGGCGGGCGGGTTCAGGTTATCCACCACGACGCCGCGCTCGGGATGGAGGCGGCATCCAATGCCGGTATCCGCGCGACAGACTCGGAGTTTATTGCGATCCACGACGACGACGACGAATGGCACCCCGCCTTTCTCGAGCGGACCCTGGCCCACCTGGCGCAGCACGACGACGCCGGCGTGGCGGTACGCACCGAGATCGTCTACGAGCGGATTCTGGACGGAACGATCGAGGAAGTCGGCCGTGAGATCTTCCTGCCCGAGATGCGGTCAGTGACCCTCTTTGACACTTTGCGGCACAACCGCTGCGTTCCCATCTCGGTGCTCTATCGCCGGTCGATTCACGACCAGATCGGGTACTACGACGAATCTCTCTCCGTCGTGGGTGACTGGGAATTTCAGCTCCGGCTGCTGCGCCACCACACCCTGGGCTTCCTCGGCGCTGAACCCCTGGCCTTCTGGAATCAGCGCCGGGAGGCAACCGGAGATCTAGGGAACAGCGTGATCATCGATGATGCTGATCACAAACTGCTGGACCGGAAGGTGCGCGAGCAGCACCTCAAGGAATACGCGGGCCGGTCCGGTCTCGGGTCGCTCCTGTACCAGACTGCATATCAGCAGCGCGAGTTCGATCATTTGCACGAGCGGCAGAACTACTCGGAGGACCTCCTGCGGCAGATTCTCGATGCGAACCGTCAACTCTCCGAAAGGATGCGGGTACTGGAGGAGGCGATAAGCGACGCCAGCCTCGTCTCGCTGGCGCGTCGCCGGTACCGCCGGTTGAAAGACCGAGTGACTCGGCGCTAGAGCCGGGCGAAAGGATCGCGATTTCACACCCCGCGGCAGTCTTCAGGGAATTGCAAGGAAATTGCCTAACTTAACTAAGTTTTTTATGTGGTACCCGTTGACTTGTGACCCACTACACAGAAAAGTGGTACCGGTGGAGGGGGTCGGGTCTGCCGGCATCCACTGACGAAATACTGCTGGCGCAACTCGTTCACTCCAGGAATGTCACTCACATCTGTCATGGCCGTGTCAGCAGTACTTGCGGGGAGCTAACCAAGGATCCCGGCAAGTGGCCATGTCTGAGCCTCACTAAGGAGAAGTATGAGCAAGTCATACCACCGGAATACGGGGAAGGCTGTGTTGGCATCGCTAACTGGCCTTGTTCTGGCTTCCAGCATGTGGGCGCCTGCTTCAGCTCTGGAATCGCCGTCATCGGGCGAGCCCACTGCTGAGGGAATCGAGCTCCAGGCATTACCCGATCTCAAAGTCAGCGCGGATCTGAAGAACAGAAAGGGTTCGACTGCGGCCTACATCCAGTTCTCGGGCAAAGGCGCCTTCGAACAGACCCAGCCAGCAGAGGTTCTCAGCGGTCTCAAAGCGCCGTTGGACCGGACGGGCGACGTCCTGAACATCAGGTCCGGAATCGAGCAGCAGGCAGATTCTGTGGCCGACGAAGCGTCGGCCACGCAGCTCTACACCACGTCCAACACGCTCCCCGGTGTTGCCATTCAGGGCGACGCCGAGGCGATCAGGGCACTTGCTGCCCGCCCCGATGTCGTGAAGATCACCGGTATTGTGCCGAAGACCGTGACCAACAAGGGCGCGGATATCGACACTCGCGCTCTTGATGCCTGGACGGCCCGAGACCAGACTGGCGAGGGAGTCACCATCGCTGTCCTGGACACCGGACTCGATTACACCCATTCCGGCTTCGGCGGGCCCGGCACCATCGAGGCATTCGAGCAGGCGAAGGCCGATCTGGAACCCGATCCAGCTCTATTCGATGCCGCTAAGTACGTGGGCGGCTTCGACCTCGTTGGCGACGACTACAACGCGAACGACCCGGACAACGACACTCCCCAGCCGGACCTCAACCCCCTCGACTGCCAGAGCCACGGCTCTCATGTCGCAGGCACCGCCGCGGGCTACGGCGTCAACGACGACGGCACCACGTTCGACGGCGACTATTCCGACCTCGACGCCGACGGCGTCAACGCCATGCGGATCGGCCCCGGCTCGGCCCCCGACGCACAGCTGGTTGCGCTCCGCGTCTTCGGTTGCGAAGGCTCCAGTTCCGTCGTCGGCCAGGCGCTCGACTACGTGCTCGACCCCAACCGTGACGGCAACTTCGACGACCGCGCGCAGGTAGTCAACATGTCGCTTGGCTCCTCCTTCCCAGCGTATGACGACCCCGAAAACGACATCGTCAACGAGCTCACCACCCTTGGCGTCCTCTCAGTCGTTTCGTCAGGTAACGACGGCGACATTTACGACATCGGCGGCTCCCCCGGCAGCGCCAAGTCGGCGCTCACCGTCGCTGCTAGCGTCGGCTCCCAGGTCACCCTGGACCGGATTGATGTACTCGCACCAGAAGCGGGGCAGGCTGCTGGCCAGTACGCGCAAAACTTTAACTACACCAACGCCACCCCCGACCAGCTCACGGGAACCGTCGTCAAAGCCCCCGCAGCCAATGCGTTCGGCTGCCAGCCCTTCGCTCCAAACACGTTCGACGGCAAATGGGTCTGGCTGCAGTGGGAGGAGAACGGCGAATTCCCTTGCGGATCGGGCGTGCGCTTCAACAACGTCGAAGCCGCAGGCGGAGAAGGTGTAGTCCTCGACTCGCCCCGGTCAGTCTTTGCCTCTGGAATCGGCGGCAACGCAACCATTCCCGGCGTCCAGCTAAACGCCGAGTTCTCCGAACAGTTGGAACCGGCAGCAGCGGCTGGCACCTTGGAAGTCCTTCTGGATTCTGAGTACCAGGCAACTGCCGGAGCTAGCTCCGGGGCACTGGACACGCTGGCTTCCTTCTCGTCCCGAGGAATTCATGGCTCGAACGGGGTGGTGAAGCCTGACGTCGCGGCCCCCGGTGTCTCAACCGGTTCGGTCCAGGTCGGCACAGGATCCGGCGCTTCGGTAAAGAGTGGCACATCGATGGCCGCCCCTCACACTGCCGGCATCGCAGCGCTGCTGGTTGGTGCCACCGACTTCAACCCGTACGAAATCAAGTCAATGATCATGAACACGGCAACAGCGGATCTACTGACCGCTGACGGAGTCGCCTACGCACCCAACCGGGTCGGTTCGGGTCGGGTGGACGCGGTCCAGGCCCTCGACACCCGGGTGCTGGCCTACGCAACCGAGGATCCATCACTGACCTCGGTAAACTTCGGTGTACTGGAACTCGGGACCGAGAAGACGGAGATCACCAAGCAGGTCACCGTCGAAAACAAGTCGGACGCCGTCCTGACCTACACGACCAGCTACCTCAAGGCATCCACCATGCCAGGTGTTGAGATCACGGTGTTCCCCGAGGTGGTCAATGTGCCTGCCAACGGAACCATCACGCTTGATGTCATCATGAGCATCGACGATCCTGCTGCGCTGGCGAAGACGATCGACCCCGCCGCTGAGGCAACCCAGCTCGGGGTGCCCCGCCAGTACCTCGCCGACGTGTCCGGACGGGTACAGCTGCTTGGAGCAGAGGGCCAGAAACTCCGTGTCCCCGTCTACTCGGCACCGAAGCCTACGTCCGAGATTTCGGCTGGCGCGAAGATCATGTTCGAGAACGCCTCGACTCTTGAGACTGCAATCGCCCTGGAGGGCCGTGGCCTGGCGCAGGGTGGGGAAGGCTCGCTGTATGAGTCAATTGTGTCCCCACTCGTGCTCGGCGCTGAAAGCCCCCGGGCCGACAAGCGTCCGCTGGAATCCCTGTACTCCTATGACCTGCGTTCAGTCGGCGCATCGTCAACGGTCCCCGCAGTGGTTGCAGCCGGTGGCGATCCAGAGGACGAGAAGGCCCCCGCTGTCTTCAACCTCGGCATCAGCACCTGGCAGAACTGGGGCCAGCTTGGCGGTAACAACGCCATCGAGGTCGAGTTCGACACGGACAACGACAGCACAGCCGACCACGTCGGATTCACCAGCCGCGCTGCTGACCTGGACCTGATCCTCTTCGAAGTCTACGAACTCAACGCTGACGGTTCGCTTGGTCCGGTCGACGCGGAAGGCAACGTCTCTGCACTCGCCGTCGTCTCCGCCAATGGCGTTGACGGCAGCGTTGACACCAACACCTTCGACACCAACGTCGTCACCTTCCCCATCCCGGTCGCAGCGCTTGGCCTCGATCTGGAAGCATCGGCACCCATCAAGTACCGCGTGGCAACCTACAGTTCCTTCAACGTTGACGAGGATGGCGAGAACGGTCCGGTGGATTCCACCGACTGGATCGACTTCAACGTCACGGAGCCTGAGCTGTGGTTTGCTGGCGCAACCCCCGACGCCTCCTTTGTTTCGGCCGACGGGGCATTGCTGGGCGTCAACCGCCAGGAGGGCGTCACCGATGCCCGTGCGTTGTTCCTGCACCACCAGAACGCAACCGGGCTGAAGGACGAAATTGTGGGACTTCAGGTTGATCAGCTTCGCTTCCCGGATGTTGCGGGGAACGAGCACGAGGACGCAATCAACTGGCTCGCCGACCGAGGCCTGACCACCGGTTACCCGGATGGCACGTACCGCCCGCTCGCCTCGATCAACCGCGACGCGATGGCGGCGTTCCTCTACCGCCTGGCCGGCAAGCCTGCCTATGCCGAGCCGACGGTGTCGCCTTTCGATGACATCACCACGGACACCCAGTTCTACAGGGAAATGTCCTGGATGGCCGAGACTGGTTTGTCGACCGGATACGACGAGGGCAACGGGGCGGTCACCTACCGTCCGCTGGCTCCCGTCAACCGTGATGCAATGGCAGCATTCATGAATCGTTTCGCCGGGCTCTACTGCAACATCGGCGACGCGGCAGATTATCAGGCACCTCAGGTCAAACCGTTCCGGGATGTTCCGGTGAACGACCAGTTCCACCGGGAAATCTCCTGGATGGCCGAGAACAAGATCACCCGGGGCTTCCCTGATGGCGAGTACAAGAGCCTTCAGCCAGTCGCGCGTGACGCTATGGCTGCGTTCATCGAGCGCCTGGACGGCTACAACGAAAACAACGGCGGGTGCAACCCGTAACCACGGTTAGCATCAGCTAGACACCAAAAAGTGGTGGCCACCCGGCAACAGGTGGCCACTACTTTTTGCACTAGGAAAAGGTCCCCGGTCAGTCCGAGTGGGCCTCAAGGAAGCTGTACACCTCGGTCTCGTCCACCCCGGGGAACGCACCGGGCGGCATCGCGGCCAGCAGATGGGAGTGCGCCCGGGCGCTAGGCCAGGCGTGACCGGCCCAGTTCTCAGCCAACGACGACGGCGGGCGCCGACAGCACGCCTCATCCGGGCAGAAGGACTTCTCCCGCATGGCGGTGTCCCGGCCCCTGAACCATTTCACGTGCGCGTACGGCACCCCGATGCTCAGCGAGAATTCGCCGTTGGCCGACCGTTCGGTCCTGGCCGTGCACCAGTACGTGCCGCTGGGAGTGTCCGTGTACTGGTTGTACGCACGGAACTTGTCGGCTACCTCAAATACCACCCGTGACGTCCACCGTTTACAGGAGGGCTGTCCCTCAATGGCGCCGGTATGATCCTGGGGGAACGTGACGCCGTCATTCTCATAGGCCTTATAGATAATCCCGCTCTCGTGGGTCTTCTGAAAATGGGTGGGGATACCCAGGTGCTCGGTGGCGAGGTTGGTGAACCGGTGCGCCGCGGTCTCGTAGGACACGGCGAAGGCATCGCGGATGTCCTCGACGGCGATCTCCTTGGCCGCCTTAGACCGCTGCAGGAACTGCACAGCCGGTTTCTCCGGCAGCAACAACGCGGCGGCGAAGTAGTTGGTGGCCACCCGCTGCCGGAGGAACTCTCGATAGTTTTCGGGCGTCTGGTGGTCCAACACGTAGTGCCCCAGTGCCTGCAGCAACACCGAGCGCGGATCGTGATCGGTCCGCTGCGACTGCGTCAGGTAGATCCTGCGGTTCTTTAGATCAGTGACGGAGCGCGTTGAATGCGGCAGGTCGCCCACATGATGCAGGGTAAACCCCAGGTGCGTTGCAATGTCAGCGATCAGGTGTTGCGACATGGGCCCCGTGGTGTGACCCACCGAATCCAGGACCTTCTGCGCTTCGGCTTCGAGGTCGGGAAAGTAGTTGTTCTGGCGGCGCATCTCCCCCCGCAGTTCGGCGTTGGCCCGGCGGGCCTCCTCAGGAGTGGCTACTTGCTCGTTGAGCCGCCGCTCCAGCTCCCCCTGAAGCCCCACCAGCGATTCGAGGACCTCCATCGGTAGCCGTGCGGAGATGCGCACCTTCGGCAGACCGAGGGACCCGTACAGCGGGCCGCGCTGCGCCCGCTCCAGCTCAATCTCCAGAGCCGCCCTCCTGGAGGGCGGCTCCGCACCCAGCAGCTGATCGATGCCCACCCCGAGCGCCGCCGCGAGCCCCTGCAGCATCCCCAGCTTCGGTTCCCGTTTGCCGTTCTCGATCAGCGACAACTGCGACGCAACAGTGCCGACGACGGCGCCGAGATCGTCGAGCGTCATCCCCTTCGCTTTCCTGAGGTGGCGGATCCGTCGGCCCAGGCTGATCGCGTCGAGGTCCCCCGGCCCTCCGGAACTTATCGTGGCAGACCCACTGGGCCCTGGCCGGTTCCAGGTGGCTGGTCTGATCGGCATGTTAGTCATTTGTTGAGGTTACGCGAAGAAGTGCGCTTCTTGCCAGTAGTTTCGTCTAGGCAAGGGGCCGGAATGGTAGAAAGGTTGGTTCTACGAAGCCGTCGAATACTTTATGAACTTGGAACCGCGGCTCAGGGAATTCAAAGGAGAACGCAATGACACAGGACCAGACCACCCCACCCGCCCACACAACATCGACTGGCCAGGGCGCCGAAGGATCCGCGGAGCGGGAGCTCGAACTCGAGTGGTCGGCCAATCCCCGCTGGGATAACGTCAAGCGCGACTATTCGGCGGCCGACGTCGTCCGCCTCCGCGGCCGGGTCCAGGAGGAGCACACCCTGGCCAAGCGCGGCGCCGAGAAGCTCTGGACCCAGCTGACCGATCAGGCCCGAACGGGCGAGTACACCCACTCGCTTGGCGCGTTGACCGGTAACCAGGCGGTGCAGCAGGTCAAAGCCGGCCTGAAGGCCATCTACCTGTCCGGCTGGCAGGTCGCCGCCGATGCCAACAACTCGGGCCACACCTACCCCGACCAGTCCCTCTACCCCGCCAACTCGGTCCCGACTGTGGTGCGGCGCATCAACAACGCTTTGCTGCGTGCCGACCAGATCGACTTCGCCGAGGGCGTCCAGACGGTGGAGGACTACCTGGTGCCCATCATCGCCGACGCCGAGGCCGGCTTCGGTGGCCCGCTCAACGCCTACGAACTGATGAAGTCGATGATCCAGGCCGGCGCCGCGGGCGTTCACTGGGAAGATCAGCTCGCTTCCGAGAAGAAGTGCGGCCACCTCGGCGGTAAGGTGCTCATCCCCACTCAGCAGCATGTGCGGACCCTCAACGCCGCCCGGCTCGCGGCCGACGTCGCCGGCGCACCATCGGTGGTCGTGGCGCGGACCGATGCTGAGGCGGCAACGCTGATCACATCGGACGTTGACGAGCGGGACCAACCGTTCATCACCGGCGAGCGCACTCCCGAAGGCTTCTACACCGTGCGTAACGGGCTGGACGCCTGCATTGCGCGGGGCCGCGCCTACGCACCGTACGCGGACCTGCTGTGGATGGAGACCGGAACACCCGATCTTGATCTGGCGCGGAAGTTCGCTGAGGGCATCAAGTCGGAGTATCCGGACCAGATGCTCGCGTACAATTGCTCGCCGTCGTTCAACTGGAAGAAGCACCTCGATGACGCGACGATCGCCAGGTTCCAGCGTGAGCTCGGCGCCATGGGCTTCACCTTCCAGTTCATCACCCTGGCCGGCTTCCACGCCCTCAACTACTCGATGTTCGATCTTGCCGAAAGCTATGCACGCGACGGCATGAGCGCTTACGTCGAGCTGCAGGAACGAGAGTTCGCCGCCGAATCCCGCGGCTACACCGCAACCAAGCACCAGCGCGAGGTGGGAACCGGCTACTTCGACCAGGTCGCCACCGCTCTGAACCCCACGGGCAGCACCCTCGCACTGGCCGGCTCCACCGAGGCGCAGCAGTTCCACTAACCCCCACCACTTTTCCAGGAGGCACACCATGAACAACCTGATCACTCTCAACGGCGTTACCCTGACGGCGCCGGCCGTGCGCCGCCAGGACGAAATTCTCACCCCCGAGGCACTCGAATTTTTGCGGCGGCTGCATCAATCGACGGGGACCCGACGGCAGGAACTCCTACAGTTGCGGCAGCAGTCCCGTGCCAGGATCTCCAACGGCACCGACCCGCGTTTCCTCCCGGAAACGAAACACATCAGGGACGATACCGGCTGGCGGGTGGCGCCGGTCGCTCCGGGACTGGAGGACCGCCGGGTGGAAATCACCGGGCCGGTGGACCGAAAGATGACCATCAACGCGCTCAACTCGGGCGCCAAGGTGTGGCTCGCTGACATGGAGGACTCCTCCACCCCGAGCTGGTCTAACGTCATCAATGGGCAGATCAACCTGCGCGATGCCCTCGCGGACCGGATCGACTTCACCTCCCCGGAGGGTAAGGAGTACCACCTGGGCGCGGACCGTCCGACCATCGTGGTCCGGCCCCGCGGCTGGCATCTGCCGGAAAAGCACCTGCTGATCAACAACACCCCGATTGCCGGCGGCCTGGTGGACTTCGGGCTGTATATCTTCCACAACGCCCGGACCCTGATCGAGCAGGGCCGTGGCCCGTACTTTTACCTACCGAAGATCGAAAACCACCTCGAAGCGCGGCTGTGGAATGACATTTTCGTCCAGGCCCAGCAGCTCCTCGGGCTCCCCCAGGGCACCATCCGCGCCACGGTTCTGATCGAGACCATCACCGCGGCCTTCGAGATGGAAGAGATCCTCTACGAGCTGCGCGAACACGCCGCTGGTTTGAACGCGGGCCGGTGGGACTACATCTTCTCCGTGATCAAGAACTTCAGGACCCGCGGACCCCGTTTCGTCCTTCCCGACCGGTCCATGGTGACCATGACCGCCCCGTTCATGCGGTCCTACACGGAGCAACTAGTGCGAATCTGCCACCGCCGGGGTGCCCATGCGATTGGCGGGATGGCGGCGAACATCCCGAACCGACGCGACGAGGCGGCTAACGCCGTCGCACTGGAGAAGGTGCGGGCTGACAAGACGCGCGAAGCGAACGACGGGTTCGACGGCTCCTGGGTGGCTCACCCGGACCTGGTTCCGGTGGCCATGGAGGTGTTTGATTCGGTGCTTGGTAGCGAACCGAACCAGCTCACCAGGCTGCGCGACGACGTCGTCCCCGACGATAAGGCGCTGCTGGACATCGCTGGCACCCCCGGGGTCATCACCGAGGGTGGCATCCGCGGCAATCTCGAGGTGGGTGTGAGGTACATCGAGTCGTGGCTGCGCGGCAATGGTGCTGCGGCGATCAATTCCCTGATGGAGGACGCGGCCACGGCCGAGATCTCCCGGTCGCAGATCTGGCAGTGGATCTATTCGGGTGCGGTGACCGACGACGGCGAAGTGATCACCCACGGCTGGGTGGCCGAACTGCTGGAGGAGGAATTTGAGGGACTGGAGCGCTTCGACGGCGACCGGTTTGACGACGCCCGCGCGATCTTCGAGGAGGTGGCACTCGGCGAGGAGTTCCCCACGTTCCTCACCGTCCCCGCCTACGCCCGCTACCTGCACGAGAGCAGGGAGCTCGCACCCGTCTAAACCGACATCTAGACGAATGTCTGGACGAACAGTGACGCGTCCGCATCCGGTTGGGTGCGGGCGCGTCTCTATTGAGTGGCGGGAATATGCCGAAGCCACCCCCGCGTTGTGCGAGGTATGCAGATTGAAATTTGGTCAGACGTCAAGTGTCCCTGGTGTTTCGTCGGCAAGCGCCGGTTCGAGAAAGCCCTGGCGGGGTTCGCCCACCGGGACCAGGTCACGGTGACCTGGAAGAGTTTCCAGCTCGATCCGGACCTACCAGACCACTACGACGGCACCGAGCAGCAGTACCTCGCGGAGCGCAAGGGCATCCCAGAGGACCAGGTCCGCCAGATGTGGGACAGCCTCTCCGCCTCAGCCGCGGGCGAGGGCCTGGATTTCCGGTTCGAGGACGTCGTGGTGGGTAATAGCTTCACGGCCCATCGGTTCCTGCACCTGGCCAAATCCCAGGGTCTCGGCGATGCGGCCAAGGAGGCCATCCTGTCCGCCCACTTTGAGCAGGGCAAGGACACCTCGGACACTGAGTTCCTGGTGGGCCTGGGTGCGAGCCTCGGCCTCACGGAGCAGGACGTGCGTGACACCCTGGGCACCGACCGATTCGCCGACGACGTCCGGCAGGATATCGCCGAAGCCCGCGCCCTCGGTATCAGCGGTGTCCCCTTCTTCGTCATCGACCGGAAGTACGGCATCTCCGGAGCCCAGCCCACGGACCTGTTCGCCGAGGCGCTGGACACCGCGTGGAAGGAAGCGAACCCCCTCACGCTCGTTAGTCCTGCGGGGTCAACTGCGGGTTCCGACGGCGAAACGTGCGGCCCGGACGGCTGTAGCTAGGGCGCCGCCGGAGTGGCTTCGGGAGGCCCGGACGCCGACTCGGGCTCGGCGGACGCCGTCGCCGGGTCGGTGCAGATCAGCCCGGCCGGCGTCGTATCCAGGTCTTCCTCGGCGATGAGAGTCTCGAACCCTGATCCGACGACGACGTCGACGGTCGCGTCGGTGCGCTCGTCCTCAACGAAAGTCGTCCCGGGGATCTGACGTTGCACGGTAAAAGCGTTCGCGTATCCGGTGGGCCCGGACACGACGATCGCGGTCATGCCTACCCGGTTCACCGTGCGATTGGCCACTTCGCCGACGACAAAGGCGCGGCCCTGCAGGCTCTCGCCGACGGTTCCTGCCAACCCATCGATGGTGGTGCTGTTATAGAGGTTAACGGTGACCGCCGAGGGTGACTGCACCTCGAATGGTCCCGCGGGGCAGGTGTAGGTCGGTGCGAGGTCAGGTTCCAGGGCCGCAATCCGGATATCCCCACGGTTGATGCCGATGGCCACGAAAACCGCTGTCGCCACCAACGCGACCAGTACCACCAGGACCACGCCGTGCCTGAGCCGCCGCATGTAGATATGCGGTCGCTCAACGTCCCCGGTATCGGCGAACACATTGTCCAGATCGTTTTCAGTGACGATCCGGTGACCGTGCCACTCGATCGGATTCTTCTTGGACTTCTTGGTTTCGTGCCGGTGCGGCGACTGGTCAGTCATCGATCACCAGCACGCGCGCATGCAGAATAGTCCGTTGGTGCAAGGCGGTTCGAACGGCACGGTGTAACCCGTCTTCGAGGTACAGCGTCTTGTTCCACTGGACTACATGTGGGAACAGGTCGCCGAAAAAGGTGGAGTCCTCGGCTAGCAGCGCCTCAAGGTCCAGGGTGGTTTTGGTGGTCACCAAGTCGTCCAGGCGCACCTGACGAGGTGCGACGCTGGCCCAGTCCTTCGGGGTCACATGACCATGGTCAGGGTAGGGGCGTCCGGCGCTTACGGCTTTGAAGATCACCAATACAGACTAGAGAACATCAACGGTCAATGGAACATGAGCCGCGCCCAACGGGGTTTAGTGGCCGAAAGGTTACGTTCCGGCCGGTCAGGTCGCGATGATCGGTATGGTCCGTGCCGCGAGCACTTCGCCAGTAATCCAGTCTTCCCATTCGACCTTCAATTCGTACCGGCCGGCCGTCGGAGGCAGCAGCATGACGTCGTACCGTTCGGCTGCTCCGAAACCCAGCAGGCTAGTGAGCAGCGGATAGCCTGCCGCCGCGCAGGTCGGAGAAGGCACCCCCGGCACTGAGGTGTCCCTGAAGGGCCGCCCGTCATGGGCAATGACCTCGGCGATCCGGGCGGGGTGCCCTGCCTCATCGGTGAAGTACATCCGATTGGGCAGGTAGTTGGCGTTGACGATCCTCAGTAGGGTGGGTTTGCGCGCGCCTGGCACTACGTTGGCTGAGATGGACGACAGGCTCCAGACGCTGCCGTCGGTGTCACCCCGGTCCGCCAGATTGCCTCCCAGCAGATAGAAGTTCTTAGGCTCAAACCGGTTAAGTCCCACGTCTTCGCCGGACAGTCCGGCGGCATGGTTCATTTCATGCCAGCGTGGGTCCAGCGAATACGGAACCAGTAGGCATTCGGTCGCGATGTCGTACTCGGGCCCATCGACGAAGGGTCTGCGTGCACCGGGCGTCACCGGGTAGCTGGGATGCACCACCGGGTCCACCACCAGGGCACCGAACATCCCCATCTGGGCATGCAGGACGGTGTTGACGTGACAATGATAGAAGTAGGTGCCCGCCGCCCCGTAGTTGGGGTCCCCAGGCCTACCCGGCTCGGCCTGCCACTGGTAGGTGTAACTGCCTCCGATTTCGAAAGAGGAGTGTCCGACGCCGTCGTTGCGTGGATCCGGTTCCATGCCGTGCCAATGAATGGTGTGGGCACCCTTGGCCGGGGTGAACGTCGCATGAAAGATCTCGCCTTCGGTGGGCCGCAGCGTCGGTCCCGGCAGGCTCCGCCCGGAATCCTCCGATTCGAAACTCCACACCTCAAATTTCTTTCCATCATCAAACACCAGGTCGCGGGAAAAGAACTCCATCACCACCGACCGCTGGGGCGTCTGCAGGAACTCAGTGACAGGGTTCTCAAGGTCCAGCTGTTCTGAGCTGAAGTCCACCTGGCTGCGGAAGCGGTGACTCGGGGCGCCGTCGTCATCGGGAGCGGGCGACGGGGTGGGCGACGGCGGTGGAACCGGAGTGGGCGACGGGGTGGGCGACGGCGGTGGAGCCGGGGTTGTCGCCGTCGCACTCGGCGTCGGCTTGGGTGTCGCCGTCCGTGTGGCGGTCGGCGTCGGCTTCGGTGTCGTCGGCTTGGGCGCCGGTTTGGTGCTCGACGTTGGCTTCGACGTCGGCTTGGGGGTGGGTTTGGCGCTGGCCTTGGGTGTCGGCTTGGGCGCCGGTTTGGCGCTCGACGTCGGCTTGGGGGTGGGTTTGGCACTGGCCTTGGGTATCGGCTTGGGCGCCGGTTTGGCACTCGACGTCGGCTTCGGCGTGGGTGAAAGCGTGGACTTGGCGCTCGGCTTCGGGGTCGGCTCGGTGCGCCTAAACCAGGGGAACCGGCGCTCTGTGCCTGCGGGTACCTTGACGTTGCTCACAATGCCGCTCCTGTGATCGGTGCTTTCAGAGTCCAGTGTGCAACCAGCCCGCCAGGGTACAACCCGCCGGCAGCCGTCTGCGATGGTTCAGCGTGGCAGTGCATGGGATACTCCCAGTCTGTAGTCCGCGCTGCCCAGACCTGGTTGACGGCGTCTGGTGGCCGTTTGATCGGGATGATGCAGTCCTTGCGGTCCATGGGTTCAAGTTCAATGACGTCCTCCCACTGTTGAACCACCACATGCCCGTCGGGGTCCACGAAACCGTCGCTGCGCGGCCAGTTGTAGTTATTGCGTCCTACAGTCCACAGGTGGTTGCCGTGGAAATGCATCTGGTGGAATACGATGCCGGGATTGACCATGCGTACCAGTTGCCCTCCGCGTAGCGTCCCCAGCTCGGTGCCCTCGCCGAACTGCCGGACGTCCAGCTGCCGGGGATAGCCCGAGATCAGCGTCTCTTCCTCGGTGGCGAGATTCAGGTCGTCGTCGGTGGTGATTCCCAGGGATTCGTAGCCGCTGCGTCCGTTGAGGAGGAAGTATCGCGGTACCGCCTTGGTCCGGCGTGGGTCAACAGTTCCGCCGGAGGCCTCAATCCCGGCCCAGACCGAGTCGACGTCGTGACAGATCCAGAGCCACTGGCGTTCGAACGACGCCATGTCCTCCCCGATGGCCCACCGATGCTCCGGATCGATCACCAGCAGCACGCCGAACAAACCCAACACCCGCTCGACCGGGGCGTTGGTCGGGTCCGCGTAGATATACGTCCCGGGTGCTGGCGTATCGAGTTCCAGTAGCGCGCTTCCCCCGGGTTGAATTGTCCCGGTGCCCACGTCGCTGCCGCCCGGGCCTGCCCCGTGCAAAGTGAATTGATGCTGTTTGGACAACCGGTTGTGAACCCGGATCCGGATCCGGGCCCCCACTTCCGCGATGATGGTCCGCTGCGGGTAATAGCTCGCCCAGTAGTTTCGACGGATAAAGTACTGCCCCGGATTGGCGGGGTCCGGCCCGAAGGGCTGGGGCGTTCCATGCGGGGGAAGTGGCGCTCCCAGAGGATAGCTCCGACTTTCCACCAGTTGACCAGCTGCAGTGAACACCTTCGGGGCAATGGCAAGGCTGGGGCGGAAATCGTCAACATCAGTTGGACGGTCTCCAAATCCGCGGTGGTACACCAACGAGTCATCGACCATTTTGAGGTAACCCTCATTGATGTAGAGGTCGAGCACGCCGGGGATCGGGCTGACGGCGACGGGCCGCGTCGTCGCCACTCTGTTAACCCGTGCGGCCTGGGCGGGCTGCGCGTTAAGGAGGGCTGCCGCGCCCACGCCGGCGGCGGCCCCGTACCGGAGGAAGTCCCAACGGCCCAGCTGGCCTGTCACCTCCAGATCGGTGGGTTCTCCGGCGATATCGACGCCATTCTTCGCGATTCCCTGGTTGTCAGTCATGATCCACCGCCAGCGAGCCTGGCCGGTTGAGCACCGGCGGCAACTCCAGGGCCAGCGGAGGGCTGCCACCCCACGGGTCGGTGAACTCGGCGGAGAGTCTCGTCGCATCGGCGGGTACCAGGAAGTTGATCCACAGGGAGGTTGTCGAGTCGGCCGGGAGCGGGCCGGTGAGCGCTTCAGCGTCCCGGTTCGTCACGGTAGGTCCGTCCGCACCGATCTGCAGGCGCAGCTGGCCCGGGGCGAAGAGTACGGGCTGGTCGGAGTCGTTGCGGACCTCCAGTCGAAGGGCAAGGTGTTCCCCCCAGGTGCTGTTGGCTGGTTGAGCCGTGCTGCCGACCGCACTGTGACCACCGTGGGTGATCCCGGGCAGTTTCTGTGCGTCGGAGCCGCCCGGACCGTTCGCTGGCAGGAATCTCAGCTGCCGCTCGGCCTCGGTCAGCCGGACGGTGCCGAAGGAAGTTTTCACTCCGGGCGGGCTGGCAGAGGTAGCGGCTGCCAGCAGGCCGCCCGCTGCTGCCGTGCCAGCCACCGTGACACCGACCAGTACACCAAAGACGCGGCGCGTCAGGCCGGTCCGGTCGTCGGATGTGATGTTTACGTCAACCGCTTTAGCGACGTCGACCGTAGCCCGCTCGACGTCGCCCATTAGTATGGTCATCGGCCCTGTCCGCTCATTCGGTGGGGATCTAAATGGCTGTTGCGTGTCATTCACTAATTCTGATTTCGACACCTTGTAGAAACCATGGAGAATTGACCTATGCCCGAGACCGATACCCATCTGAGTACGGGCCTTCTGCTGGACGTCGACGGGCCGGTTGCGAGCCCCGTGTCGCGGACCGTCCGGAAGGAAATCATCGACGACCTCCTGACGCTCGCCGCCGCGGGGTGGCCGGTCATCTTCAACACCGGACGGTCCGATTCGTTTATCCGCAGTGAGGTCATGGACCCGATGCTCGCAGCAGGGATTCCGGAGGGGGTGGTGTTCCACGCCATTTGCGAGAAAGGCGGAGTCTGGTTCAGCTTTGACCGCTCAGGGGCCGGGGAACTGCACGTCGATCAGTCGCTCGCGCTGCCGAAGGAGTTCGGGGCGGGGATTCGCGACCTCGTGGCGGAGAAATACTCGGCCCACATGTTTTTTGACGAAACCAAGTACGCGATGGTCTCGGTGGAACAGCACATCGACGTTGATAACACCGACTATCTGGCGGAGCAGGCCGGATTCGACGCCGATGCGCTGGCCCTGATGCGTTCCTTCGGGATGGGAGTGTGCCGGTTGGCCCACCATGCCCCGGACAGCGACGACAATATCGACTTCAGGATCGACCCGACCATCATCTCCACCGACATCGAGTCGGTCCGCCTGGGCAAGGACCTTGGTGCCGAGCGGGCCTTAGCACTGCTCAGCACCATTCCGTCCCGCTGGCGGACCGTTGGGGATTCACGCACCGACTACGCAATGGCTGATTACCTGCATGCGCACGGGTACGACGTCGCTCATGTCGACGTCCGGCCCGCGGACGGCGTCCCGGCGACCCCGTACCCGGTGCTCACCGAGGGTGTTCTGACCAACGACGACGCCGGGGCTGCTTTTCTCGCCGCCTGCGTCCTGTCGCTGGATGACGGTCGGGGGCGACCTAGCAGCTAGGCCGCCTTGCCGATGGCGTCCTCGATGGCCGCGACAACCTCGTCCGACTCGGGTTCGACGGTCGGGGCGAAGCGCGCCACCACTGAGCCCTGATCGTTGATCAGGAACTTCTCGAAGTTCCACTTCACCAGTCCGGGCAAGATCCCGTTCTTGAATTTGGTCAACTCCGAGTAGAGCGGGTGCTGGTTCTTGCCGCGCACGTCGGCCTTCTTGGTCAGGGGGAACGTCACATCGTAGGTGGCGGAGCAGAACGACTGAATGTCCTCATCGGTGCCGGGCTCCTGGCTCATGAACTGGTTGCAGGGCACACCAACCACCACGAATCCCTGATCGCGATACTTTTGGTATAGGTTCTCCAGCCCGCCATACTGCGGGGTGTACCCGCACTTCGACGCAACATTCACCACCATCACCGTTTTGCCTTTGAAGTCCCCGAACGATTTCTCGGTGCCGTCGTTCATGGTCAGAGGAATAGAGTGCAAATTCGTTGGTGGCATGGTTGCTCCCGGTAGGTGACTGCTTAGCATTCGTACGGTAGCAGCCCACGGATGGGCCTGAGTAATAATGAGAGGGTGGCCTCCCTCATCAGCACCTGGCGAACACAGCTCCGCAAAACCTTCACCGGCAACGCGGAGGTCCCTCCGGCCTGGGCGGAGAAACTAGACGAGGGCGACGACGTCGGCTACTTCCCGCCGTCGTCAGCGGCCTGGGCAGTCCACGGGTCCATGACCCCCCTGGTCGGCGGGATCCGCGCGCTCCTCCTGCAGGCCCTGCACCCGGGGGCGATGGCGGGTGTCCACGACTTCTCGCGCTACCGCGAAGACCCCCTCGGGCGCCTGGCGGGCACCATCCAGTGGATCTTCACCGTCACCTATGGGTCCGCCGAGGCGGCCAAGGGCGGCTCTGCCTGGGTGCAGCGGCTGCACCAGCGGGTCTCGGGGACGTATACGGACAGCCAGGGCGCCACGCAGCCCTACTCGGCGGCCTCCCCCGATTTGCTGCGTTGGGTGCATCTGGCTTTCACCGACGCGTTCCTCGCCTCACATCTTGCGTACGGGCCCAAAATACCCGGCGGCGCCGACAACTACGTCAATGAGTGGGCGCAGGCCGGGCGGCTCATGGGGGTCACCGATCCGCCCGAATCCGCAGCGGAGCTCGCCGCCCAACTGGCAGCGTTCGACGACGAACTGGTGTGCGGCCCGCAGGTCACCGAAGCCCTCCGGTACATCAAACGCCCGCCGCTACCTGCGTCACAGCGGCTGGGGTACCAGGTGCTGTTCGCCGGGGCGGTGGCCACTCTGGAACCCCGACACCGTGAACTGCTCGGGTTGCGCGTCCCGTCGCTGGGGCCCATCCCGCTGCCGGTGCGCTCTGCCACCCGGGTGGTAATGCTCATCGTCCGGCTGGGTCTGGGGCCAGAGGGTCCCAGCGAGGCTGCTGCGCTCCGTCGGCTCGCCCGACTGCGCGGGGACGCCAGCACAGGATCCCAGTGATCGAGCTCGGTCGGTGGGACTGTCTAGATAGTCCCACCGATCTTTGCCGATCACTGGGAAGTTCGGCGGACGATAAAGAAAAAAGCGGCCCTGACCGGCGTATTGCCGGGTCAGAGCCGCTTCTTATTGCGCGGAGGATGGGGGATTTGAACCCCCGAGGGCGTTAACCCAACACGCGTTCCAGGCGTGCGCCATAGGCCGCTAGGCGAATCCTCCTAGTTTGGAGCAGATACCAGACTACCCAACGGGCAACGATCTAACGAATCGCAGTCGGGCGACCCTGCCCCACACCGCCGGGAGCAATGGTCACCCGATGCACCGCCAACCGATCCCCGGCCAGCAATTGAGCCCTCGGACCGGCCGACGACCTGGTTCGAAGCCGACCGCCGGATTCCTGTAGACTCTTCTCCGGCCCCTCATGTGGTGTCACCCTGTGAACTCCCCCAGGACCGGAAGGTAGCAAGGGTAAGCGGGCTCTGGCAGGTGCATGGGGGGTCTTCTCATTCCCTGGACATTCCCTGACGCTTCAGGAGCACCGATGAACAGCCCTGGCGCCGGACGCTTTGCACCCAGCCCATCCGGGGAGCTGCATTTGGGAAATCTCCGTACCGCAATTCTCGCCTGGCTCTTCGCACGCAGCACCGCACGGACGTTTCTCCTGCGGATCGAGGATCTGGACCGCGCCCGGGCCGGAGCCGAGGACGCGCAGCTTGCCGAGCTGGTCGCCATCGGGCTCGATTGGGATGCGACGCCGGTTCGCCAAAGCGAGCGCCTTACCCTGTACCAGGACGCCGTCGAGTCCTTGCGGCATGCCGGCCTCCTGTACGAGTGCTTCTGCACCCGCCGGGACATCGCCGAAGCCGCAACAGCGCCGCACAGCCTACCCGGCTCCTACCCGGGCACCTGCCGCAACCTCACACCGTCAACGGTCCCCCCGCAACCTGAACGTCCGCCGGCGCTCCGGCTGCGGTCGGGGGTCACCACCTGGACTGTCCAGGATCACCTGCACGGCGTGTACACCGGCCCGGTGGATGACTTTGTCATTGTCCGCAGCGACGGAGTGCCCGCCTACAACCTGGCCGTAGTGGTCGACGACGACGCCCAGAGGGTGGACCAGGTGGTCCGCGGGGATGACCTCCTCAGCTCCGCGCCACGGCAGGCTTATCTCGCCACCCTCCTGGGAATCACCCCGCCTCAGTACGCGCACGTTCCCCTGGCCTTAAACCCGGTGGGGCAGCGGCTCGCCAAACGGGACGGCGCCGTCACCCTGGAATCCCTCGCCGAAAAAGGGTGGAGCAGTGACCGGGTGAGGGACCTGATTCTTCGCTCGGCAGGGCTCCCGGCGGGTACGCTGGCAGAAGCGCTGGGGGCCTTTGATCCCGCACGGTTGCCGCGCGAAGCCTGGACTGTCGAGCCCGGCAGCCTGTCCTGATGCCACCGCTGCACTACGTCACCGCCAACCGATAGGGTTCTTCTGTGAGCACAGCCCTTTACCGCCGATATCGTCCCGAAGCATTCGCGGATGTCATCGGCCAGGAGCACGTCACTGAGCCCCTCATGGCTGCCATTGAGAAGGGCCGAGTCAACCACGCCTACCTGTTCTCCGGGCCTCGCGGCTGCGGCAAGACGACATCGGCGCGCATCCTCGCGCGCTGCCTGAACTGTGCCCAGGGCCCCACGCCGGTTCCCTGCGGCGTCTGCGACAGCTGTGTAGAACTGGCCCGCGGTGGGTCGGGCAGCCTCGACGTGATTGAAATTGACGCTGCGAGCCATGGCGGCGTCGACGACGCCCGGGACCTGAGGGAACGCGCCACCTTCGCACCCGTCCGCGACCGGTACAAAATTTTCATCATCGATGAGGCCCACATGGTCACGTCGGCGGGTTTCAACGCGCTCCTGAAGATCGTTGAAGAGCCACCCGAACACATCAAGTTCATCTTCGCCACCACCGAACCGGACAAGGTGATCGGCACCATCCGGTCCCGCACCCACCACTACCCGTTCCGGCTGGTCCCGCCCGAGCCGTTGATGGCCTATCTTGATCTTCTCTGCCACCAGGAGGGCATCCCGGTGGCGCCCGGTGTGCTGTCCCTCGTGATCCGGGCCGGCGGCGGCTCGGTGCGTGATTCCCTCTCGGTGCTCGACCAGCTCATGGCAGGGGCAGGGCCTGATGGGCTCGACTACGAGCTAGCCGTGTCCCTCCTCGGGTACACGCACGCATCACTGCTCGACGACGTCGTCGACGCCTTCGCAGCGGGCGACGCCGGCACGGTGTTCAGCGCCGTCGACCGGGTGATCCAGACAGGCCATGACCCCCGCAGATTCGTTGAGGATCTGCTGGAGCGGTTCCGTGACCTCATCATCGTCAATGCCGTCCCGGACAGTGCCGCGGCGATTCTTCGCGGCACCCCCGATGACCAGTTGAACCGCATGCGCGCCCAGGCGAACCAGCTGGGACGCGGCGAGCTATCCCGTGCGGCTGACATCACCAATACGGCCCTGACCGAAATGACTGGCGCCACCTCCCCCCGCCTGCACCTCGAACTACTGTGCGCCCGCATTCTGTTGCCGGCCGCCGACGAAACCGAACGGGGAACCCTGGCACGCGTCGACAGGATTGAGCGCCGGCTGCAATACGCCGGATCCGCAACCGTTGCCGACCAGCCCGCCGGACCGGCCGCCCTGGCGCAGGAGCCCGCTCCTGTCGCCAGCACACCAGGTGGCCCCCAGACAACGCCGCCCACCGCGAGACCTACGCCGGAGAAGGCGACATCCAGCGATTCGGCGTGGCCGGATGAAACCGCCCCGGCGGAGAACTCGCCGCCTGGGTCAACACCAACCCCGGGTGCCTCAGCGCCGGACGACGGGGCGTCCGCTACACCAGCTCCGACCGCGTCAGAGCCGGGCTCCTCGGCGCTGGAAAGCTCGACTACACCAGCTCGGGCTCCTGCCACTTCACCTCCCGCCGAACCGGAATCTTCCCAACAGGAACCAGCATCGGCTCCGGCCGTGTCCGGCGCTCCGCCGGTGGAGATGATCCGCCGCGCGTGGCCGGAGATTATGGACGAACTGGCCCGGATCAAACGGACCACCTGGCTCAACGTCAATCCCGACGCCAAACCGCGGACCATGAACGGAAACCAGTTGGTGCTCGCCTTCGCGACGCAGGGGAACGCCATCGCGTTCCAACGCGGCACCCACATCGACAATGTGAAGCAGGCGATCCACGCGATCCTTGCCTTGAACGTCACCATCGAAGTTCTCCACGACGGAGCAGCGTCAGCGGGTGAGCCAAACCCAAAAGTACCCACTAGTCGGCAGGCGCCGACGGAGCCTCCCAGCAGCTCGACGCCCGAAACACGACAGCGCAGCCAGGCACTCCCGGCCATGACGCCTTCGCGCGAGGCGCTTACCGGCCCTCGCCAACCTGCACCTGCGGCTGCAACCGCGGCTGCGGCTGCGGCTGCGTCCTCCGATCCCACACCGTCCGCAGGCACCCCGACGGAGGCCGCACCGTCCGCAGGCACCCCCGCGGAAGTCGCCCCGACGGACCAGCCACCTTCGCAGCCAGCACCGTTAAACGCCGCACCGGCAGCATCATCCACCCCCTCCTCGACAACCTCTGCGCCGTCGTCACCCTCTGCGCCAGCGATTTCCCCGCCACCCGGTGCGGCCACAGCCACCCCCTCTCGCGCGGCTGAACAGCCAAGCGGGGCAACGCCAGCCCGCTGGAATACCGGCCCAAGCACCGGCGCAGACCAGAGCGACCACCCCCGGCAATCCCCCGCCGCACCAACTGCTCCCGCGAGTCGGGCGCAGCGAAGCAAGGTAGCAGTCTCGGAGCCAGACGATTCGTGGGCTTCGGTCGAGCCGCCCTCCGACGAATACGATCTGGGTCCAGAAAGCGATGCCTGGCAAACGCCTCAACCCACAAGCCCGGCCGAACAGACATTGTCCACCCGCCGTCCCTCGCTGTCCGACCCGCAACAGGGCACGGCACCGGTGCAGGCCGGGGCACCAGCCCGGGAAGGGACCCAGGAACGTCCGACGGCAGAAACGGCGAGCCCACAGCACCAGCAACCTCCACGGGACCCCGCGCCCGAACAGCCCTCTCCTCCACCCGCGGTCGCCACCCCACCAGCGAAGCCGCTCAGCCGGTACCAGCGTCTCCTCGACGAAGCAGAGCGGAAGCGGCTTGAGGAGGAAGCGGCTAATCCGAGGAAAGGCGCCGTAGACTTGGTCTACGTCGAGGACGAGCCTAGCGCCGATGATGAAACCATCGAGGAGTCAGGGCTGGTTGGACGCTCAGCCATCGAACGCATCCTGAACGGAAAACTCATCGAGGAACGCGGCGTCGACAGCCAGTAGCGCTCCGACGCATGAATTCAGCAACCAGAAGAAGGTCCAGTGTACGAAGGCGCAGTCCAGGAGCTCATCGACGAACTGGGCCGGCTTCCGGGGGTCGGGCCGAAATCGGCTCAACGGCTTGCCTTCTACATTCTCGAGGGCGACGGTGAGGACATTAAGCGTCTCGTCAACGCCATCGTCACGGTGAAGGAACGGGTCAAGTTCTGCGCGGTGTGCGGCAACGTTGCCGAGCAGGAAACCTGCGGAATCTGCCGCGATCCGCGCCGCGATCCGACAGCGATCTGCGTGGTGGAAGAGTCAAAGGACGTCATCGCCGTCGAGCGCACCCGATCCTTCAGAGGCCGCTACCATGTGCTTGGCGGCGCCATCAACCCTATCGCGGGCATCGGTCCTGATCAGCTCCGGATCCGCGAACTCCTCAGCAGGCTCTCTGACGATCAGATCGAAGAGATTATCATCGCCACCGACCCCAACCTTGAGGGCGAGGCGACCGCCACCTACCTGGCGCGAATGCTCAAAACTATCGGGATCAAGGTGACCCGCCTGGCCTCCGGCCTGCCGGTGGGAGGCGACCTCGAATATGCTGACGAAGTGACCCTCGGTCGCGCCTTCGAGGGGCGCCGCACCGTTTCCTAGCCGGTCCCGGGCAGCCAACCGATGGTCGCTGGCCCACGAACGCCGATCCGGTGGTCAACCTGGAGATCGGTGGGCAACATTCCGCTCACCGATCTCCAGGTTGACCCGTCCGGTCCACTTTGCTCACCCGGGTCAGGCGATCCGCGTCCCCTGCGCCAACCGCCGGACGGGGGTCGCGAGTTTGCGGCGTCCAAGCCACAGCAGGGTCCCGGCCAGCGCCGACTGCAGCACCAAACCCAGGGGCCACATCGGGAACCCACCCTCGGGCAGGTCCCGTCCAAAACCTTGCGCTTCCTCGCAGGTCGTCTCGTAGTCGGGGCCAGCCTGGAGGAAACGGACTCCCTGGCTGATGCCCTCCATCACGCCAGGCTGGACAGACGCATCGGGGCTCATCGGCGTCGCCACCTGCCCAAAGTCACCACCGCGGGAATAGGGAACCGAGTCGGCCACGATGACAAACGGGTTGGCGGCCAGCAGCCACGCCGTCCGCTCCGTGTGGTGCACGGTCTGAATCTCGGTCTGGGTGACACATTCCATCTCCACCGACGCTGGAATCTCCGTCGGGAAGTCAGTGCCGGGCGGATAGTCCACGAACGAGTAGGACACCTCCACGTTGTCCTCTTCGACCAGTGCGTAGCTCAGCCCGAACGTGATCAGAGTCCCAATGCCCAGCAGGGCCACCACCATGTAGGTGGTCACAATGGAGAACAGAGGTCGGTTGGCCAGAGCCGAAATTCCGATGCCGATCGCCGACACCAAGCCCAACTCGATGCTGAGCATCAGTAGTGAGACAAACGCCTCGGCGGGATTCACCCCTCCCAACGCAAGCGCCCAGAAGATGGACGGTGTGCTGACCAGCAGAAAGGCCAGCGACGCCACCCACGAGGCAAACCATTTGCCCCACAGGATCTGACCGGGAGTCAGCAGGGTGATCTGCAAAATGGCAAGAGTGCCGGCGGCGCGGTCGCCGTTGACCGCGTTGGCGGAGAGCCCCGGCGCGACGAGAAGCCCAAAGAACAAAACGAAGCCCACCACCAGGTCGAACAGGATGGCCCCGGTTCCGAAGGCCGACGCCGTCGTCACTGACGCCAGCAGGAACACCAGGCCGATGACGAAGAACCAGACGACCAGCATGATGTACCAGGCCTTGGCTCGGAGCCGCTGCCGCATTTCCAGGCCGAAGACTGCTTTCACCCCACCCCAATAGGTCAAGACCAGGTCGGAGGCGGCACCGGTGGAACCAGGCTGTTCGGTGGTAGAGATACTCATTGTCTGTCCGTATCGAGGCTCATATAGGTTTCTTCGAGGGCGCCGCCGGCAGGCGCGAAGGCGGTGATGGCGACGTCAGCCAGGACCAGGGTGCGCAGAAGCCACGCCGCCTGGTCGGTGCTGCTGACCAGCACCTGATACTCGGTGCGACGGGAATCCCCACGCACCTCGAACTCGACGCCGTGACTGGCCAGCGCGTCGGCCAGCGGCTGCAGAGGATCTGCCTGGATGTAGTAGCGGCGGATCTGGGTGCCGGCTTCGTCGAGGGTCTGATTCTTGACCGACTCACCCCTGTTGATGAACACGGCCCGGTCGGCGATCTCGTCGAGTTCGGAGAGTACATGACTGGACACCACAATGGTCTTCCCCTGGTCCGCCAGGGAGCGGAGTGTGGCGCGAAGTTCCACCCGGGACCCGGGGTCTAGTCCGGACGCCGGCTCATCCAGGAGGAGCACGGTCGGGTCGTGGATCAGTGCGCGGGCCAGGCTCAGCCGCTGCTGCTGCCCGCGGGACAAAACCCGCGCGGGTTTATCGGCGAACTCCTCAAGCCGGACGGCCGCAAGCAACCCTGCAGCGCGGTCGCGGCGCTGGTCGACCGGCATCCCATAGAGCGAACCCATGGTGGTGAGGATCTCGGTGGCGGTGAGCGATTCCCAGACCCCCAAAGTGTCCGGCATCCACCCGACCCTGCGCCGGACTGCGACTGCGTCCTGCATCGGGTCCACACCGCCCACGGTGAGCGTCCCACTGTCGGGCGCCAGCAGCGAGGCGAGGATCAGCAGCAGAGTGGTCTTACCCGAGCCGTTGGGCCCAATCAGCGCTGTCACCTCCCCAGGCGGCGCCGCAAAGTCGATGTGCCTGATGGCCGCAACGGAGCCGAAACTCCTTGCAATCCCCCTGGCAACGATTCCCCCATACTCGTTGTTCATAGTTGAACACTATGCGACTTGCGTCACGTTCAGGGGATCTTGGGCGGAACAATCGGACGCATAATTGGCTGACGCAAATCCCGCAGGGCTAAACTTGGACCGTCAACCGCAGCGCCAACGATGTCGCACAGCATCACCCACCTTTCCGTCAGCGAGCGTGCGCATGAGCTTGATCGTCCAGAAGTTTGGTGGCTCCTCAGTTGGGGACGCCGCCGGGATCAAGCGCGTCGCGCAGCGGATCGTGCAGACTCAGCGCTCCGGCCACCAGGTAGTTGTCGTCGTGTCGGCGATGGGCGACAGCACCGACGAGCTGCTTGATCTTGCCGCACAGGTGTCCAACGACGTCGTCGCCAACCCCCGTGAGATGGACATGCTTTTGAGCGCTGGCGAGCGCATTTCGATGGCGCTGCTCGCCATGGGGATCCAGGGGCTTGGCGCCTCGGCACAGTCCTTCACCGGCAGCCAGGCTGGCATGATCACCGACGCCATTCACGGCCGCGCTCGCATCATTTCCGTGTCGCCGCACCGGATCAAAACCGCTATTGACCGCGGCGACGTCGCAATCGTCGCTGGCTTCCAGGGGATGAGCCGCGAGAGTAACGACATCACCACGCTGGGTCGGGGCGGGTCTGATACCACTGCGGTGGCGTTGGCCGCCGCGTTAGATGCGGATGTGTGCGAGATCTATACCGACGTCGACGGCATCTACAGCGCTGACCCGCGAGTGGTACCGAGCGCCCGGAAGATCGACGAGATCTCCAGTGAGGAAATGCTTGAGATGGCGGCGTCGGGCGCGAAGATCCTGCATCTGCGCAGCGTCGAGTACGCCCGACGGTTCGGCGTCCGCCTGCACGTTCGCTCTTCGTTCAGCGAGCGGGAGGGTACCTGGGTACTGCCCAGCCCCGATGACCACATCAAAATTCAAGAGGGAGATCCCATGGAACAACCCATCATCTCGGGCGTCGCCCATGACCGTTCGGAAGCGAAGGTCACCGTGGTGGGAGTACCCGACATTCCCGGCAAGGCCGCAGAAATCTTCGGGATTGTTGCTGGAGCGCACTCCAACATCGACATGATTGTGCAGAACGTTTCCACGCATGGATCCGGGCGGACCGACATATCTTTCACGTTGCCGATCGTTGAAGGCTCCGAAGCGCTGGCCGCTCTGAAAGCCGCCCAGGACCGGGTGGGCTACGAGAGCGTCGACTACAACGAGAAGATCGGTAAGCTGTCCCTGATCGGCGCGGGAATGCGGTCGAACCCCGGGGTGTCCTACCGGTTCTTCAAGGCCCTCTCCGACGCCGGGGTGAATATCGACATGATCTCGACGTCCGAAATCCGGATCTCGGTGGTGACCGATGCGGAACTGTTGGACCGAGCCGTCCAGGCCGTCCACGCGGCATTCGACCTGGACGGTGAAACGGTGGCCACCGTGCACGCTGGCACCGGTCGCTAATCTTCGGTATGCAGAGCCTTTTTGCCTGACCAGTCGTCGTACTTCATCGGTGCCTCCGGCGCCCGGGTCGGCGGGTGCTCCTTCCGTACTGCGTAGTGGTGCCCCGTCGAATCCTCCTCCACCTCGAAGCCGTCGAGATCGGTCTTCGACGCCTTCTCAAACTCGTCGTCCCGGTGTACGACGGGGAGGGTGGGATCACTCCGCTCTGCCGGGCCCAGGAACACTCTGGCAGGGTTCTTTAGCCACTTCCGTGGCGACCCCCTGGTGGGATTTCTCATTCGAACCGCCTTCTTCTTCGCGCGATACGCTTGCGGCCAATTTTACCGCCGCGGGACGGAAAAGGCGCCTCTTAAAGTGAACTTAGTCGGCAACTCGTCCAGCCTGTTCAGGCGACCGGCTGGCGGAGAATGGTCTCTGGTAGCACCATCGATTCCACCGGGGCCCGCGCTGCAGGAGTCGATCTTCTTCGTGATATCCATTCTCACTGTCGCGTGCTGGTTCGAGGTGGTCAGCGGGTCGGCTAGTTCCTGGGCACAATGTAGGTGCTGCCGTCCGGGCGCTTCACCGTTTCCCACTGCGCGGCGTCGGCTTCACGGTCCTTGAGCAGCGCCTCGTTTTCCCGGGTCATGGGGTGATCCAGTGAGCTGCTCTGGGCCGGCCCGAACACTGCGCGAGCCCGACCCGTGGCCTTCATGAACCGCTGCACAAAACTGGGCTTCCTCGCCATGGTGTTCCTTCCGGACTGCCGGTCGATCAACGTTTCCTCCCTCCATCATCCTCCCTGCCTGACCGGTCCACGGCTTCGACCGGTGGTAATCGCGGTGAGACACTGGAAGGGTGAGCAGCCTATCGATCAGTGCGACGACGTCGGCCTGGCCTGGTGCCCTGACCGTGCTGCGACCGGAGCAGTGGCTCGCCGCCGCCGCGTTCCACCAAGCGCGGGTCGAGCCCTTCGCGCGTCCCTACCTGGAACGGCGTTCCGCCGGGTTGAAGCACCCCGTCGAGGACTTCCTGTTCACCTACTACACGATGAAACCGGGCCAGCTGTCGCGCTGGCACCCGGGAGCCGGCGTCGTGCTCACCGGCTCGGAAGCCACCGAACGGACCACCTGGAAGCACTACCGGACGCTCACAATAGCCGAGCGGACGGAGTTGGCGCTGGAGAACGACGTCGACGCCGTCACCGCCGACGTCGACGGGTTCCGCCGCGACCGGGCGGAGGCACTGCACTTCGCCGCAATCATTGTCCGCCGCACGCAGGCCCGGCGGGCTCAGCTGGGCTGTTTCGGCCTGCACGAGTGGGCGATGGCGTACCGGTCGCAGGTCAATGGAGTGCGCCATGAGTACCTCAAACTCCGGCTCGGGGCTGAGGGAACCGACCAACTGGTCGAAGACAGCAAGATCAGTTGCACCCACTTCGACGCCTTCCGGTTCTACACCCCTCAGGCGGTACCCCTGAACGCGCTGCAGCCCACCCGGGAAACGCAGCGCGACCTCGAACAACCCGGGTGCCTACATGCCAACATGGACCTGTACAAGTGGGCGTACAAGCTCGCCCCCTTGCTCTCCAGCGACCTGGTGATGGACTGCTTTGACCTGGCGTGGCGGATCCGGGCGATGGACATGCGGGCCTCGCCCTATGACCTCGGAGCCTGGGGCTATGACCCGATCCGCATCGAAACCCCCGGAGGCCGCGCCGAGTACGCCCGTCTGCAACGTGGGTTCTCCGAGGAGTCCCAGCAACTTCGGCAACGATTGAGTACCGCTTTGGATGACGTGGAACTGACGGAGAGTGGGCCAGCGTTAATCTAGTGACCGTCCCTTCGCGCCACCGGGCAACCGGCCAAACAGCAGCCGGGGCGCAGTCCGTCGGCAGGAGAAGGAGAGATGCCATGATCCGCGAAGACCCTTCCCGCCGCCCGTCGACGCCGCTGGGTGTTCTGGCCGGTGCCAGCATGATCCTGCTGGTGCTCTCCGGCTGTGGTGCGGGCAGCGGTGGTACACCGCCGGGATCAGCGACCGCCGACCCGACTACCCAGGCGCCGACAACAGCTCCCGAGCCGTCGGCGAGCGCAGGCCCCGCCGCTGACTCCCAGCTCACCATCGTTGTCACCATTGGCGACGACGCCGAACGGGTCACCTACGAACTGGAATGTACAGCGGGTGCACCCGTGGGGGAATCAAAGTTGCCGGATCCCGCTGCGGCGTGCCAGGCGCTCAGCTCGCACGGTGACCTGATCGTGGCCAAGCCGGACCCCGGCACGATGTGCACCCAGCAATACGGCGGCCCGGAGACCGCCGTCGTGAAAGGCACTGTCGGCGGAGAACAGGTCACCGCCAGCTTCTCCCGGGAGAACGGCTGCGAAATTGCCCGGTGGGCCATGTTTGAGCCGCTGCTAGGAACACCGGGCGGCACGGGCACCCTGTAGCCGGCGCCTCGCTGAACACCGTTCCCCGCCGACCCAGATGACGGGTGGAGGGTGATCCCCGTTAGACTGGGACGGCAAGCTCGCGGAGCGCTGGACTCACCATTTCTTCTCAGCGTGAGACGGCACCTCCGAAGCCACTGCATCTAACGCACCTTGAGCCCAGGAGTAACCGGATGCCCCGGATAATTGTTGACGTCATGCCTAAACCCGAGATCCTTGACCCGCAGGGCAAGGCCATTGCCGGGGCGTTGCCGCGGCTGGGGTTTACCGGCTTCTCCGGGGTCCGCCAAGGAAAACGTTTCGAACTCACCGTTGACGGCGAGGTGACCGAGGAGTTGCTGGCGCAGGCACGCTCGGCCGCGGCCACCCTGCTGTCCAACCCGGTCATCGAAGACGTCACGCGCGTTGAGGTGCTCACCGACGGCCCCGGCGAGGCCGTGAAGTGACTCAGATGCTCGCAGCGGAGACCTCGCCGGAGCTGGGTTCGGTTCGAGTTGGGATTATTACCTTCCCGGGTTCACTTGACGACCGCGACGCCGCCCGCGCGGTGCGCCTCGCCGGTGGCACCGCCGTCCCCCTCTGGCATGGCGACCACGACCTGCAGAACGTTGACGCCGTCGTTATCCCCGGCGGTTTCTCCTACGGTGACTATCTGCGGGCCGGGGCCATCTCCCGCTTCGCCCCCCTGATGGAGCAGATCACCGCCGCCGCCTCCGGTGGCGAAAGCGCGCTGCCGGTGCTCGGGATCTGCAACGGATTCCAGGTTCTCACCGAGGCGCACCTGCTGCCCGGCTCCATGATTAAGAACAACCATTTACATTTCCTCTGCCGTGACCAGCGTCTGCGCGTCGAGAGCTCCTCCACCGCGTGGACCGGTTCCTACGCTGCGGGCGACGAAATCGTTGTCCCCCTGAAGAATCAGGACGGGCAGTTCGTTGCGGACGAGCGGACCCTCGATGTGCTGGAGGGTGAGGGCCGGGTGGTGTTCCGCTACGTGGGCGGCAACCCGAACGGATCCCGCCGCGACATTGCCGGGATTTCCAACGCGGCCGGGAACGTGGTGGGCCTGATGCCCCATCCGGAGCACGCTGTCGAGGCCGGCTTCGGTCCCGACTCCTCAGCGACCGGGGTGGTCGGCGTCCGTGGCGGCACCGACGGTCTGGGAATATTCACCTCTGTACTCAAGAAGCTGGTTAAGTAAGTGACCCTCAATAGCTCCGCCGCGCCCGCCGAGGCCCGCAAATTCAACATCGACACCGTCGCCCACGCTGCCGAGACTCCCGACGTCGGACTCCCGTGGGCCGCGCTCGGCCTGAAGGAAAACGAGTTCGACCGTGTGGTGGAGATCCTCGGCCGCCGCCCCACCGCCGCTGAGTTGGCCATGTACTCGGTGATGTGGAGCGAGCACTGCTCCTACAAATCCTCGAAGGTGCACCTGGCGCAGTTCGGCGACAAGGTCACCGACGCCATGAAGGAGCACCTTCTGGTGGGTATCGGCGAGAACGCCGGCGTCGTCGACATCGGTGACGGCTGGGCCGTCACGTTCAAGGTGGAATCCCATAACCACCCCTCCTTCGTGGAGCCCTACCAGGGTGCAGCGACCGGCGTCGGCGGCATTGTGCGTGACATCATCTCGATGGGCGCCCGTCCGGTCGCGATCATGGATCCGCTGCGGTTCGGTGCCATCGACCACCCCGACACCCCACGTCTGGTGCACGGCATCGTGTCCGGCATCGGCGGGTACGGCAACTCCCTCGGCCTGCCGAACATCGGCGGTGAAGTGGTGTTCGACTCCGTCTACCAGGGCAACCCGCTGGTCAATGCACTGGCTGTCGGCGTCCTGCGGCACGAGGACATCCGTCTGGCGAATGCCTCGGGCGTGGGCAACAAGGTGGTGCTCTTCGGCGCCCGCACCGGCGGCGACGGTATCGGCGGTGCCTCGGTGCTGGCCTCCGAATCCTTTGACGCCGACAAGCCGTCGAAGCGCCCAGCCGTGCAGGTGGGCGACCCGTTCGCCGAGAAGGTGCTCATCGAGTGCTGCCTCGAACTGTTCAAGGCCTCGGTCGTCGAGGGCATTCAGGATCTCGGTGCCGCCGGCATCTCCTGTGCCACTTCCGAGTTGGCGTCGAACGGCGACGGCGGCATGCACGTTGAGCTGACCGACGTCCTGCTGCGCGATCCGTCGTTGACCCCCGGCGAAATCCTGATGTCCGAGTCGCAGGAACGCATGATGGCCGTGGTCACCCCCGCCAACGCCGCCGCGTTCGAAGCCATCATGGAGAAGTGGAATGTCGAGTTCTCCTGGCTGGGCGAGGTCACCGATACCGGCCGGCTCATCATCGAGTGGGCTGGCGAGAAGATTGTCGACGTCGATCCCCGCACTGTCGCCCACGACGGGCCCGTCTACCACCGTCCGTTCCACCGGCCGTCCTGGCAGGACGCGCTGCAGGAGGACACGTTCGATGGCGACCGACCGGCCTCCGCGGACGGCGACGCCCTGCGCGCCGCGGTGCTGGAACTGATGGCGTCCCCCAACATGTGCTCCAAGGACTGGATCACCAACCAGTACGACAGGTTTGTGCAGGGCAACACGGCGCTGGCCATGCCCGACGACGCCGGTGTGGTCCGCGTCGACGAGGAGACCGGCCTCGGCGTCGCCATCTCCACCGACGCCAACGGCCGCTACTCCTACCTCAACCCCTACGAGGGCGCGCGCCTGGCGTTGGCCGAGGCGTACCGCAACGTCGCCACCACGGGCGCCAAGCCGCTGGCCGTCACGGACTGCCTGAACTTCGGCTCCCCAGAGGACCCCGAAGTGATGTGGCAGTTCGCCGAGACCGTGCGCGGCCTGGCGGATGCCTGCCAGGAGCTCGGGGTCCCGGTGACCGGCGGCAACGTCTCGCTGTACAACCAGACCGGGGGCGTCGCCATCCATCCGACCCCGGTGGTGGGTGTGCTGGGCGTTTTCGACGATGTCGCCCGCCGCACCCCGTCGGGCTGGCGCGACGACGGCCAGGCCATCTACCTGCTCGGCACCACCCGGGATGAGCTGGACGGCTCCGAGTGGGCCAACCTGCGCGGCCACCTCGGCGGGCAGCCACCGGTGGCGGACCTGACGGCGGAAAAGACCCTCGCCGCCATCCTGATCAACTCCTCCCGTGACGGCATGATCGACGCCGCCCACGACCTGTCCGAGGGTGGGCTCGCTGCTGCACTCTCCGAGGCTGCCCTGCGGTTTGGCGTCGGCGCGCGGATCGGCATCGATGAGCTCTGCGAGCGCGACGGCGTCGACCCGTTCACCGCGCTGTTCTCCGAGTCCCAGGGGCGCGCCGTCGTCAGCGTCGCACGCTCCGAAGAGGTGCGGTTCAACGACATGTGTACAGCACGTAACTACCCGCACCTGCGCATCGGTGTGGTCGACGTCGAAAGCGGCACCCTCGACGTCCAGGGGCACTTCACCCTGCCGCTGCTCGAGCTGCGCGCGGCCCACGACTCAACCCTGCCCGCCCACTTCGCCTAACAGCTGGTCCGGTTCACTTTGCGGGTGCCGCTGTTGAGCACCCGTTGACCGTGCAGGTCTCCCCACCTTGTCGTCTGGGTCGCCCAGAAACCCTGCGTGTTGCACTGCGACACGCAGGGTAAGGGCCAGAAGGTGGGGAAACCTGCACCCGCCCGGCACCTTGGGTGGAGAAACTAACGGGCCAGCCGTTGCGCGGCGGCGATATACCGACGGGTGACGAGCTCCTGGCAGAACCGGGCCACCGGTGCGCCCAGGACGAAGAACCAGTTGGCGTGCCGGCTGAAGGCAAACACCTCGAAATAGACCGCCCCGTCCGGAGCCAGCGCGGCGATGAAGGCTTCTTCGCCGCGTTCCGGGTGTCCAGGTAAGGTGCCGTATCCGAACCCGGCGCGCTGCGCACCGCCGTCGTCGGCCGGTTCCTCGGCCCACACCACACGGCAAGGTGCCGGCAGGCGCAACCGGCCGACGCCGAAGCCGGGAACCACCTCGCGACCGACGACGGCGCGCCCTTGGTCTGCGGGCACACTGAGACCGGCACCGCGGTGCAGTTGCCAGGACAGGATGCCATCCGCCAGGCGGGCATACGCGGCGTGCCCCGCGCCTACCCTGACCCGCCGGCTGACCGTCCGGAAGCCGTCCGGGGATTCGCCGCACTGACTCAATCCAACTGGTTCATAGGTGAAACTAGGTGTCGTCATCTGCTGCCCATCTGCTCCAGCCGAGCATTACGCGGTCCCTCATGGGCAGGGATGCCACCACGAGGTCATAGGAATCCTCAATCATGTCGCGGATCATCGGATCCGGGAGACGGCCGGTGCACGACACACCATTCCAGTGAGTTTTGTTCAGGTGGTAGGCGCCCACAATTTCCGGGTGCGCGGCGCGCAGTTGCTCCGCCAGTTGAGGTTCACACTTCAGGCTCACCGACAACTGCGGGTCCGACAGATCGGATAACGCGAACATTTTCGCGGTACCCGCGGGAGCCATCACCTTGAACACCGACGCTGCAGGGCCGAAAGGGAAGTCCTCGAAAGTGCCCGGCAGCGCCAGGCACAACTCCCGCAGGTCAACCGGATCCATAGGGTGAGCGTACCGCTAACTAGTGGCAGGATGGGAGGACACCAACCGCAGGAGCGCACCATGAGCGAGGCAAAACGCCAGGCCGATAAGGCAGTGGATGTCGCCGAGGATGTCTCGGAGTCCAAGGCACTTGAGATTGCGGCCCGGGCTGGCTACATCGCCGCCGGCCTGCTCCACCTGCTGATCGGCGTGATCGCGCTCCGCGTGGCGATGGGCGGGTCCGGTAGCGCCGACCAGGGCGGCGCAATCAGCGCGCTGGGCGACGGCCCCGGCGGGGCGCTACTCCTGTGGGGATGCGCCATTGGCTCGATCGCCCTGGCCCTGTTCCTGCTCAGCGAAGTGTTCTTCGGCGCCCGCGGCCTGAAAGATTCCGACAAGCTCAAGTTCCGCGCGAAAAACGGCGCCAAAGCGGTCACCTATGGTGTCATCGGCGGCAGCTTCGCCACGTACGCCGCGGGTGGCGGCAAAGACAGCAGCGAAAGCACCCAGAACTTGAGCGCCTCCCTCATGTCCAACCCCGCCGGCTCGGTCCTGCTGATGGCTGTTGGCGCCGCGGTGATGATCGTCGGCGGTTACTTTGTGTACAGCGGCGCCACCAAACATTTCACCAAGAACCTGTCCCGGCTACCAGGCAACGGCGCGGGCACCGCGGTGATCCGGCTTGGCATGGTTGGCTACATCGCCAAGGGTGTTGCCCTGCTGGTGCTGGGCCTGCTGTTCATTGTCGCGACGGTGAAGAACAATCCCGAAGAATCCACCGGCCTGGACGGCGCCCTGAAGTCCCTGCAGGACCAGCCGTATGGCGCGTGGATCCTCGGCGTCGTCGCCCTGGGCCTGATCGCCTACGGTGTGTTCCTAGTGATCCGCTCCAAATACCAGAGAATGTAGCTGACGTTACAGCCCCAGACCCGGAGCCTCCATCGCCGGGCAGGTATCCATCACGACGGCGAGGCCCGCCGCCGTCGCGCGAGCCGCTGCCGCCTCGTCGATGACCCCAAGCTGCAGCCAGACGGCCTTCGCGCCCACCGCAATGGCCTGGTCCACCACCGCCCCCACCTTCGAGGAGTTCACAAAGCAGTCGACGACGTCGACGGTCCCCGGGATATCGGCCAACCGCTGATACCCGGTCTGCCCGTGTACCGAATCACCCTTGAGGCTCACCGGGATGACCTCCATCCCCAGGTGGTCGATCAGGAACCGGGAGACGCCGAGCGCTGCCCGCCGGGGGTTATTGGATAGTCCCACCACCGCCCAGCGCGCCGGCGTCGTGAGCAGGGAGCGGATCAACTCGGGATCGTTGCGGTGTGCCATGGTGCCTCTCACTTGTATCCGATCAGTTGCCAGTCGGAACAGTTACCTGCGTGGGGTGCTTTCCCCGGAAAGTTCTGCGGTAGCTGGCCGGGCTGATGCCAAGGGCCCGATTGAAATGGTGCCGCAGCAGGACAGCCTGTCCGAAGCCTGAATTGGTCGCTACAGCGTCAATGCTGAGCTCCGTTTCCTCGAGGAGCACCTGCGCACGTAACAGTCGTTGGGTGTTGACCCAGGCGGCCGGGGTGGCTCCCGTCTCAGCCCGGAACCTCCGGGCGAACGTGCGCTCGGACATGTGCATCCGGGCAGCGAGGGCGCTGACGGGCTGGTCCTCTTCCAGATGGTCGCCCAACCAGACCAGAAGATGCTCCATTGTGTCCCCGTTGACAGTCGGGAACGGCCGGTCGATGTACTGCGCCTGCCCTCCGTCCCGGTGAGGTGGAACCACCATTCCCCGGGCTATTGCATTGGCAACTTTGCTACCCAGCTCGGTCCGCACCAGATGGAGACAGGCGTCGATTCCTGCCGCGGAACCTGCACTGGTAATGATGTTGCCGTCCTGGACGTAAAGCACATCCTCGTCGACCGTAACTTCCGGATAGTCATCGGCCAGCCGTAGAGAATACTTCCAATGGGTTGCGGCCCGCCGCCCGTCGAGCAGTCCCGCCTCCGCCAAGACGAATGCCCCGCTGCAGACGGAAAGGATCCAGGCGCCCCGCTCGTTTGCCTGCCGCAAGGCATCGATGACGGGCTGGGGTAGCGTCCGCCCGCCGTCGTAGGGGCACACAATTACGAGGTCGGCTGTGGCAACGGGCGACAGATCGTTGTCAACTTCAATGGCAAAACCCAGACTGGTTGGCACCAAGCCTGGCCTGTCAGCGCAGATCCGAAGGTCGAAGGGAGGCACCCCGTAGGCGGTACGGTCTGATCCGAAGACCTCGCACACCACACCGAATTCGAAGGGCGCCATGCCCGGGAGGACTACCACCGCAACACTTTTCAGCACGAGACCAGTATGGCAGGAATTTGTTGAACATGGTCATTTCCGCCACTGTTTTTCGATTCTGGGCGAGCGGATCATCAAGGGTATGGAACTGATGACAGCCTTCGCATTGATCGCAATATTTACTGCCGCGGTGCAGGTATTCAGGGCCGTCGTTCGGGACGGTTCCGGGCAGGCTCCGCCCGTCCGGTCCCGTGACCCCTGGACCGCCGAGCATCTTCCCAGCATTGGATACCGCCACACCCTGGAGCCCGGAGATAACTGATTGTTACGCCCACACTTGCACATCACCGGCGTACAGGGGTTTAGTAGTGCTTGACCATCCCGAGCGGCCGAGAGACCTGGATCGATGAAGCCGCAGCAACCCTGGCCATCCGGCTGCCCACAGTTAACCGGTGACAGTAGGGTGCTACCGCCAGGACCGATGGAGTTGACTCTATGAGCGTTCTGGCATCACCACACCCGCGAACTTCCCTGGCCACCAAGCAGGCACTCGACATCACCTTTATCGGCCTGGGGCGCAGCTTCGGCCCCGCCTCCGACCGCCGCGCCGTCCTGCGGGACATCAACTTCGAGGTTCAGGCCGGCGAGGTACTTGCCATTCTGGGGCCCAGCGGCTGCGGCAAGTCCACCCTGTTACGGGCGGTCGCCGGACTCGACGCACTCAACGCCGGATCGGTACTCATCGACGGTCTTGAAGTCCACGGTATCGACGAACGCTGCGCCGTCGCCTTCCAGGAGCCACGGCTGCTGCCCTGGCACACCCTGCAGGCCAATGTGGCGATCGGACTACCCAAAGCTTCCAGCGCCAGCGAAGGCAAAGCGAAAGTGGCCGAACTGCTGCACCTGGTCGAACTGGATTCGTTCGCCAAGCACCGGCCGCGGGAAGTCTCCGGCGGAATGGCGCAGCGGGCTTCCCTGGCGCGCGCGCTGGCCCGCAACCCGGGCGTCCTCCTCCTCGACGAACCGTTCGGTGCGCTGGACGCCCTCACCCGGATCAAGATGCAGGACCTCCTGCTCGATATTCACCGCGCCCAGCCCACCACTGTGCTGCTCGTGACCCACGACGTCGACGAAGCACTGCAACTCGCGGACCGCATCATCCTCCTTGGCGCCGACGGTGACCGCCCCGGCGCGACAATTACCGAAGTGTTGACCGTGCCCGGTCACCGCCCCCGCAACCGCAACTCGGCGGATCTGGGCCGAATGCGCAGCTCGTTGCTGGCTTCCCTCGGAGTCACCGGCCAATAGGCCGCGTCCTCCTCTTCTCCGCTCTGCCCACGGGCACCACTACCTCACCGCTTCGCAGCCTCTCCGTACCCAGCGCCGCACTTGCACCACCTCACTTCTGCTCGTCTCACACAACCCGTCTCGGACGACTGTCCCACTCGAAGGATCCTCATGAACCGCAAACCAACACCTGTCCCCCGCCGTTCCGTCCTGGCCGTCGTGTCCCTGGCCGCCGTCGCCTCGCTCACGCTGACGGGCTGCATGGCTGGTGAGGACGCCGAATCTGCGGGGCCCGTCGGTGGTGAGCTGAATATCGACTTCGCCACCTACAACCCGCTGAGCCTGATCATCAAGGAACAGGGGTGGCTTGAGGACGAGCTGGCTGCCGAGAAGATCACCGTCAACTGGATCCAGTCCGCCGGCTCGAACAAAGCCAATGAGGCGTTGCGTGCCGGAGCTATCGACGTCGGTTCGACCGCCGGTTCGGCAGCACTTCTGGCCCGATCCAACGGGTCGCCGATCAAGGCGATCGACATTTACTCCCAGCCGGAATGGGCTGCTCTGGTGACCAACGCGGATTCCGACATCAAGGAGATCGAGGATCTGCGCGGCAAGTCGATCGCCGCAACGAAGGGGACTGACCCCTACTTCTTCCTCCTGCAGGCCCTTGAGGCCGGCGGGATCGATCCCTCCGAGGTGACGGTCCAGAACCTGCAGCACGCCGACGGGCGGGCAGCCCTCGCCAACGGGTCGGTCGACGCTTGGTCCGGGCTCGACCCGATCATGGCCTCAGCCGAGCAGGACGGAGCCACCCTGTTCTTCAGGGACATCGACTTCAACACCTACGGCTTTCTCAACGCCACCGAAGACTTCCTGGCGGAGAGCCCCGAGGTGGCCCAGACCGTGGTGAACGCCTACGAGAAGGCCCGCGAATGGGCGACGGAAAACCCTGAGGAAACGGCCGAGATTCTCGCTGAGGTGGCGGGAATCGACGTCGAGATCGCCAACGCGGTCATCATCGACCGCACCAACCTCAACGTCGACCCGGCCCCAGGCGAGGCGCAGCGGGCCGTGTTGGAGAAGATTGGACCGGTGTTCGTCGAATCCGGTGACGTCTCCAGCCAGGAGCAGGTCGATGAAGCACTGGACACCCTCTTTGATGACTCCCTGGTGCGTAACGCGGACCCCGCAGCGATTGAGGCCTCCTCATGACCCACGGCGGGAATCCCTATCTCACCGGGAACAGCGTTACGGGAGTGGTCAGGCCCGAGGGGCTTGCACCCTTGGCAGCCCCAGGCTCCACCCTCACAACGGCAGGCGCCGCCCAGCCGCAGCCCGAACGGGGTGGGCCGGCCCAGGGATGGTCCCAGGCCGGTCCGCTGCGGCTCGGCTGGGTGCGCCTGCTCCTCGGACTGATCCTGCCCACGCTGATCGTCACCGTGTGGCAGCTGAATTCGGTGACCGGCCTGTTCAGCGCCGTCCAGGTGCCGCCACCCGCGGCAGTGTTCAACGCCGCCGTCGAGCTGATACAGCGCGGCGAACTGTTGACCCATGTTGGCATCTCCACCCAACGGGTGCTGCTGGGCTTCACCTTCGGCGCCGCGTTGGGCTTGGCGATCGGCTCCCTGGTGGGACTGTCGCGGATCGCCGATGCCCTCCTCGCACCGACCATCGGCGCGCTGCGGGCCGTTCCGTCGCTGGCCTGGGTGCCGCTGCTGATCCTCTGGATGAAGATCGGTGAGGATTCGAAGATCACGTTGATCCTCATCGGGGCTTTCTTCCCGGTCTTCACCACTGTGTATCTGGCGTTACGCCATGTGGACCGGAACCTGGTGGAGGCCGGCCGGGCGTTCGGGCTCAACGGGTTCAAGCTGCTGACCACGGTGCAGCTACCTGCCGTGATTCCCTCGGTCTTCTCCGGACTGCGGCTGGGCCTCGCCCAGGCGTGGCTGTTCCTGGTCGCTGCGGAACTGATCGCCTCTTCCCTGGGGCTGGGATATCTGCTCAGCGACTCGCAAAACAATGGACGGGTGGACAGGATTTTCCTCGCGATCATCCTGCTGGCTGTCATCGGCAAAACCACCGACGCGCTCCTGGGGATTGCCGAAAAATGGGCGGTGCGACGATGGGCGTGAGCCTGCAGGAAACCGACCCGTTGACCGAGACCGGCCGGCTGGCGTTCTGGGAGCGGCAGGCGCGCCGGCTGGACTGGGCCACCGAGTGGTCGACCGTGCACACCTTCGATCCGGCCCGCCCCGCCCCGGGTGGGGCGGAGGAAGACCTCACCGTGCCGGTGATCGAGTGGTTCGTTGGTGGCCGTCTCAACGTGGCACACAACTGCGTGGACCGCCACGTCAACGCCGGGCGGGGTGACAAGGTTGCCCTGCACTTTGAAGGCGAGCCCGGCGACCGGCGCACAGTTACCTACGCTGATCTGCAGGACGAGGTGTCCCGCGCCGCCAACGCCCTGCTTGACCTCGGGATCGGCCAGGGCGACCGGGTGGTCATCTACCTGCCCGTGCTGGTGGAAACCGTCGTCGTCACCCTGGCCTGCGCCCGGATCGGCGCGGTCCATTCGCTGGTGTTCGGCGGGTTCTCCGCCGAGGCGCTCCGGTTCCGGGTCGAAGACACCGGCGCGAAACTGCTGGTCACCACCGATGGGCAGTACCGTCGCGGCCTGGCGGTGCCGGTCAAGGCCAACGCCGACGAGGCCGTGTCAGGGTCCACCAGCATCGAGCACGTCCTGGTGATCCGCCGCACTGGCAGTGACATCGAGTGGACCGAGGGCCGCGACGTCTGGTGGCATGACGCCGTCGGCGCCGCATCCCCGCACCACACCGCCGAGGCATTCGACGCCGAGACTCCCCTGTTCATCATGTACACCTCCGGGACCACCGGGAAACCCAAGGGCCTGGTGCACACCTCCGGCGGGTATCTCACCCAGGCGTCGTGGAGTTTCGATTACCTGTTCAGCCACCCCGACCCGGCCCGGCGGGACACCGACGTGCACTGGTGTACCGCCGACCTGGCCTGGGTCACCGCCCACACCTACGAGATCTACGGGCCGCTCGCCAACGGCGCCACCCAAGTAATCTTCGAGGGCACCCCCAACACACCCCACCCGGGACGGCACTTTGAGATCATCGAGCGCTACGGCGTGACCAGCTACTACACGGCGCCCACCCTGATCCGGTCACTGATGGGCTGGTTCCCGGACGGCGTACCGTCCGGTTACGACCTCTCCAGCATCCGGCTCCTCGGCACCGTTGGCGAGGCGACCAACCCTGAGGCCTGGCGCTGGTTCAGGGAGCACCTCGGATCCGGCACCGCGCCGGTGGTGGACACGTGGTGGCAGTCCGAAACCGGGGCCGCCATCCTGTCTCCCCGCCCCACCGATGCGTCGTTCAAACCGGGCTGCGCATCCCGCGCCCTCCCCGGCGTGAGTACCCGGATTGTCGACGACGACGGGCGCCCAGTCCCGCCCGGAGTGCAGGGCCTGATTGTGGTGGACCAGACCGGACCCGCCATGGCCCGGACCGTCTGGGGCGACCCGCAGCGGTACCTGGATTCCTACTGGCGGAAGTTCGCCGCCCAGGGCTGGTTCCTGGCCGGTGACGGCGCCCGGTACGACGACGACGGCGACACCTGGATCCTCGGCCGCATCGATGACGTGCTCAACGTGTCGGGTCACCGGCTCTCGACCATCGAGATTGAATCGGCGCTGGTGGCCCACCCATGGGTGGTCGAGGCCGGGGTGTGCCCGGTCGCCGACCCGCTGACCGGTCACGCGATCGCCGCGTTCGTCGTGCTGGCTGCATCACAAGGGGCAAGGGCCGAGGATGAGGTGGCCCGGATCCTGCGGGACCACGTCGGGACGGTGATCGGGCCGATCGCCAAGCCGGCCGCCGTCGTCGTCGTCGCTGACGTCCCGAAAACCCGGTCCGGGAAGATCATGCGCCGGCTGCTGACCCAGCTGTACGAGGGAACCACGCTCGGTGACACTACCTCGCTGCAGAATGAGGCCTGCGTGCCGGGAATCGCGGCGGTCCTGGCCGCGAGGGCAGCACCGTGACCCCGCCCCGCGCGCGGCCGGCGCCTCATCCTCCGGCCGTCCCGGAGACCTTCCACCCGGTTTCAGTGACCTTTATCGCCGTCCCGGGGTCAAAGTGGGCATCGGTGGCGAACATACCGCCCACCGATCTCCAGTTTGACCCCCGCGGTCCGGGTTGATCACCGATCCGAAGCTCGGGCGACCTCAAGGCCCTGCATCATGTGACTGAGGACGACACCTGCAACGCTGAGCAACATTCTTGGTCTACCGCGAAGGGGCTGCCACACTGGTGGTGACCATCCCGAGCGGTACGAGAGATCTGGCTCATTGACACCGCAGCAACCCTGGCCACTGCCCCGGCAGTGACATTAGGGTGCTAATGCCAGGCACGATGGAGGTTTTCATGGCTATTGATCTATCCCAACCCCTCAAGTTCGCCTACTGGGTTCCCAATGTGAGCGGCGGGCTGGTGGTGTCGACCATTGAGCAGCGCACCAGCTGGGACTTCGACTACAACAAAAAACTGGCGCGCATTGCAGAAAATGCCGGCTTCGAGTACGCCCTCTCGCAGACCCGGTACGCGGCGTCGTATGGCGCCGACAAGCAGCATGAGGCCACCTCATTCTCGCTGGCGTTGCTCGGCGCGACCGAAAAGCTGAAGGTGATCGCCGCCGTCCACCCGGGCATGTGGCAGCCCGGTGTCCTCGCGAAGTTCATTATCACCGCCGACCACATTTCCGGTGGTCGGGCGGCAGTGAATATCGTCTCGGGCTGGCTGAAGAGTGAGTTCACCGGGTTCGGGCTGCCGTGGCTGGAGCACGACGAACGGTACGTCCGCACCGAGGAGTTCATCAGGATTCTCCGCGGCCTCTGGACCGAGCAAAACTTCTCCCAGGCCGGGAAGTACTACAACATCACCGACTTCACCCTCAACCCGCCACCCGTTGACGTGCCGGGGCGGCCGCACCCGGAGATCTTTTTCGGCGGGAACTCGACGGCGGCACAGGCAACCGCAGGCCGGGTGGCCGACTGGTATTTCTCCAACGGGAAGGACCTCGAGGGGTTCAAGGAGAACGTCGCTGGCGTGCAGGCGTCAGCAGCCGAAGCCGGACGGCACCCGAGGTTCGGGCTCAACGGGTTTGTGATCGCCCGCGATACCGAGAAGGAGGCCCGCGAAACCCTCCGCGAGATTGTGGCCAAGGCGCACAAGCCGGCCGTCGAAGGGTTCCGCGACGCGGTCCAGGAGGCTGGCGCGTCCACCAAGGACGGCAAGGGCATGTGGGCCGACTCGTCCTTCGAGGACCTGATCCAGTACAACGACGGGTTCAAGACCCAGCTCATCGGGACGCCCGAGCAGATTGCCGAGCGCATCGTCGAGTACAAGAAGATCGGCGTGAACCTCATGCTGACCTGCTACCTGCACTTCCAGGAGGAAGTCGAAGCCTTCGGCAAAGACATCCTTCCCATTGTCCGCGAGCTCGAAGCGGACCTCGCCCGCAAAGAGGGCCTAGATTTCATTGTTGACGACCAGATTAAGGCAGGTGTCTGATGGCTGACCGCAGCTTCGGTTTCCGCACGCGCGCCCTCCACGCCGGAGGCACTCCTGACTCGGCCCATGGGGCCCGGGCGGTACCCATCTACCAGACGACGTCGTTCGTCTTCAAGGACACGGCCGACGCCGCCAACCTGTTTGCGCTGCAGAAGTACGGCAACATCTACTCGCGGATCGGCAACCCCACGGTCGCTGCGTTCGAGGAACGGATTGCGTCGCTGGAGGGCGGCATCGGGGCCGTGGCGACGGCGTCGGGCATGAGCGCCGAATTCATCACCTTCGCCGCGCTGTGCCAGGCGGGGGATCACATTGTCGCCGCGTCGCAGCTCTACGGCGGCACCGTCACCCAGCTTGACGTGACCCTCCGCCGGTTCGGCATTGACACCACGTTTGTGCCCGGCACCGACCCCGCTGACTATGCCGCGGCCATCCAGGACAACACGAAGGCCGTCTACGCCGAGGTGATCGCCAACCCGTCCGGCGAGATCGCCGATATTCAGGGGCTGGCAAAGATCGCCCACGACGCCGGGGTGCCGCTGATCATCGACTCGACCCTGAGCACCCCCTACCTGATCCGGCCGATCGAGCACGGCGCGGACATTGTGATCCACTCGGCCACCAAGTTCATCGGCGGGCACGGGACCACCCTGGGCGGCGTCGTCGTCGAGGCCGGTACCTTCAACTGGGGCAACGGCAAGTTCCCCACCATGACGGAGCCGGTGCCGTCCTACGGCAACATCCAGTGGTGGGCCAACTTCGGGGAGTACGGGTTCCTGACCAAGCTGCGCACCGAACAGCTGCGGGACATCGGCCCGTCCCTGTCCCCCATGTCCGCGTTCCAGCTGCTGCAGGGCGTCGAAACCCTGGCCCAGCGGATGGACGAGCACCTGGCCAACGCGCAGGCGGTCGCCGAGTGGCTCGAGAACGACCCGCGGGTTGAATACGTGAACTTCGCCGGGCTCCCCTCGCATCGTCATTTCGAGCGGGCAGCCAAATACCTGCCGCAGGGGCCGGGATCGGTCTTCAGCTTCGGGGTGAAGGGCGGCCGGGCGGCCGGGCAGAAGTTCATTGAATCACTACAGCTCGCCTCGCATCTGGCGAACGTCGGCGACGCACGCACCCTGGTCATCCACCCCGGCTCGACGACGCACCAGCAGCTCTCCGCCGAACAGCTGGTCACGGCCGGCATCCCGGAGGACCTGGTCAGGATTTCGATCGGGCTGGAGGACCTGGAAGATATTCTGTGGGACATCGACCAGGCGCTGGATCTTGCCACAGCGCCCCAGCTCGCTGCGGCACCGGGTTCAACCGAAGGAGTTCAGGCATGAGCGCTGGCCCGGAAACGGTGCGGACCTGGGAGGGCCCGTCAGCACCCGAACGGCTCTCCCTCCTGCGGAATGCCAAGTCTGTGGCGATTGTTGGGGCGTCGGACAAGCCGTCCCGCGCGTCGTACTTCGTGGCAACGTACCTGCAGTCGTCGTCGCCCTACCGGCTGTACTTCGTGAACCCGGTGGCCAAGGAGATTCTAGGGCAGCCGGTGTACGCGTCACTCGCCGACCTGCCCGAGGTCCCCGACATTGTTGACGTGTTCCGGAAGCACGACGACCTCCCGGGCGTCCTGGAGGAGACCAAGGCGGTCGGCGCGCAGACGCTGTGGCTGCAGCTGGGGTCCTGGCATGAGGGCGTTGCGCACGACGCCGAAAAGGCGGGACTGAATGTCGTCATGGACCGGTGTATCAAGATTGAGCACGCACGGTTCCACGGCGGACTGAACCTGGCCGGTTTCAACACGGGAGTGATTTCGTCGAAGCGCCGGGTCACCGCCTAGCCCGACCCCACCAAACAGAGATCCATCGGTCCGGGGCTAGTGGGACTCGACGATCTCCTCGTTGCGCGCGAAGCGGCGGTTCTTCAGGACGGGCAGGAACTGTCGGACGTCGGCGATCCGTCGGCGTGACACATCGGTGGTGACCACGCCCTCACTCTCCTCATTGAGGAAAACCTGCGGAATGCCCATCGGGTCGAGGATGGCTGAGTGGCCGATGGTGTGCCCGCTGGAGGTTCCCGCCGCGGCAATCCAGACGGTGTTCTCGATGGCGCGGGCCTTCAGCAGGGTCTCCCAGTGGTCCACCTTGTGGTCGCCTTTGAACCAGGCGGCCGGCACCAGGATCAGGTCCGCCCCACGGTCCGCAAGCGCCCGCGCCTGTTCCGGGAAGCGGATATCGTAGCAGGTCATCAGGCCCACCGTCAGCTCACCGATCGTGACCACCTTGATACCGCCGTCGCCCGGCTTGATCCGGGTGGACTCCTGGTAGCTGAAGGCGTCGTAGAGGTGCAGCTTGCGGTAGGTGTCCACAATCTTGCCGGTGGCGTCGACCAGCACCAGCGTGTTGTAGGGGCGATCCTCGCCGCTGCCCTCGTACCCGCCGGCAACAATGGCGATGCCCAGTTCGGCGGCGACGAAGGACAGTTGCTGCACGAACGTCGACCAGTTCTCGTCCACCGCGGCCGCCAGCGACCCCTCTACCTTCCCGATGGAGAACATGGATTCTTCGGGAAAGACGATCAGCTCCGACCCCTCGGAACGCGCCTTCTCGGCGAGCCCCCGCATGGTCCTGAGGTTGTCCGAGACGTCGCCGCCCGGCCGGAACTGCCCAACGCTGATCTTCATTGTCGCCGCTTTCATCATGAAATAGATGCTCTTACAGCCTACCGAATGCCTGAAGGTCCTATCGTTGAATTATGAGACTGCAACCTATCGTCCCTGGTCCTGGCCAGGAGTCCGTGTGGGACTACCCACGGCCGCCCCGGCTGGAGAACACCACCGAGCGGATAGTGATCGAGTTTGGCCGGGCGGTGATTGCCGAGAGCACCACCGCGGTCCGGGTCCTCGAAACCAGCCACCCGCCGGTGTACTACGTACCGATCGACGACTTCGTGGCCGGCACGTTGGTCCCCGCGGAGGGCTCATCGCTGTGTGAGTACAAGGGCATGGCTGCCTATTACGACGTCGTCAGTGGGCGCCATCGCGTGCAGCGCGCCGGCTGGACCTATCCCAGCCCCACCCCCGGCTTCGAGGCGTTGCAGACCCGGGTGGCGATTTACCCGGGAGCGATGGACCGCTGCCTGATCGACGGCGAGGTGGTCACGGCGCAGGAGGGCGACTTCTACGGCGGCTGGATCACCGGGCGCCTTGTGGGCCCTTTCAAAGGAGCGCCCGGCACCTGGGGCTGGTAGTCCGGGCCCCGTCCTGGCGGCCCAAACCCGCCGTCAAAAGGTAGCGTCCAGCTAACGCTCATAGAAAGCTGATAACTTCGCAGGTTGGTTATCTATCTGGCAGGAGAATATTGTGCGGAAGAAGTTGTTACTGAGTATTGCCTTGGCCGGAATTGTTTCGGTGGTGTCAGCATGCGGCACGCCCGAAAGCGGCAGCGAGTCAGGGTCCGAGACGTCCCAGTCCCCCGCCAGCGAAAGCCCAGCACCCGACGCGGCTCCAGAAGTCGCCGAGCCCGATCTTGAGGGCGTGCCCGACGTCGTCGCTCTGGTGAACGGCACCGAGATCCTCAAAGCTGATTTTGAGTCGGTTTACACCGCCCAGTACGAGCAGGCCGCGATCCAGTCACAGATGTCCGGGGAAGCTGTCGACCAGGATGAGCTGAAAACCCAGACCGTTGAGGGGATGATCGGTACCGAACTGCTGGTTCAGGAAGCTGGCGAGCGGGGGCTTGAGGCAAGCGAGGAAGCAACTACCGCAGCACTCGACGAGCTCGTCGCAGCCAACCAGCTTGGTTCAGCCGATGAGTTCTATGCCGCGCTTGCCGAGCAGGGCATGGACGAGGCAACAGTCAACGAACAGCTTGCCACCCAGGTCCAGGTGGAGCAGCTCATCAAGGAAGAGGCGGGGGACGCCGCACCTTCCGAGGAGGAGCTCACCACCGCCTACGACGAGGCGGTGGCCCAGCAGGAGGAACAGAACGCCCAGAGCGGTGAAGAGACCGAGGTGCCGCCCTTCGAAGAAGCAAAGCCGGCCCTTGAGGAGCAGCTCAAGACCCAGAAGGAGTCCGCAGCAGCGGAGTCCCTGGTGGCCAGCCTCCGTGAAAAGGCTGACATCACGATCAACCTGTAGTGCCATTGGTGCCGCAGCTAGAGCGCTGCGGCACCCGGAGTGGTGTGCGCCAGTTCGGGAGATTCCATGGCGAACCATGATGCCAACTCGGCGGCTGGGAGCGGCCGGGCATAGTGGTAGCCCTGTGCCAGATCGCAGTCGAGATCGATGAGGGCTTCGCGCTGCCCCTCCGTCTCGACGCCCTCGGCCACCGCCTTGATACCCACAGCGTGAGCCAGTTGCACGCAGCTGGCCACAATTGCCGAATCGCCACTATTGATACCGAGCCCCGACACGAACGACCGGTCGATCTTCAGCTCGTCGATGGGAAACTGCCGCAGATAGGTCAGGCTCGAATAGCCGGTCCCGAAATCATCAACCGCCAGCCCTACCCCCAGCGCCTTCAGCGCGGTCAGCGCCTTCATGGCCGCCTCGGGCCCCACTATCAGGGACGTCTCGGTGATTTCACGGGTCAGCAGGGACTGATCAAAGCCGTGCCGCGCCAGCACCGCCCCGACCCGCCGCGGGAGTTCAGGATCAGTGAGTTGCCGGGTGGAAAGATTCACCGCCATTTCCACCGGACCACGCGTTGGGTGATCTGCAGCCCACCGCACCGCCTGCGCCACCGCCTCGTCGAGCACCCACGCCCCCAGTTCACGGATCAGCCCTGATTCCTCGGCCAGCCCAATGAAGTCCGACGGCGGCAACAGTCCTCTACTGGGGTGTTCCCACCGCACCAGCGCCTCGACACCGGTCAGGCAGCCGTTCCGCAGGTTCACCCGCGGCTGGTAGTACACGCGGAGTTCACCGTTGGCAATGGCGTGCCGCAGTTCGCCCAACAGCCGCATTCTGTCGACTGCCGGGTCGGACTGGGAGGAATCGTGCAGCTCCCAGGCGTTCCGCCCACTGGCCTTCGCCTGGTACATCGCAATATCGGCCCGGTGCAGCAGCCGCTCTGGCGTATCGCCGTCCTCAAAGATCGCCGCCCCGATGCTCGCGCCCACCACCACCTCAAGACCCTCGATCATGATCGGTGGGTTCAGTGACTCCAGCAGCCGCCCGGCCACCGTCCCCACCTCGGCCGTGTCGTCGACCATTTCGACGACGACGAACTCGTCACCGGATAGCCGCGCGATGCGCAGCGGTTCACTCACTGATTCCCGAAGCCGTCCCGCCACCAAACTCAGCAGCTCGTCACCGGCAGCATGCCCAGGCTGTCGATGACCGCCCTGAAATGGTCAAGGTCAACGAAGAACACCACGGCGTGTCCGGCTGAGGCGCCGGCGTCCGACAGCACAGCACCGAGCTCCTGGATCAGGCCAGCCCGGTTCAACAGCCCCGTCAGGGCGTCGTGGAGGGCCGGGTGCTGCAGCCCGGCCTCGGCTGCGGCCCACCTCGCCTCCAACTCCTCGGCCCGGCGTCGCGCATCAAGCAGACTCTTCTCCTACCGCAAACGCTGGTGTGCACCGAAAATCCCGACCCGGACCATCGCCGGTGTGGTGTCAGAGGCCGAAACCCGGTTCGCGGACAGCAACGCTGCACGTCGGGCGCCGTCCTTGCCCACGACCTCCAGAGCAATCTCGGAGACGGCACCGACCAGGGTCAGCTGGGGGACGCACTGCATAGTGTAGAAGGACTGGTCCCCGGCCGGGAATAGCGCGTGCAGCGGCGTATTCAACCGGTCTGCGCGGGAGTGGCCGGCCCAGATAAGGAACGTTTCGTTGACGTTGGTGATGACGCCGTTGTCGTCGGTCAGCAGATACCCCATCGGCGCGTACTGAAACAGGGCTTCGTAGTCCAGCCCGGTGGCGCTCACGGCAAACGCCGGTGGGCGGGAAATACCCGCTCTGAAAACGCCATCGGCGTCATGACTGCCCCTCGAAAAGTCGGTGTGGGCGACGGCCCGGTCAGCTGACCGTCTGCTCCGCACTGAACTGTCGGCGGGCCGAGCCGAAATGTAAGGTCCGTCGGCGTGAGCTACCACACCGGAAGGTCAGGCCCGCCGGCGTCGAATTCTGATGGGGCCCTTGATCGTCGAGGGGTCAATGACCGTCCCGCCCTGGGTGATTTCCACCTCACCGGCGGCGACCAGGCGCTTGGCGGCCTCGCGGGACGCCTCCATCAGGTCCCGCCACTGCCCGTCGGACACGGCTCGTGCAGCCTCCGACGGGCAGATCGTCGCCTCCGGCTTTCGCTGGTCGAGTAGCCGCCGGATGGCGCCCTCGAGGAGCTGGCCGGTGTCGTCGCTGGCGGGATCCACTGGCTGGTCTAGCCGATCAGGTCGTTGATGACGATGGTCTGGTCACGGTCCGGGCCCACCCCAATGGCCGAGAAGCGCGTGCCGGACATCTTCTCCAGCGCCCGCACGTACACCTGAGCGTTCTCCGGCAGGTCGTCGATGGTGCGCGCCGTGGTAATGTCCTCGGTCCAGCCCTCAAAATACTCGAAGACGGGTTTGGCGTGGTGGAAGCCGGTCTGGGTCATCGGCATCTCATCGTGCCGGACGCCGTCGACCTCGTACGCCACACAGACTGGGATCCGCTCGATCCCGGTGAGCACATCGAGTTTCGTCACGAAGTAGTCCGTGAACCCGTTGACGCGGGCGGCGTGGCGGGCCAACACGGCGTCGTACCAGCCACAGCGTCGCGGGCGGCCAGTGTTGACACCGAACTCGCCGCCCTTGGTCTGCAGGTACATGCCCATGTCGTCGAAGAGTTCGGTGGGGAACGGCCCGGCTCCGACCCGCGTGGTGTAGGCCTTGATGATGCCCACGGCGCGGCTGATCCGGGTGGGCCCGATCCCCGACCCGACCGAAGCGCCACCGGCCGTGGGGTTCGACGACGTCACGAACGGGTAGGTGCCATGGTCCACGTCGAGGAAGGTGGCCTGGCCGCCCTCCATGAGGACCACCTTGCCGGCGTCGAGGGCTTCGTTGAGCACGTAGGTGCTGTCGATGACGAGCGGGCGGAGCCGGTCGGCGAAGGACAGGAAGTAGTCGACCACCTCCTCCACCTCGACGTCGCGGCGGTTGTACACCTTGACCAGCAACTCGTTTTTCTGGGCTAACGACCCTTCAACCTTCTGGCGCAGGATTGACTCGTCGAAGACGTCCTGGACCCGGATCCCCAGCCGGGCCACCTTGTCCATGTAGGCGGGGCCGATGCCACGCCCGGTGGTGCCGATGGCCCGCTTGCCGAGGAACCGTTCGGTGACCTTATCAAGGACCTGGTGGTATGGCGCCACCAGGTGGGCGTTCGCCGAGATGCGCAGCTTCGAGGTGTCGGCGCCGCGGGCCTCCAGCCCCTCGATCTCCTCGAAGAGCGCCTCGAGGTTGATGACGCAGCCGTTGCCGATGATCGGGATTGCGTTGGGGCTCAGGATGCCAGCGGGCAGGAGCTTCAGTTCATACTTTTCACCGCCAACGACGACGGTGTGCCCTGCGTTGTTTCCGCCGTTCGGCTTGACGACGTAGTCAACCCGTCCGCCGAGCAGGTCGGTTGCTTTGCCTTTACCTTCGTCGCCCCATTGGGCTCCGACAATAACGATCGCTGGCATGGGATCCTCCCCCATCGTTGCGGCAGCACCCGCACAACACGCGATGCCGCCAGAAGTGCATGAGAATGCCCCAAAACCTACTGCTGCGTGACTGCAAGAGATCTGGGGCTCTTACCAGCCAAGTTTAGCAACAGATCCTGCCGGCGTTCAGCTGCGGTGGTCAATGGGCGACTCCTCGTCCCCCCTCAGCCCGGGCGGTTGTCCCGCCGGGAGCGGTCGAACAGATAGGGGCGGCCCTGCCAGGCGAGGACCAGGGCGCCGGCGCCCAGCAGCACGTTGGTCCACACATAGTTGGCGTCACCGTTGACGATGTTGGTCACCGCCGCCCCGGCCATGACCAGCACGAGCAGCAGCGCCCCCAGGGTACGGACCCGGGGCACGAACAGTGCGGCGCTGCCGATGAATTCGAGGGCAGCCGTCAGGTAGACGGTCCACCCTGGTAAGCCCGATTTTTGGAAGGGGAGCAGGGCTGCGGGTACCCCGATGACCTTCTCGATCCCCGCCCGGACGAAAAAGAAGGCAAGCGCCGCCGCAAGCGCGAGCCATACCAGGTCGATCCGCTTCTTCTGCATAGGGCCATGATGCCACTCGCAGCGCCGCTGGAGGGGAGAATGTGCTCATGGATCGTTTCGTTGGCAACATCGCCGGGCTTGGCACCGGTTCGGGCACTCGACTGGTGGTGGGCCGTTGGACGGAGTCGCCGCTCGGGGCCTTCACCGACGTGATGGTGGAGGACGACGGCGGGAGCCGGACGCTGCTCGCTCCCACCCAGGTGGTGGCCGACTATGTCAGCGCCACCTACCAGTTCGACCGGGTGCTGGTGGTCGACGTGATCTCGACGCTCAGCGACGGCATCCTGACCGTCGCAGCCGGGCCTCTCAGGGTCACTGCCGAACTGGGCGGCGTGACCGGGTTGGGACGGCTGCTACGCCTCGTCCCCCGCCGGCTGGGGACCTCACCCCGCTGGCTCAGGCTGATCAATCCGGTGGCGGGTTTGCTCATGCCGGGCGTCAGGACGGCCGGCTCAGCAGGGAATGGCCGTACCGAATATTACGGGGTGACCATGGCACGGAAAATCGTCGCGGTAACGGCCAGCTGGGACGGGACCGATGTGGGCGGACTTGCCCGGCTGACACCCCCGGTGCGGTTTGGTTTCAGCTCGGCCCCGGCCGCGCCGATGCTGGTCACCGTGGTGACCAGCATCAAGCGGCCATAGTCGGCTGGCTACTTGCCGAGCTGCTTGCTGGCGTCGGGGTCGGATTCACCAAGGAACTTGGCAATCCGTTCGGCCTCATCAATCTCGCCGATGGAGGCCGCGGCCCGGCCCAACGCGTACAGGGACCGCAAAAACCCGCGGTTGGGTTCATGCGAGTACGGGACCGGGCCGGTTCCCCGCCAGCCGTTCCGGCGGAGGGCGTCGAGGCCCCGGTGGTAGCCGGTACGGGCGTACGCATAGGACTCGATGGTGCGCCCCTCGCCGTACGCCTCGTCGGCGAGGATGGCCCACACCAGCGACGACGTCGGGTACTTGGCAGCGAGGTCAACCGCCTCGTCACCGGCAGCCAGCCGTGCCCCGAGATCCGTCTCCTCGGGAAGCAGGGTGGGATCGGGGCCGAGTAGATTGCGGCGGAATTCGTCCGACATATTAGAGCTTCTTCCCGGCGGAGCCCAGAGATGCTGCGGCCTCGACGACGCGGGCGGCGAGCCCGGCTTCGGCTGCTGCTCCCCACACTCGTGGGTCATAGACCTTCTTGTTGCCCACCTCGTTATCGACCTTCAGGACGCCGTCGTAATTCTTGAGCATGTGGTCAACGACCGGGCGGGTGAACGCGTACTGCGTGTCGGTGTCGATGTTCATTTTGATGACACCGAAGGAGACGGCGTCGGAGATTTCCTGCGCCGACGAGCCGGACCCGCCGTGGAACACCAGGTCGAAGGGCTTGTCTTTCCCCAACCTGGCGCCGATCTGGTCCTGGATGTCCTTGAGGATCTCGGGGCGCAGCTTGACGCCGCCCGGCTTGTACACGCCGTGCACGTTGCCGAAGGTCAGGGCGGTCAGGTAGCGGCCGTGCTCGCCGGAGCCCAGCGCCTCGACGGTGGCCAGGGCGTCGTCGACGGTGGTGTAGAGCTTGTCGTTGATGGCGTTTTCGACGCCGTCCTCTTCGCCGCCGACGGTGCCGATCTCGACTTCGAGGATGATCTTGGCTGCCGCCGCCCGGGGCAGGATGTCCTTGGCGATGCGCAGGTTCTCTTCAAGGGTTTCGGCTGAGCCGTCCCACATGTGGGACTGGAAGATGGGGTTGCCGCCGCGCTTGACCGCTTCTTCCGACGCTGCAAGGAGGGGAAGGACGAAGTCATCCAGCTTGTCCTTCGGGCAGTGGTCGGTGTGCAGGGCAATGTTGACGTCATACTTTTTGGCCACCTCGTGGGCGAATGCCGCGAAACCGAGGGACCCGACCACCATGTCCTTCACCGATGCGCCGGACCAGTACGCGGCGCCGCCGGTTGAGACCTGCACGATCCCGTCGGAGCCCGCCTCAGCGAACCCGCGGATGGCCGCGTTGAGTGTCTGGGAGGAGGTGACGTTGACAGCCGGATACGCGAATCCCCCGGTCTTGGCACGGTCGATCATTTCCGAATAGATCTCAGGTGTTGCGATAGGCATAGGGACTCCTTTGTGGAATGCGTGCTAACAGGCGGGATGGAAACGGACCGCTCCAGCCATCCTATTCGACTGGTCGATCGACAGAAACGGCCTGGACGCTCTGGTTGAACACATGCCGGCGGACCCAGCCGTGCATGGCGATCGCTGCGGCGGCTGACGCGTTGATGGAGCGGGTCGACCCGAACTGGGCGATGGAGAGGGTGGCGTCAGCGGCGGCGTGCACCTCGGGGGTGAGCCCTGGCCCCTCCTGGCCGAAGACCAGCACACAGTTCCCGGGCAGCTCGTAGCTTTCCAGCGGTACCGAGTCGGGAAAATTGTCGATCCCGATGATCCGCAGTCCCTCTCCGGTTGCCCAGGCCACGAACTCCTCCACTGTGGGGTGGTGCCGGACATGCTGGTAACGGTCGGTGACCATGGCGCCCCGACGGTTCCACCGCCGTCGTCCAATGATGTGGACTTCCTTGGCCATGAAAGCGTTGGCGGTGCGCACCACCGAACCGATATTCAGATCGTGCTGCCAGTTTTCGATCGCCACATGGAAGGTATGGCGGCGGGAGTCCAGGTCAGCGACGATCGCGTCGTGCGCCCAATAGCGGTATTGGTCGACCACGTTGCGGGTGTCCCCTGCCGCGAGCAGGTCGGGATCCCAGTGGCTGCCCTCCGGCAGCTGACCCTCCCAGGGCCCGACGCCGACCGGGACCAGTGGAGTTTCGGGATTTTCTTTCACGCTCCCAGCCTAAGGTGAAAGACTGGGACGGATAGCACCGCCCGGACAGCAGGGAGAGATCATATGCGCGAGAACGAACACATCGAATGCTGGCTGACTGACATGGATGGCGTCCTCGTCCACGAGAATCAGGCCATCCCGGGTGCTGCTGACCTGATTGACCGCTGGGTGACCACCTCCAAACGGTTCCTGGTGCTCACTAATAACTCGATCTACACCCCGCGTGACCTGGCAGCCCGGCTCAAGGCGTCGGGCCTGGAAATCCCGGAAGAGAACCTGTGGACCTCGGCCCTCGCCACCGCGCAATTCCTGAAAGAACAGCTGCCGGGCGGACGCGCCTATGTTATCGGTGAGGCTGGTTTAACGACGGCGTTGCATAACGCGGGTTTTGTGCTCACCGATCAGCACCCCGACTACGTGGTCCTCGGCGAGACCCGCACCTACTCGTTCGAGGCCATCACCAAGGCGATCCGGCTGGTGGAAGGCGGAGCCCGGTTCATCGCGACCAACCCCGACGTGACCGGACCGTCCAAGGAAGGTCCGCTGCCTGCTACCGGGGCCGTGGCGGCGCTGATCACCGCTGCCACCAGCCGTGTCCCCTACATTGTGGGTAAGCCCAATCCGATGATGTTCAGGTCGGCGATGAACCAAATTGACGCTCACTCCGAGACGACGGCGATGATCGGGGACCGGATGGACACTGACATCATCGCGGGGATGGAAGCCGGGTTGCACACGGTGCTGGTGCTGACCGGGATCACCCAGCGTGCCGATATTGACGCCTATCCCTTCCGGCCGGCACAGATCATGGACTCGGTGGCTGACCTCATCGACCAGGTGTAGCCGGTGCCGGGAATTCTGAACCTTCGCGACATCGCTGAGCTCACCGCCGCCGATCCCCGGGCGACGGTACCCGGACTGGTGTTCCGCTCCAGTCAGCCCTTCGGCTGGGATCGTGATGCAACCATGGGCTTCCTCAGGGGCAAGGGGATTGAGACGATCGTTGACCTGCGGAGCAACCGCGAGGCCACCATGGTGCCGTGGCTGGTGGCGGCGGACGCCGGGATCGACGTGGTCACTGCGCCGCTCGACCCGTCCGAGGCGAACCCCGCCTCCACCTTTGACCTACTGACCGCAGAGGACCTGGGAAACCATTACGTCGGCTGGTTGCATAGCCGCCCCGAAGTGGTGGTCAGCGCTCTGGCGCCGATCGCGGCGGGCCGGACCACGCTGGTGCACTGCGCGGCGGGTAAGGATCGGACGGGGGTGATCACCGCCGTCGTCCTTCTGGTGGCGGGGGTCTCCGATGACCTGATCATCCAGGACTACGCCCACACCACGGGGGCCCTCCCGCTGATCCTGCCGGCGCTCGCGAAGCTCTGGGTGGGGAACGCCCCGGCGGGGGCGGACCGGATTTCGTTTGAAAACCCGCCGGTCATCCTCACCTCCCCGGCCGCCGCCATGGCGACGTTCATCGATGGGCTGCGCCGGGAGTTCGGGACCGTTGACGCCTTCCTGACGGGTGCCGGCATGGACCGCGCCGACCTAGCGCAGCTGCGGCGGACACTCAGTGGTCAGTAGACGGTCCTAAGGAACCCGCCGCGCGGAAGCGGGAGAAACTCATCCTGCAGTGCCACCACGATGCTCTGGTAGATCAGCGGGTTCCACTGCGGGCTGGCGTGGGCCGGAAGCGCCCCCTCGGTCACGTAGTCAGCCGACACCAGATTGTCGGGGAACGCCTCCGCCCAGCCCGGCCGGGTGGTCGAGTAGTTGACAGTGCCGTCGTTGGGATTCCCGATGAACGCGATCTGGGTATCGCCGAGGGTCCCCTGAAACCGGGTGACGTTGTAGTGGTAGATGTAGGACGATTGCGACTGGATCAGCACGCTGGACGGCGCGAGCGGGGACAGCTGTTCGAGGGTCTGGTTGAGGATCTGCTGCCAGGAGCGCTCATCCTTGTTGACGATTCGCTCCCCGAGCTCGTAGCCGCCCCGCAACACGGTCGGCACCCGGTAGCCGGCGTCGTACAGGAACACCACGCCCTCGAAAACCGCCTGGTCCAGCACATCGGTGCGGGAGTGCGGACTGGAATCAAGGATGATCAGCTCCACGTTGATGCCGAGGCCGCGCAGCTGCGACGCCACCTCAACAGCCACCATTCCGCCGAAACTGTGCCCGTAGAAATACAAGGTTTCCACCTGGAAGATCCGCACGTACCGGTTCAGCGCCGCAACGATGGTGGCGACATTGAGCCCGCGGTTGGAATATCCCAGCACGGAAATCTGCCCGCGCTGGCTGAGAGCGGGCTGCAGCGAATTAGCAATCCAGCCGCCCTCCTCCCAACCGGTTTTGTAGCCGGGGAAAATGATCCAGCGGGCTCGCGGGAACCGCCGCGCCGCCTCGTCGTCCTTGACGGGCAGGATTTGCAGTTCTTCGCGTTCCTCCTGAATTCGCCGGGTCAGGAACAGATCGGCAGCCAGCGTGAGGCCGAACCCCGAGCCAATCAGGAATGACCGGCGGGACATCCCCTTGACCCCGTGCGCATAGCGAAGCAGCCGCTCGGAATCGTCAGTCATGGGTGTGAGGGGGCGCTAGCCCAAACCGAGCTCGTCTTTGCCGAACGCGTAAAGGTACGGCACACCCGCTTCGGACTCGATCCGCTCCTTCGAGCCGGTGTCCCGGTCAACGATCACTGCCACCGCCTGCACCAGGCCGCCCGCCCGCCGGACACCCTCCACAGCGGTCAGCGCCGAGCCACCGGTGGTCGAGGTATCTTCGAGCACGACGACGGGCCGGCCGGCAACATCGGGGCCTTCCACCTGGCGGGCCATGCCGTGGGTCTTTTGGGTCTTGCGCACCACGAACGCGTCAATGCCGCGGTTGTCGCGGGCCGCGGCGTGCATGACGGCCGTACCCACGGGGTCGGCGCCCATGGTCAGACCGCCAGCGCTTTCGAAGGTAATGCCGGCGTCGTCGAGAAGCTCCAGCATGACCACGCCCACCAGCTGCGAGGCTTCATGGTGGAGGGTGATCCGGCGGAGGTCGATGTAGTAATCGGCATCCTTCCCACTGGACAAAGTGACCTTCTCATGCACGATGGCCAGGTCCTGGATGAGTTCGCGCAGGCGGTCTCGGGCGACGGTAGCTGTCATGGATGCAATCCTAATGGCTCGACCAGCAGCGACATGCGAGGGCCAGTTCGGTAGGCTCGGACACAAACTGGAGGGAGCGCTATGATCCGGCGAGACGAAGCCACTCAAGAATGGCCGAAACTTTTGGTGGCCGATTGGTCTGACACGCGGGACACCCTGCACCTGTGGACCCAGATCATCGGCAAGATCCGGCTTGCACACGCGCCGCTCGTCAATCATTGGTGGCAGGTCACCCTGTATGTCAGCGCCCGCGGGTTGACTACGTCAACAATCCCCTACCGGGACACGGTTTTTGACATTGAGTTCGACTTTCACGATCACCGGCTGCGCATCCGCAGCGGCGATGGGCAGACACGGGAACTGGCGCTGGCGCCCATGCCGATGAAGGACTTTTACTCCTGGGTCATGGGAGCCCTCGCGGACTTGGGTATCGACATCGACATTCAATCCCGGCCAAACGAGGTGGACCCCTCAATTCCTTTCCCCGAAGACACAGCACACGCCTCCTACGATCCAGTCTCCGCCCACCTGTTCTGGCGCCAACTCGTCCAGGCGGACCGGGTGATGAACGCGTTTCGAGCCCACTTCACGGGCAAGGTCAGCCCAGTCCACTTCTTCTGGGGCGCCATGGATCTGGCCTGCACGCGATTTTCCGGCAGGGACGCCCCCGTCCATCCCGGGGGTGCACCAAACTGCGGCGATTGGGTGATGGAGGAGGGCTACTCGAAGGAACTGAGCAGTTGCGGATTCTGGCCCGGTGGCGGCGAAGAGGGTGCATTTTATGCGTACGCCTACCCCGAGCCGGCGGGCTTTGCCGACCGGTCTCCCGGTCCGGCGGGGGCGTTCTATTCACCAGGGAACGGACAGTTTTTGCTGCCCTACGAAGTGGTCCGCTCGGCGACCGATCCCGACCATGTGCTCCTTGAGTTTCTACAGGCCACCTATGTGGCAGCGGCGACGACCGGTCACTGGGACAGGGCCCGGCTGGAGACCGATCCGGCACGGTGGGACCGACGCGGCACGGTGACTACGACCCGTCGTGAAGGCAGCTAACGTGTGCCCGGTTGCCGGGATTGTCCCTCTCGTGCTGGGTGCTGGCCAGTTTGACTACCGCACCGCTCCAGGGAAGTTTCCCTGTACGCCATTTCTTGAAGGAGACCCCCGATGACCATCCCCGCCCCGGCAGCAGCTGCCGTGCCCGACACGCTCGGGGTGGCCGTTCTCGGCTACTCCTTCATGGGGAAGGCGCATTCCAACGCCTGGCGCAACGTGAATGCTTTTTACCCGACGCCGCGCGTGACCCAGCAGCTCCTCGTGGGGCGGGACGCCAGCCACGTGGCCGACGCCGCCACCCAGTTTGGCTGGGCCGAAAGTTCGACTGACTGGCGGGAGGTGCTCGAACGCGACGACATCCAGCTCGTCGACATCTGCACCCCCGGGCAGCTCCACGCCGAGCTGGCTATTGCCGCGCTGAACGCCGGCAAGCACGTCATCGTGGAGAAACCGCTGGCCAACTCGGTGACGGAAGCCGAGCAGATGGTCGCCGCCGCAGTCGATGCGCGGACCCGCGGCATCCAGTCAATGGTCGGCTTCAACTACCGCCGACTTCCCGCGCTTGCCCTGGCGCGCTCCCTGATTTCTGACGGGCGCGTGGGGGACGTCCGTCAGATTCGCGTGAGTTACCTGCAGGACTGGCTCGCCGACGAGCGCGCGGCCATGAGCTGGCGGCTGCGTAAGGCATCCGCCGGCTCAGGCGCGCTGGGCGACCCGGCGTCGCACGCCGTCGATCAGGTGGCTTTCCTGCTCGACGACTCGGTGACCTCGGTATCCGGCACGGTCAACACGTTTGTGACCGAACGTCACGGCCCGGACGGTCTTGAGCCGGTCACCGTCGACGACGCCGCCTGGGCCACCCTGCGCCTCGCGTCTGGCGCCGTCGCCAGTCTGGAAGTCTCCCGGTTCGCCACCGGCCGCAAGAACTCGCTGCAGATTGAGGTCTACGGTTCCCGTGGTGGGCTGCGCTTCGATCTTGAGCACCTCAACGAGCTGCGATACTTCGATAGCGCCACGCCCACCGAGCTGCAGGGTTACAGCACCATCCTGGTCACGGAGCCTTCCCACCCGTACCTTGGAGCGTGGTGGCCCGCCGGGCACACCCTCGGCTGGGACCACACTTTCACCAGCCAGGCAGCCGACTTCCTCACCGCCATCGACGAGGGGACCCCGCTGTCGCCGTCGTTCGAGGACGGGTTGGCGACCCAGCGGGTGCTGGCCGCGTTGGAAGCCAGCGCCGCCCGGACGGGCACCGCCGTCGCGCCCGTCTGAAAGATCCACTGCCCTGAAGACCCACCGCCTGAAAGACCCACCGCACGCAGGAGGAACCCATGGAACTGTCTGTCCAGCTGTACACCGTCCGCGATTCGCTTGAGGCCGATCTCGATGGCACCATCGACCGGATCGCGGCGATGGGCTTCACCAACGTCGAACCGTACAACTTTGCTGCCGACCCGGGCCCGCTGGCCGCAGCACTGCAACGCAACGGCCTGTCGGCACCGTCCGGTCATGCTCCGCTGCTCTCCGCGGATCAGGCCGCCATTTTTGAGGCCGCCCGCACCCTCGGAATGCGGACGGTGATCGACCCTTTCGTAGATCCACTGCGCTGGACATCGGTCGACGACATCGCCAGGACCGCCGGTCAGCTCAACGAGGCGGCAGCGCTCGCCGCCGGGTACGGCCTCCGGGTGGGATATCACAACCACTGGTTTGAGGTGGAGACAGATTTCGATGGTCGCACCGGTCTTGAGGTCCTGGCCGAGCACCTCCACCCCTCAGTGGTCCTGGAGGTGGACACCTACTGGGTGGCCGTCGGCGGTCAGGATCCCGCGGGGCTGCTGGGCCGGTTGGGCGAGAGGGTCCGGCTGATCCACATCAAGGACGGCGCAGTCGACAGGGACAACACGTCGCAGGTCGCGGTCGGCGCCGGGCGGATGGACATCGACGCCGTGCTGGGGGCGGCGTCGACGGTGGAAACGGCTGTTGTTGAACTCGACGACAGCGCTGGCGACCTGTTTGAGGCGATCGAGGACAGCCGCCGGTTCCTGCTCTCCCGGACCGGCGCGTGAGGGGACCGGTCGGCGTCGGCGTGATCGGCGCCGGCGTCATCAGCAAGGAATACCTGACCAACCTCACCGCGTTCCCTGATCTCCACGTCCACATTGTGGCTGACCTTTTCGAGGATGCGGCACGCGCCCGGGCAGCCGAGTTTGGCGTTGGGCTCTCGGGAAGCGTTGACGATGCCCTGTCCCACCCGGACGTGGAAATTGTGGTCAATCTGACCACTCCCGCCGCGCACGTGCCGGTGGCCCTCGCCGCCGTGGCGGCCGGCAAGCACGTCTGGTCCGAGAAACCTTTCTCCCTGGACCGGGGCACGGGAATGGAACTGCTCGCCGCCGCCGCCGCGGCAGGGGTTCGGTTGGGCTGCGCCCCCGATACTTTCCTCGGCGCCGGCTTGCAGACCGGGCTGCGCAGCATCCGGCGCGGCGATATTGGCACTCCCCTGACCGCGTTAACGCTGATGCAGTCGCCCGGCCCGGAATCCTGGCACCCCAATCCCGCTTTCCTCTTCCAGGAAGGGGCCGGGCCGCTATTCGACATCGGTCCCTACTACCTGACCACCCTGGTGCAGGCCTTCGGTTCGATCCGGCGGGTCGCCGCCGTCGGCTCCCGGTCGCGGGACACCCGGGTGATCGGCTCCGGACCGAAGGCTGGCGAAACGTTTGAGGTGTCGGTTCCCACCCACGTCAGCGCGCTGGTGGAGTACGACGGTGGCCAGTCGTCGCAGAGCATCTTCAGCTTCGACTCGCCCCGCCCGCGGACCGGTTTCCTGGAAATCACCGGGACCGATGCCGCAATCGCGTTCCCCGATCCGAACGAGTTCTTCGGAGATGTCCGGGTGCACCGACACGGCGCCGACGACTGGGAAGTCCTTCCGGCCGTCGGGTCGGTCTTCAGCAGAGGCTCCGGCGTCCTGGAGATGGCGCGGTCCATCCGCGCGGGCCAGCCACACCGTGCCCAGGGTGCAACGGGCTTCCACATCCTCGATGCGATGGCGGCGATCACCGAATCAGTCGACACGGGCGCGTTTGTGCCGGTGACCAGTTCAGCAGCAGCATTGGACCCCCTTCCCGAGGACTGGGATCCTACCCAGCTCACCCTTTCCTAAGAGCTAACCCATGGCACGCAACTACACCCTGTTCACCGGCCAGTGGGCAGACCTGCCCTTCGAGGAAGTGGCACGCCTGGCAGGCGAGTGGGGCTACGACGGCCTGGAAATCGCTGTCTCCGGGGACCATCTTGATGCGTGGCGCTGGGACGATGATGACTACATCGCCGGGCGACTGGCGATTCTGGAACGCCACGGCCTGAAGGTGTGGGCCATCTCCAACCACCTCAAGGGTCAGGCCGTATGCGATGACCCTATCGACTTCAGGCACCAGGCCATCGTGGGCCCCCGGGTCTGGGGGAATGGCGAGCCCGACGGCGTCAAGGCCCGCGCGTCCGAAGAAATGAAGCTCACCGCCCGGCTGGCACGGAAGCTCGGGGTGAAGACCGTGGTGGGATTCACCGGGTCCTCCATCTGGCAATACGTGGCGATGTTCCCGCCGGTGTCCCAGGACGTGATTGACGCCGGGTACCAGGACTTCGCCGACCGCTGGAACCCTATCCTCGACGTGTTCGACGAGTGCGGGGTCAGGTTCGCCCACGAGGTGCACCCCTCCGAGATTGCCTACGACTACTGGTCAACGCAGCGCGCCCTGGAAGCCATCGGGCACCGGCCGGCCTTCGGCCTGAACTGGGATCCCAGCCATTTCATGTGGCAGCAGATCGATCCGGTGGCGTTCATTTCCGACTTCGCCGACCGGATCTATCACGTCGACTGCAAGGACACGAAGCTGCGGATGGGCGGGGGCCGTAACGGCATCCTGTCCTCGCATCTGCCCTGGGGCGATCCCCGCCGCGGCTGGGACTTCGTCTCCACCGGCCGGGGGGATGTGCCGTGGGAGGACAGCTTCAGGGCGCTCACCAGCATAGGGTACGACGGGCCCATCTCAATTGAGTGGGAGGACGCCGGGATGGACCGGTTACAGGGCGCACCGGAGGCGCTGGCCTTCCTCAAGCAGTTCGACTTCAGCCCCTCCGGGGGCTCCTTCGACGCGGCCTTCACGCAGCAGCGGACTTCCTTCCAGTGACGCGGCCCCCATGGCGGCAGGATCGTGGGAGTCGTGGGATTTGGCGTAACGCACCGGAAACGCCCCCGTAGTAGCCTTTTCCCATGCGCGAGAACCAAGCCAGCATCATCGAGGAAATGGGCGTGCGGCCCACCATCGACCCTGCAGCGGAGATCCGGGGCCGGGTCACCTTTCTGAAGGACTACCTCAAGGCCACAGGCACCAACGGCTTTATCCTCGGGATCAGCGGTGGTGTGGACTCGTCCCTGGCGGGCAGGCTCGCGCAGCTCGCTGTGACCGAACTCGCCGATGAGGGGGTCGACGCCGATTTCGTCGCCGTCCGCCTCCCCTACCGCGAGCAACACGACGAGGACGACGCGCAGGCAGCCCTGGAGTTCATCAAGCCGAAAAGCCAGCGCACCTTCAATGTCGCTGCGGCGGTCGACGGTTTCGAAGCCGAATACTCGAACGCCACGGGCGAAGACATCTCCGATTTCACCAAGGGCAACATCAAGGCCAGGGCCCGGATGATCGCCCAGTACGCCCTCGCCGGCCAACACAACCTCCTGGTAATCGGCACCGATCACGGCGCGGAATCGGTCACCGGGTTCTTCACCAAGCACGGCGACGGCGGCGCTGACATCCTGCCCCTGTTTGGCCTGAACAAGCGTCAGAACCGGGCACTGCTCAGGGAGCTCGGAGCCCCGGAGCAGATCTACGCCAAGATACCGACGGCCGACCTCCTCGATCATCAGCCCGGCCGCGCCGACGAGCATGAACTTGGCATCACCTACGACCAGATCGACGACTATCTGGAAGGCAGGGAGATCGACGAGTCGGCCGCCCTTGCCATCGAACGCCGCCACACCATCACCCGGCACAAGCGGACCGTCCCGGTTACCATCCTCGACACCTGGTGGCGGGGCTGACGCCCAGGACATTGGTAACGTGTTCCCTGTGAAGATTGCCACCTGGAACGTCAATTCCCTCCGAGCCCGCGCGGACCGCGTCGAAGCCTGGCTTGCCCGCTCCGACGTCGATGTCCTGACCATCCAGGAAACCAAATGCAAGGACGAGAACTTTCCCTGGGAACTCTTCGAGGCCAACGGCTACGAGGTAGCCCACTTCGGCCTCAGCCAGTGGAACGGCGTCGCCATCGCCTCCCGGGTGGGGCTCGACGACGTCGAACGCACCTTTGAGGGCCAGCCCCTGTTCGGAAAGGACGCCGAACCGATCCAGGAAGCCCGTGCCATCGGCGCCACCTGTGGCGGGGTGCGGGTCTGGAGCCTGTACGTCCCCAACGGGCGTTCCCTCGACGATCCGCATATGCAGTACAAGATCGACTGGTTGGACACCCTGCGGGAGAAGGCCCTCGGCTGGGTCGAAGCCGACCCCACGGCGCAGATCGCCCTGACCGGTGACTGGAATATCGCACCCCAGGATGAGGATGTCTGGGACATCGACCTGTTCCAGCGGGAGGGGTACACCCACGTCAGCCCCCCGGAACGTGCGGCGTTCCATGCGTTCGAGAACTCAGGCTTCACCGACGTCGCCCGACCACACACGCCGGGACCCGGCGTCTACACCTATTGGGACTACAAGCAGCTGAGCTTCCCCAAGAAAATGGGGATGCGTATCGACTTTGTGCTCGCGTCGCCGGCGCTAACCGAGCGTGTGACCGGCGCGTCGATCGACCGTGAGGAACGCAAAGGCAAAGGCGCCTCCGACCATGCCCCGGTCATTGTGGAGCTGGGATAGCTGATGGCGGGCATCGGTCCGGCCGCCACGGGCCACTTCCCCTACGTGTCATTTCTTAGGGTTTTCGAACCGCTCGAAGCGTTCAGCGACGCCCAGCAACTGGTGATTCTCGAACAGCGCTCACGCGACCGCAAGGACACCGAAAGAATTGAGCGCAGCAACTCGCTGCAACGGATCCTGCGGCCAGTCTCGGACCCGTTCCCCCACCACGGCACCGATCTGGTCCGGGTCCTGCACTTCCCCGGTACCAACGGCATCACCGCCCAGTATTACTGCCCCAACCAGCTGGCGGTCCGCACGTCCCTGGCCGCCGAATCGCTGGGCCAGACCATCCGCGGCCCCCTGGTCGACGTGCTGCTCCCGGAGGCGGCGACTGACGCGCATCAGGCACGACTCGACCCCGAAACAGTCGCCGAGACCACGGCCAAACTGCATACCCGGTCCGCCACCTGGGGAGTCCCGTTCTCCTGGTTCGTCCTGATTCACGAGGATGATCTGACCGAGGTGATCGAGGATGGCGGGAAGGTGCGCACCGTCAGGGTCGCCGCGGCAGCGCATCAGTGTATCGAACGGGCCAAACACGCGATGGCGTCCCTGGCGATCGCCGCGCCCGAGCTGGACCTGCTCGACGACCTGACCGACATTATCGAGTGGCTCCAGTTGTTCCGCCTCGATGCGGTGGTTGAACTGGACTACGGCCCGGTCGCCGATCTGGTCTTCCCCGATGAATCACCCATGGATGTCCGCATGGGCATTGAATGTCTCTCTGAAGGGGACATGACCGGAGCCGCTGCCTCGTATCGTCGGTTGGCCTCCCGCTGGATTCCAATCCGCCAGCTGGCCCGAGCCAGCTAGCCGGCAGTCCACCCCGCCCGGCGTGCACGCGTCGTGGTCGTCGCACGCATCGTCATCGTCGTCCGCTCGTCCGCCGTCGTGGTCGCCCTCGTGGTCGTCGTCGCCGTCGTGGTCTGCGATTCGGTGAGGAATCTAGACATCGGGGTGCGGAATATCGCTCACCAATCTCCAGGTCACCCCCGCCGGCCCAGATTGCTCACGAGAATGCGGGTGCGCTGGGACCCATTAGCCCCATCAGCCTCACCATCCCCTCTTTCCCCAGGTAAAGCCACCGGGAAGCCTGGTAACAGGTAGGGGAAGCCGACGACAGCGCTAGTTGATCCCGTCGACGGCGTAGGACACCTTCGTGAGACCCTTCTTGGACCTGATCTTGGTGATGGTTAGGGTGCCGATGTCGCTGACGTCCGCCACATGGGTGCCCCCGCACGGTACGCCGAAGTCGGCCGCGTACAGCACAATCCGCGCGGGCTTGTTGGTGGGAATGTTGTCCGGCACGTTCCGGCAGTACTCCCCCATGTCGGAGACTGGCATGAACCGGATCTCGTTGGTGCTGCCGGCGCCAACCACGCCCTGCGCGGCCTCCTGTAGCTGGGCGACGACGGCGTCGACCTCCTCGGGGGGCACAGCCGCGTTGTATTCGACGAACGCCATGTGTGGGTAGTGGGCTCCCTTGCCGGGAACCCATTGCAGGCCGAGTCGTTCCACGGCGAGGTCGACCACGTGGCCGGCAGAGTGCAACCGGGTGTTAACCATCCGCCTGGCGGCGTCCACCTCCAGTGACACCTCCTCCCCCACCGCGACTGAGCCGGTTCCGAGGTGGTGCACCACTCCCTCGGGATCCAGCCGGACCTCGTCCACAGCGAAGTCCCCAGCGGATTCACCCGCACCTCGGATGACCCCGGTATCCCAGTCCTGGCCGCCGCCGCGGGGGTAGAAGCAGGTCCGATCCACGACGACGTCGGTCCGGCCGTCGTCGTCGGTGCTGACCGACAACACGCGTGCGCTGCCGGTCAGCACATCAAAATCGTTCAGGTAGATAAGTTCGGTAGCCATCAGCCGAGTCTATCTACCCGTTGCCCGGGAGGGCGGCGCTGTAGAGGTCCGGATGATCAACTTGTGGGGGCGCGGCGCGGGGGCGGCAGCCGGAGTCCCTCCTTCCAGCTCGGCGAGCAGGAGGTCAGCGGCGTAGGCCCCTTGCTCCTCCGGGCTCTGCCGGATGGTCGTCAGACCCAGCGGGTCGGCGAATTCGTGGTCGTCGATTCCCACCACCGAGAGTTGACCAGGGATGCTGATGCCCAGCTCGGCCGCGGCGGTAATTACCCCGAACGCCATTTCGTCCGATGAACAGAACACCGCCGTAGGCCGGTCGGCCGGATCCTGCAGGAGGGTAAGGGCCGCCTGTTTGCCGCGCTTGAAACGAAAGTCCCCGAACAGGGACCATTCCGGCCGGACGGTCAGCCCATGCCTGGCCATAGCGGAAAGATATGCCTCCTCCCGGATACGGGGCACCTCAAACTCGATGCCGTAGGAGCCCCCGCCCCGCAGGTGCGCGATCCTGGTGTGCCCCAGCTCGATCAGGTGCTCGACGGCGTCCCGGGCGGCGGCGTCGTCGTCAATGCCCACATGACGGACCCCCTTGATTGATCCGCCCACCACGATGGTCGGCGACTCGAGCGCCTGCAACGATTGCAGCTCATCATCGGTGAGCTCCATGCACATCACCAGGAGCGCATCAATGCGTTTGCGCAGGATGGAGCGGTGAAATACCCGTTGCCGGTTGACGCCCGACCCGCCCAGGCTGAACACCACCAGGTCATACCCGGCGGCGCGAAGCTGGCGGTCAACCCCCGCCAGCACTGCAGAAAAGTACCAGTGATTAATCAGCGGCAACAGCACGCCCATCGCCATGGTCCGGCCCGATGCGAGGCCCGACGCGGACGACGACGGCACGTAACCAAGCCGGGCCGCTGCCGCCAGCACTCGGTCGCTCGTACCAGGCGACACCCCGGGCAATTTTCGCAGCGCACGCGAAACAGTCGCAGTGGACACCCCGGTGGCAACTGCGACGTCCTCGATCGTGACCATCGAGCTAGGTCCCTCTCGTTTGATTTAGCTCTCCCGTTACAGTCTCAGCCCGGTCACTCCCCGGCTCGCTTTTGGCTATCCCGGCGGCGCACGCGGAACAGCCCCCACATGGACAGCAAGACCGCGAAGAGTGCCACTGACCACAGGGCGGCATTCCTGCCGCTTATTTCCATAGCGACGATGACCACAACCAACGCCACGACGAAAAACCCCAGAAACCCGATGAGGATATCCAGATTTTCCGCTTTGCGCTGTTGCCTGCGATTGGACGCCATCACTTCACAGCGCCAGCGGTCAGACCCTCGACGATGCGCTTTTGAAGAATCAGAACAAGGATGACCAGAGGAATCACCACGATAGTTCCGGCAGCCATAATCGCCGTGTACGGCTCCTGCTGCGGCTGACTCCCTGTGAAGGAAGCAATAGCCACCGTCACAGGCTGGGTTGAGTCATTCGACAACTGGCTCGCAATAAGAAACTCGTTCCAGGAGGAGATGAACGCCAAAATGGCCGTCGTGAACACAGCCGGCGCGGCCAGGGGCATGATGACTTTGCGGAAGGCCTGCGACTGGGTGCAACCGTCGATGCGCGCGGCTTCCTCAAGTTCCCACGGCATCTCGCGGAAAAACGCTGTGAGTGTGTACACCGTCAACGGTAGGACAAAGGAGATATTCGGGATGATCAGCGCCTGATAGGTCCCAATCCACCCGATGTCGGTGAATAGCTGGAACAGCGGAGTGATCAAGGCGACACCAGGGAACATAGATGCGCCCAGGATGAAGCCAAGGATCATAAACTTGAAGGGAAAGTTCAGCCGGGACAGCGCGTAGGCGGCAAATACGCCGACCACTAGCGCGATCACCGTCACGATGAGCCCGATGATGAGGCTGTTCACCAATGCCATCGCAAGGTTATTCCCGGAATCCGTAGCGAACGCCGTACGGAAGTTGTCCAGCGTGACATGCGTTGGCAGGAAGCTGGTGTCGTAGGTGAAGGCGACCTCACGGAACGCGGTGACCACCATCCAGTAAGCGGGTAGCAGACACCAAATGACGATGACGGCGGCACTAATGTAGGTGCGCGCGGAGGCCCAGCGCTGCTTTGAACTGACAGCGCGCACATGCTGTCGGCCGGACGTCGGAGTGGCGGTCGCGCCGGTTAACTGGGTCATTTTGTCTTCGCCTTTTTTATCACGCCGGAGCCCTCAGACACGTCCGCTCCGAGGAACCGAACAAAAATGAAGGCGACCAGGAAAATGATCACAAACGTAATAGTGGAGAGCGCCGCCGCACTGTTGAAGCCTTGCCGAATCTGGTCGACGACAAGAATCGACAACGTCGACGTGTTGTTGGACCCACCGGTGAGGATGGCGGGAAGATCGTACATGCGAAGTGCGTCGAGGACCCGGAAGAGGACTGCAACCATCAGGGCCGGTTTGACGAGGGGCAACGTGATGTAGCGGAACCGCTGCCAGGTAGACGCGCCGTCCACTTTTGCAGCCTCGTAGACATCACCCGGGATCATCTGAAGCCCAGCAAGGATCAGCAAGGCCATGAAGGGTGTGGTTTTCCAGACATCGGCGATGATGATAGCCCACTTTGCGGGCCACTCACTGCCAGTCCAGAGGATCGAAGTGTTGAACAATTCGTTCGCTATGCCTTGGAAAGCAAAAATGAAGAACCAGAGCTTTGCGGTAACGGCGGTCGGGATGGCCCACGGAACAAGCACTGCGGCACGGACAAGGCCGCGACCCCGGAAGGATCGCGCCATGATCAGCGCCATCCAGAAGCCAATGATTGTCTCCAGGATCACTGTCACGACGGTGAAGAAGAAGGTGTTGCTGGTGGCCGCCCAGAACTGGGAACCAAGGGTGCCCTGCGGGCAGTCAACTGTCCCACCCCCTGCCGCCGCACACTGCTGAAATAGCCAGCCAGTGTAGTTTGCGATACCCGCGAATCCGCCATCCGCGAAGAGACCCGTAGCCGGATCAAGTCCGGAATCCTTTTGGAAGGACATCACGATGCCGCTGATAATCGGGTAAATGATGACAAGGCCCAGCAAAATCAATGTTGGCGCCACGAGCACAGAGGCCCATTTGGTTTGAGATTGGGCTCGGCGGTCGGCGCTTTCCACCGGTCCTGACTTTGAACCGCTTTTGGGTGGCACGGCCAGACGTGTAGCCATGTCCGCTCCTTTCATATCCGGCATCATCGCCGGTCCTACGAATAAGGGGGCAGTGAGGGCGGAAATGCGCAGGCACGCCCGCCCTCACTGGGTGATGCTATTAGCCTGCCGAGGCGGCCTCAATGGCACTGGCCATGTCGGCGAGCGCCTGATCGACTGTCTTCTCGCCCTGCAGGGCGGCGTAGGCGTTGTCCTGGATTGCGGTTGTCACGGCAGGGTAGAACGGCGTCACAGGACGTGGAACCGCATTGTCGATTGCCTGCTTGAGGACTGGGAGATAGGGAAGAGCCTTAACCAGTTCCTCGTCGTCGTACAGGTCCGCGAGGACTGGCGCGAGGGACCCTTGCTCCGCGAAGAACCGCTGTTGTTCTTCGTCGGTCACGAACTCCAGGAAATCGCGGGCAGTCGCCTTATTCTCGGAGTACACACTGATCGCGGCACTGTGGCCACCCAGCGAGGAGGCTCCCGGACCGTCGGTGCCGGGAAGCGGCGCCATACCGAGCGTGTCCTTCACCGTAGAGGACTCCTCAGTGGTGGCGAGGTTGTAGACGTAAGGCCAGTTTCGATGGAAGAGGAGTTTTCCTTCCTGGAAGGCGATGCGCCCTTCCTCTTCGGTGTAGGTGATCGCTTCCTTCGGGATATCCCCAGACTCGAAGGCCTCCACGAGATTACCGAGCCCTTCGGCTGCTTCTGGCGTGTCGAGAGTTGGCTTCCCGGCCTCGTCAATCACAGCCCCGCCAGCGGAGTTGATCGCCTCGGAAGCGTTAACGGTCAAACCCTCATACTGCGAGTATTGCCCGGCGAAGCACTCGATGTCGTTCTCCTCTGCAATGGAGCACATCTCCGTCAGTTCGTCCCAGGTGGTGGGGGCTTTGTCAACGAGGTCTGTTCGGTAGTACAGCATTCCGCCGTCCGACGACTGGGGCGCGGCGTAGAGGGTGTCCTGGTAGGACGCTGCCTCCACCGTCGCGGGAAGCATTGCTGAGGTGTCGATGGCCATGTCACCCTCCAGCGGCTGGATCCAGCCCTGGGCGGCAAACTCGGCGGTCCAGACGACGTCGACGGACACGACGTCGTAGTCAGCGATCTGTGCCTGGAAGTTCTGAACCAGATCGTCGTGCTGCTGGTCGGCCTGGTCGGTTTGCTCCTTGAACGTTACCTGCTCGTCAGGATGGTCGGCGTTCCACTTCTCGATCATCGGGGCGACGATATTGCTGTTATCCTTGCCCTGCACGTAAGTGATGGGTCCGCGACCCTCCAGACCCTCCTCGGCCGCCCCTCCACCGCCACCGCCGTCGTCATTGCTGCCGCCGCAAGCTGAAAGAAGCAACGTGAGCACCGCCAAAGATGCCACCCTGCTCGAAAATTTCTTGTTGTTCATTGTGCCTTCTCTCCAATGAGAAAGAGAGGTGGACGTCGCAGTCCCCCCAGTTGTGTGATGACCATCACACCCTAGTAAGGTGAAAGCCACAACGCAAGCGCTTACATACGGTTTTTTCCATGTTTATCGAAAGGTTATAAGTGTCCATCCAAATTTCCCTCGACCAAAAGGTCGCCACGCCCTGGTGGGCTGACGCGGTGATTTACCAGATCTACCCCCGGTCCTTCGCCGACGGCAACGCCGACGGGATGGGCGACCTGGCGGGCGTCAGGAGCAGGCTACCCTACCTGCGGAAGCTGGGAGTGGACGCCATCTGGCTCTCCCCGTTCTACGTCTCCCCGCAGGCGGACGCCGGGTACGACGTCGCCGACTACCGTGACGTCGACCCCCTGTTCGGCACCTTGGACGACTTCGATGCGATGCTCTCTGAGGCTCACGCGTCGGGCATGAAGGTGATCGTGGACCTGGTGCCGAACCACACCTCCGACGAGCACGAGTGGTTCCGGGCCGCCGCCGTCGCCGCCCCCGGATCGCCGGAACGCGAGCGTTACATCTTCCGGGACGGCTTGGGTGCTCACGGTGAATTGCCGCCGAACAACTGGCAGTCCATCTTCGGCGGCAACGCGTGGACCCGGCTCGCGGACGGGCAGTGGTACCTGCACCTTTTCGACTCGAAGCAGCCGGACCTGAACTGGGAAAACCCTGAGGTGCGTGCCGAAATGGTCTCGGTGCTGCGGTTCTGGCTCGACCGGGGCGTGGATGGCTTCCGCATCGACGTGGCACACGGCATGGTCAAGGCGGAAGGACTCCCTGACTGGGCCGAGCAGGCAAACATGATCGACGGTGGCAACTCGGGCCGCCCCATCGAATCCGGTGAACCGGACCTGGCTGACCTCGACCAGACCCCGCCCTACTTCGATCAGCCGGGGGTGCACGACATTTACCGCGAATGGAACAGGGTACTGGCCCAGTACGACGGCGATCGCATGCTGGTTGCCGAAGCGTGGGTTGAACCCGCCGAGCGGTTGTTCCGCTACGTCCGTCACGACGAAATGCAGCAGGCGTTCAACTTCGATTTCCTGCTCGCCGGGTGGGACGCTGCCCAGCTAACCGAGAGCATCACCGAGTCGTTGAGCGAAGCTGGGAAGGTGGGCGCACCGAGTACCTGGGTGATGTCCAACCACGACACGGTCCGCCACACCAGCCGGTTCGGTCTTCAGGACCCCACCCAGTTCCCCAAGGGGCTGGGCTCCGACCATGAGCAGCCGGATGAGACTTTGGGCCTCGCCCGCGGCAGGGCGGCGGCCCTGATAATGCTGGGCCTACCGGGTTCCGCCTACCTGTATCAGGGAGACGAACTGGGCCTTCCCGAGCACACCACCCTCCCCGACGGCGTCCGCGAAGACCCCACCTTCGCCCGCACCAGCGGCACCGAGATCGGCCGCGACGGCTGCCGGGTTCCCCTGCCCTGGGTAGCAGACGCGCCGGGGTTCGGGTTCGGGATGTACGACGCCGTGAGCGCACCTGGCGCGGCCCCCTGGCTACCGCAGCCGTCAAGCTTCGCAGGCTACGCGGCCGACGTCCAGGTGGACGTGGCTGGTTCAACCTATGAGCTGTACCGCAGCGCACTGGGTTTGCGTCACAGCCACGCACTGGGCCGCGGGCTCCTTGAATGGACGCCCTTGAACAGCCCACAGGAAGGGGTCCTCTCCTACCGCAACGGCGCAGTGCTGCTGCTGGCCAACATGGGTGCCAGTACGATCGACCTGCCCCACGATCACCGGATCATTCTGGCCAGTAGCGAGGCAGCCGTCGACGGCGGCCGCCTCACCACGAATGCGTCGGTGTGGCTGGTAGCCGCCGACTCCTGACCTCAGCGCACCCGTTCCGTCCGGGTGAAGCGGGTGCGGGCGCCGGAGCTGATACTGATCAGCACCGGCGTCCGGCGTCCAACCAGCAGGTCAAGGGCTTCGACCAGGTCGGTGACCTCGGTGGCCAGCTCATGCGGCGATACCCCCGGCCGTGGAAACACCCTGATCCTCAGGGCCGGTTCACCGTCGAATTCGTAGGTAGTGACCGCCGCGTTCACCAGGTCACCGCGTTCCTGCAAAGCGGCCTTCAAAGCCTGCTCGGCCACCGCGCCGTTGATCGTGACCCGCCCGGCGTCGTCGTCGGAAACCTCCACGGTGGTCTCCTGCGCCAGCGTTCCGGAACGCCCGCGGCCCTGCGCCGCCACCCAGGCGACCATCAGGATCACCACCAGCAGCATCACCGTCCCCACGACGATCCACAGCCAGCTATCCTGCTGGCCGGCGAGGGTGGTCCGTTCGAGTACGTCACTGATCGACCGTCTGAGCCCGGCGGCAGCGGATTGCCACCAGGTAGCCACGGCGGGAACCGCCAATAGTGCAACGGCGGCGCCGACCGCCATCAACACCGCACCGAACAGCCCCAACAGCAATCGGTTGAGTACGCGTGGAGTCTGGTTCACTGGCCGATCACTCCCGACGGTGCAACAGCCACCCGCACAGCGGGCACCGGGTCCACCGAAGTCAGCCGCAGTTCGTCCTCGACAACGTCCTGGATACTTCCGACGTCGACGGGCATGCCCGACGTCGGGCGCACCTGCACTTCGACGGCCCGGCGGCCCACCGTCACCATTACCTGGTCAGGGGTTACCCCGGCAGCGATCCGTGCGCGGCGGGCCAGAGCGGAGGCGAGCACCTCGGCGTCGACGATGATTGCGGTGCGCGGGTTGGGGATTGAGTGCCGGGCTCGACGCCCTGGGAGCACCGCGTTGAGGAAAAAGAGCAGGCCGACGAGGAAGACCAGCAGCCCCGCCGACCCCAGAAGCGCCGGTTGGACGGTGCCGGGCAGGGTTCCCAGCCAGTCCCCCGCCTGCCCCGGGCTGGCCAGCCAGGCGTCCTGGCCGGTGGCCTTCAATGCGGCCTCGAACATGACGTACAGGCAGACGAGGGAGATCAGGACGGCGGCGGCGACCGAAGGTAGTGCCCGTGAGGAATGCAGTTCGCGGCGCACCACTTTCCGGGTCAGTTGAGTGATCCGGTCGTTCACCTGACGCGCCCACTCTCGGCCAGCTTGATCCCGGTGATTCTGATATCGACGCGGCTGAGTTGCGAACCGCTCAGTTGTGCCACCCGTTGGAGGATGACTCCTTTCGCCGCGTGGGCGCGGTCCCAGATCGATCCGCCGGCCCCGCTGACCAGCGACGGATCCCTGACGATGCGGGTCAGGGATGGGACGGCAATGGGGACGGCAAGTCGTAGGGCCAGTAAACCCTGATCATCGGACCAGCTCGCCCGGATCTGCTGCGCCGGAATGTCGAAGACGTCGGCAGCGACCGCCCGCGCCGTACTGGTCAGGGCTTGCGTGCTGATCCGGTTGTGCCCGGCCAGCCCCGGAGGTCCGGCGCTCACGAGGACGAGCGTCGACCGGCAAGGGCGTCACGGACGCTGCCCAGGTCCAGTTTACCCTCGGCGACCCTGCCCAGCAGGGCCCCCATTGCAATAAACAGTGCCATGAGGAGGAAGCCCCAGAAACCGAAGGTCAGTGCGGTGAATGCCAGGACGACGCCCAGCGCTATTCCGACTATTGTGGGGGTCATTGTGGTTGCCTAACTTGCTGCGGAACGGGATTTGTCGGGATTCTTGGGGTCATTGAGGCCGGGCACGTGAACATCGGTGATTTCGACGTTCACCTCGATCACCTGCAGCCCGACAAGATCCTGGACCCCTTGATAGACGGCCGCACGGACCTGGTCGGCGACGCCGGTGAGAGGGTGGCCGTACTCGGCCACGAGGACGACGTCCACCGCCACCTGGGTTTCCCCTACCTCGACCTGCACGCCCTGACTCAGGTCACCGCCCCCGACGGCGTCCCGGATGGCGCCGAGCGCGCGCCCGGCCCCGGCCCCAAGGCTGTAAACCCCTGGCACCTTCCGCGCCGCAATGGCCGCGACCTTGGCCACGGCCGGATCTGCAATAGTGGTTCTCCCGCCGGCCGCGTCAGCGTCCCGGGTGATGGCCTGCGATCCTCCCGGAAGTTGCTCCGGGGCAGTTTCCGGTGAATGATCAATCGGTCGGTGGCTGGGCGGTGGTATCCGGTTCTCATCCATCTGCAGAGCACCCCTTTCGTTGTGTTCAGCCTAACGGTTACCCGCTCAGGAAGGGGCGCTCGCTAACGGGCAGTCGGCGGCAACTACCTAAGGGACTTGTTGCAGTGCTGCTGGAGCCAGTCCTCGATCGGTTCGACGGCCTCCCGGAAAGCGCTTTCGTCGAAGCTTCCCCCATCCTCGGTGCTGGCCGTAACGACATCCTGCAGCCGATCGAAGTCGCTGGCGAGCGCCTTCGGGACCATGGCTTGCACGTCGTCGATCTGGTCGTGGAGACGTTCAACAGTTTCGTCGTCGGAGCCCCCCATGAAGCTCAGCGGGGCCAGGAGGATTGATGACACCCCGGCGGCCACGATGACGCAGTCCTTGGTGCTGATATTGGCGTCCTCCGTTTCGCTGACATTCGACGGCGACAAGGAGGACGCGTCCCCTCCCGCGGAGCTCGGAAGCGCGTCCGGGGACGGATCGGCGGCTTCAGCGGTGGGGGTCTCCGCAATGATCTCGGGGAGTTCGATCGCAGTGCCAGCTGTCTCCGGGACGGCGGCTCCGCAGCCGGAGAGTGACAATGCCAGTGCACACCCGGCACCTGCTGCGACACGCGATCTCAACACCCAAAGAACTCCTGATCCGGCTGGCTTCCCACTGACACGTTACTTAACGCGTGAGCGCCCCGGTCTTCTCCTTGACCGGGGCGCTTTTTCTTGCGGGTGCTCGATGCCCGATTAGGCGGTCGTCTTCTTCCGCAGTGAGAACCGGCCGGTGTCGGGAAGCGCGAGCTTGAAGACCTTCGCCCAGGTGGAGGCCACCTGCTTGGGAAGCGGACCGGTGGTGTACGGCAGGCCGTAACGGTTGCAGATTTCCCTGACCTTCACTGCCACTTCGGCATACCGGTTCGATGGCAGATCGGGGAAGCAGTGGTGTTCGACCTGGTGCGACAGGTTGCCGGTCATCAGGTGCATGAATTTCGAGCCGGAGATGTTGGCTGAACCAATCATCTGGCGGACGTACCAGTCACCGCGGGTCTCACCTTCAACCATTTCCTCGGTGAACGTGTCAGTACCCTCGGGGAAGTGTCCACAAAAGATGACCGCGTGCGCCCAGACGTTGCGGATCGCGTTGGCGGCGAGGGTCCCGTACAGGGCCTGCTTCCCTGACCCGGTCAGCATGGCGACGGCCGGTGTGGCAGCGTAATCCTTGGTGAATTGCTTCACTGCCTTGACGCCAACCGCCTTGAGGTCCCGTGACATATCCTCCTTGGACTTCAAACCCTCCTGGTACTCGGGGATCTCCAGGTCGTAGAGCGCGATTCCCCATTCAAAGACCGGGGCCAGGATGGCGTTGTACAGCGGGTTGCCCAGGTTGAAGGGGGTCCACGGCTGATCCGCGTCCATCCGCAGGAGGTTGTAGCCGACGTCGCGGTCCTTGCCGACCACGTTGGTCCAGCGATGGTGAAGGTCATTGTGGGTGTGCTGCCACGACCTGGCAGGGGTGACGAAGTCCCACTCCCACGTGGTGGAGTGGATGTCGGGATCCCGCATCCAGTCCCACTGCCCGTGCAGGACGTTGTGGCCAATCTCCATGTTCTCAAGGATTTTTGCGACGCTGAGCATTGCCGTGCCGGCCACCCAGGCGGCCTTGTTGCGTCCCACCAGAAGCGAGGCACGGCCGGCGATTTCCAATCCACGCTGCACCTTGATGACCCGTCGGATGTACGCCGCGTCAGTGGCTCCGCGCTTGGCCAGCACCTCGTCGCGAACCGCATCGAGCTCCCGGCCCAGCTCCGCGACCTGCTCGTCGGAAAGATGAGCCGCGGCCGGTGGCCGCACCAACGGGTGCCCAGTAGCGGCGAGCGCCCCGGGACGGGTAACTGCAGGCTTGGTTTCGGTGCGTTCAGTCAGTGTCGTCATACGGTGGTGCTCCTTAAAGGTCCAGATTGACGGGTCCGGCGGCTGCCGAAACGCACGTCTGAATTAGTTGGCCAGGTTCCCCATGAACTTCCCCCGTGCGAAGATCACGTACCTGGCCAGCACGCAACGGGGTGAGACAACTATGGCAAATGCCCATCCGGCATCCGCTGGGCATCAGCACGCCGGCGTCTTCGCCGACGTCGAGCAGTGGTGTATCGCCGTCGGCCTCGACCTCGCGGTCGGACGCCTCAAACTGGACCAGTCCGCCGTCGTGCCCCTCGCCGCCGGCGAGGTTGGTACTGAACCGTTCGATGGTAAGGGTGTTCCGTTCCGTGGCCGCCTCACCCGCCGCCAACGCGGGCTGGGCCGCCCAGAGCGCCTCGGCCTCGTCAAGGAAACCTTCGGGGCCGCAAGCGTACGCCGCCCGGTCCCGCCAGTCCGGGCACAGCTCGCCGAGGTCGGCGTCGGAGCCGAAGTCCAGCCTGCCTCGTTCGCCGGTGAACAGGTGGGTGACTCGAAGGTTCGAAAACTGGTCGGCCAGTTCGTTCAGCTCTTCACGGAACAGGCTGTCGCTGGGGGTCCGGGCCGAGTGGATCAGGACGACGTCGGCATCGGGGCGGCGCGGAACCAGAGTGCGGACCATGGACATCACCGGGGTGATCCCACTGCCAGCCGTAAGCATCAACAGGGGGCGGGGATGCTCGGGGAGCACAAACTCGCCCTGTGGGGGGGCCAGGAAGAGGACATCGCCCGGTTTGGTGCTGCGCACCAACACCCCGGAAACCGCTCCGGCATCCGTGACGGTGATGGCCGGGTCCGCCCCGGCAGCGGCGCTTAGCGAGTAGGAACGCCAGTGGCGGACACCGTTCAGTTCCACACCGATCCGCGCCCATTGGCCAGCCTGATGCGCCGTCCACCCCCGTCCGGGATGGAAATGGATAGTGACCGAGTCAGGAGTTTCGGACACCACTTTAGTAACCACACCGCGCAGCTGACGACTCGAGTACACCGGGTTGAAGAGACCAAGAATATCTTCTGCGGTGAGAGGAGTGGTGAGGACGGATGCGGCGCGGGCCAACCGACGGAGCCGAATCATCCTCCAATTCTAGAATATTCCTGACGCCAGTTCTTCTAGCAGGACATACGATTGAGTTGAGTAAACTATCCCGTCGAAACAATTCTCGAGGCATTCCATGAGTTCCACACCGCCTGCCGCCGCGAGTAATGCGTTGGAACCGCCCTGGCTGGCCCTTCCGGAGGAGATCAGCGCCCTGCTGCGGCCGATGATGCCCGGGGTGGTCGAGGCAATCATTGAAGCGGTGCCACAACTGGTTCCGACCTACGCCCGCCCCATTGAGGGCAGGTTTGGTAGAGGTCTACGGCGAGGCGTCGCCGTCGCGCTTGAACGCTTCCTGCAGCTACCCGGTACCAGGTTGCCCGCCCTGTCCGAGGAGAGCAGACAGTTGGTGGCCGGGCTCGGCAGTGGCGAGTTCCGGCAGGGGCGCAGCATGGATGCGCTGCTGAGCGCCTACCGGATGGGTGCGCGGGTGACCTTCCGTGAGATGTCGCGGATCTCGATGAAGCAGGATCTGGGTCTTGACGTGGTGGTGAACCTGGGTGAATCAATCCTCGCGTACATCGATGAGTTATCTGCCGTGAGCGCAGAGGCTTATGCGTATGAGCAGTCCGAACGTGCTGGAGCTGTTGACCGACGGCGGACCGAACTGCTGGAACTGCTGCTGCTGGGGCAAGCCGATGAGGCGGCGCTGCGGCAGGCGGCGTCGATGGCTGACTGGGCGTTGCCCGCGCGGCTGACGGTGGTCACGCTGCCCCTCGAACGGGCCGCCGGGCTGCGCCGTCAGCTCGATCCTGGTTCCCTCCTGGTCGAGCGGGAGACTGATGCGGTTGTTCTGATTCCCACCCGAGATACCCCGCTGGCGCGTCGGCAGCTGTCGGCGGCGTTGGAGGGGCGGTCAGCGGCCGTCGGCCCGGCCTGCGGTTGGGAGCGAGTCCCCGATTCGCTGCGCCTGGCGGTCCTGGCCGCCACTGTGTTCCCGACGCGCGAGGGGGCGGCGGACCCGCCAGTCTGGGCTGACGAACATCTAGCCGAGGTGATTCTCAGCGCCGAACCGACAGCGATCACCGAGCTGGCCCAACGGCGGCTGGCGCCGTTGGACGAAATGCGTCCCGCCCAACGGGAGCGGCTGGTGCAGACTTTGCTGTCCTGGCTCAAGCACTGGGGGCAGCGCGCCCCCATCGCCGCTGAGCTGCAGATTCACCCCCAGACGGTGGGCTATCGGCTGGCCCAGCTCCGGGAGGTATTCGGTGACGACCTTGAGAACCCGCAGGTCCGGTTCGAGTTACAGCTGGCGCTAAATGCCGGCCGTCGGTGAAGACGAATTGACGCAGCCTCTGTCAGCCGACCCAAATATAAACTAAGGTTACTTATGAGATTGCGGGACGTGTCGGATAGATTCGACCCAGCAGTTCCTTCCATGGGAACCCTTGGACGATCAGACAGGAGCACCATCATGAAGAACAAACTTGTATTCGCAGCAGGCATGGCCGCCGGCTATGTGCTCGGCTCGCGTGCCGGCAGGGAGAGCTACGACAAGCTCAAGACCAAAGCAGACGAACTGTGGAATAACCCGAAGGTCCAGGAGACCGTCGCCGACACCGCTTCCACCTTGAAGCACAAGATACCCGAGGTACAGGAACAGGCTGGCGACGCCGTCAAGAAGACCAAGGAGTCGGTCACCGGTGCACTCCACCGCAGCGACAAGACGGACGACGTCAAGGGCGCAACCACCGGCCCCAGCGGCGGCAACCCCGCCAAGGTCGAGGACACGCCGTTCCAGAATCAGGACGACGCTACCCGCCCCGACACCGTCTAGGAGCAGGCGTTGGCGTTGGCACACTCCCTGATGCCTGATATTCGAGCACATCGACCAGTAGACGGGTACGGCACCATGAGCAATGAAGATTCCAAAGCCACCAACCGCGAGGACGTCGAGGGCGAATCTGCAGGCGCGCAGAAGAAAGCTTCGGGCACGTCCAGCGAGGAGGGCTCATCGCGCACCGAGTCTCCGGTGGAGGACATCAATGCAAGCCCCGAGGGGCTCAAAGATGCTCCAGCCCTTGAAGAAGACGAAGACAGCGTCGTTGCTCCGGAAAATAGCTGATCTCAGAGTCAGCAACGAAAAACCCCGCAGCCCCCGTATAACGACTGGGGACTGCGGGGTTTTTGTTGTCTAATCCAAGATCATCAGATTTACGGGAGTTTCAGTTCATTCAGCATCACGCTGCATCACGTCGTTTACCGCGAAGCGTGGGCAGAACGATCTCCTGTGATGGGTTAGAAGAGAGGGTCTTGGTTGCTTTCAGCAATGTCCTCCTCCTTTATAAGTAGATCCATGAACCTAGTGTTTATGAATATTCTTTCCCGGCCTGTCCTGAAGTCCCGCAGAACACCCTTTGCGGTCAGAGTGTTAAGCCAGTTCGTCGCAGTTGGGCGCGATACATGACACTGCTCCATCACGTTAGAGATCCGGCAGTAGGGCTGCTCGAATAGGACATCCAGCAGGCCCACGTGCCCGCCACCCGAGATGGATTCCCCTATCTCGCTCTTCATAGTGGTGTGCAGATCCGTGATTGCGTCTATCTTTTTCAGTGTGGATAGTGAGGTTTGGCGAACAGACTCAAGCATGTAGGAAACCCAGGGGATCCATTCGTTACTAGCGGTCACGCCAAGAAGCCGCTGGTAGTAGTCATTTTTGTTCATGCTGATGAATCGGGATAGGTAGAGGACCGGAGAGTCGAGAAGACCAGCCGCAACTAGCATCAACACGTTGAGAACACGGCCGGTTCGACCGTTACTGTCTTCGAAGGGGTGGATGGCCTCGAACTGATAGTGCGCGATTGCCATCCTGACCAACGGATCAAAGCCCTTGCTGGCATTGACGAAGAATTCCCAGTCGCTCAACTTCGCGTTGATGAGGTCATAGCCTTCAGGTGGGGTATATATAGCAACCTGAGTCTTTGGGTTTCCAATGTAGGTCGCAGAGGTGCTGCGAACGTCCATAGTGTGCTTCTTGATAATCGAGCACACTTCTTTCGCAGTAGTGGTAGTGACAACACCTCGTTTCTGAACCATCGTGAAGCCCTCAAATAAGGCAGTCCTGTACCGCAGAGCTTCTCTGGTTGCCGAAGTCGCGGCGGTTCCATCTTGAGCATGTAGGAAGAGTTCGTCGGTAGTAGTGACGATGTTCTCTACTTCTGAGCTTGCCTATGCCTCTAGCAGCGGAATCGCATTGATGAGCACTGAAGGATTGGTCATTGACCTCGTCGCCTGATTCAAGGCCGCAAGGGCTGCCCGGGCTTCGATGGTCAGTTTGAGGATCGCCTTTGTCTCTATGTCCGTTGCGGGCGGAAGTGGTGGCAGATCGTTATGCGGCGCATCAGCGCTCCAGATGGACATGTAAAAATCTATCAACAGGGGATAATCGGAGGTTTTTTTACATGTTGCGGGGGCGTGTAATCCCCTATGTATGGATTATCCACAGGCTAAGTCGTGGCAGGGAGACTACGGCGATGTGGTGCTGTTTTTCGCGTATACCGGCTGCGGTGGGGTGAGATGGCCGGCCTGAAGGTAGGGCGCCTGGACATGTTGCGGCAGCGCGTCGCTGTCGTCGAGACAGTCTCAGAACCACGAGGGACTATTGTCCGGAGTACACCGAAGAACCATAAAGGTCGTTCAGTACCGTTCCCTGAGTTCCTCAGCGAGATCCTGGCGAAACGCTGCGAGAACAAGAAGAGGGAAGACCTGGTCTTCACTTCCTTCGAAAGCGTCAGTTTTGCGCGGCGCAAACTTCAGGCGGTAACACTTCGACGCGGCGGTGACGAGCCGCATGAAGTCGGACCCCGATTTCCCGAAGATCAGCCCTCGCGACTTGCGCCACACTGCGGCTTCACTTGCCGTTAGTGCTAGGGCGACCGTGAAAGCTGTTCAGCGGATGCTCGGACATAAGTCCGCTGCGATGACTTTGGATGTGTACGCCGATCTCTTCGACGACGATTTGGATGCAGTCGCGGTCATGCTGAATCACGGTGCTATATCTGCGAATGTGGGCAAAATGTGGACAGAAGGGCAGAACGCTTTAAATAGCGAAGCCCCCAGATTGCGGTAAATTCCTGCAATCTAGGGGCTAAATGCTGGTGGCTCCGACCGGCGTCGATCCGGTGACCTTTCGATTTTCAGTCGAACGCTCTACCAACTGAGCTACAGAGCCGTGCAACTATCCTACGACAGTCACCGCGGTCGACCAGCCGAGACTGGGAAACCTGAGCGACCCTGACGGGACTTGAACCCGCGACCTCCGCCGTGACAGGGCGGCGCGCTAACCAACTGCGCTACAGGGCCTTGCTTTTTCGCAAGAGTTTTAGCCTACCAGCATCTCTGCCGCTTTCTGACCGCCTCGAAAAGCTTCGAATTGATCTACTCTTGCGTACCCCCAACGGGATTCGAACCCGTGCCGCCGCCGTGAAAGGGCGGTGTCCTAGGCCGCTAGACGATGGGGGCCAGGACCACATTGGGCAAACAATTTTCCCCTGCTGTGGACCTATAAAACTATAGGGCCTGCGTCGCGATTCCACAAAACGGAACTCGGCCCAGGGTCGACCCAACCCACCGGTACAGTCGACTATGTGCCCATCGAAATGACCCTCGAAGACTTCGAGTCTGCAGTGGATAACGCAATCGACCAGATTCCCGAGAACCTCGTGCGCATGATGAGCAACGTAGCGATCTTCGTCCGCGAGGAATACGAGCCAGGCCCCGGCGAGGACGCCGATACTGAACTGCTTGGACTCTACGAGGGCACCCCCCTCACCGAACGCGATTCCTGGTGGGAGGCGGGTTCCCTGCCGGACAGCATCAGCATCTTCCGCGAGCCTCTCCTCCGTCACTGCGAGACCCGGGAGGAACTCATCGAGGAAATCCTCATCACCGTCATTCATGAGGTGGCGCATCACTTTGGGATTGACGACGCGCGGCTGCACGAGCTGGGCTGGGGATAAGGTCCAACTCGCATCCGCGGGCCCCAACAGCGGATACTTGACCTTATGCACGCGCACGATCACGGATTACCCCAGGGGACGGCTACCGGGAGGCATCGCCGACAGCTGATCGTCGTCGTCATCATCACCCTGGCAGTTGTCCTTGTGCAGGTGGTGGGAGCCATCTGGTCCGGGTCCCTTGCACTCCTCGCCGATGCTGGCCACATGCTCTCCGACGCGGCGGGGGTCACCATTGCCCTCTTTGCCTCCTGGATAGCCACCCGCCCCGCAACCCGGCGGAGTACCTACGGATATCAGCGGGCCGAAGTCCTCGCTGCTCTGGCAAATGCCATCATCCTGGCGGTCATCGCTGTCGTGATCCTGATCGAAGCGCTGCGCCGCTTCAACACGAGCCCTGACATCCGCTCCGACGTCATGATTGTCACGGCGCTGGTTGGAGCGGGAGCCAACCTCGCCTGCTTGCTTATCCTCCGGCGGGGACAAGCGGAAAGCCTCAACCTCCGCGGCGCCTACCTGGAGGTGCTGGGCGACCTGCTGGGCTCAGTGGCCGTCATCATCGCCGCCGTCGTTATTGCGACGACCGGCTACCTCCCCGCCGATGCCCTCGCGTCGATAGCTATCGCCCTGATGATCCTGCCGCGGGCCTGGAGTCTCCTGCGGGACGTGATCAACGTGCTGCTTGAGTCGGCCCCCAAGGGTGTTGACTCCGAGATGATTCGCAGCCATATTCTTGGGGTTCGCGGCGTGGTGGGCGTTCACGACATTCATGCCTGGACCATCACCTCCGGGGTACCGGTGTTCTCGGCGCATGTTGTGGTGGACGGCGCAACACTCAATGCCGAGGGGGTGGATCAGGTGCTGGACCGGCTAACCCACTGCCTCCGTGACCACTTCGATACCCAACACTGCACGTTTCAGCTTGAGCCAGCCGAGCACGCAATCCACGAGAGCCGCCAACACGCCTGATCTAACGGGCAGAACGCGACACGCCGCACCACAACACGACCAAATGACACCAATGTTGTTTATGGTACTTGTGTGACCAGTGTTGCTAAAGTGACATACATCCCCTTATTGTCGTGACTGTTGTGTAATACGTCGCGCGAGGATTTGGGGAATAGTGCAGTCATCAGGAAAGCGGCGCATGCCCTCCTTGAAAGCCGTCGGCGTCCTTGCCGCGGCTGTCCTGCTCAGCGGCGTCGGCCTCACCCCGTCGGTCGCGGCGCCCACCACGGACGTTACCCCCGCAGCAGTGATCCCCACCCCGGCAGAGATCGCCGGCGCGTTGGGCAGTACGACGGCGAAGGCCGCCCTGGTCAGTGAGATTGAGGGAATCCTCGCAACAGCAACATCAAACCTTCAGGATGCCCAAACGACCGCGATGCAGTCCCAGGGTGCGTATATCGACGCTCTCGCTGTCCTCGAGGAACGACGCGCGACCGCTGTTGCCACCACGGCGCTCGCCGAGGCGGCAGCATTGACCCACGACGCCGCATCAGTCCAAGTGGGGCAGCTGGCTGGCGACCTGTACCGCTCGGGCGGGGTCACTCCCGGCATGACCATGCTCCTCAGTGGCGAGAACCCCGATGAAATCATGGCGCGGGCTTCCACGGTGTATGGACTGTCAGCAAACCGCGCGACCACTTTTACCAACGCCCAAACCGCAGCCAAGACCTGGGAAGCGCTTCGCCTAGACGCTGCGGCAGCCCGGCAGGCGGCGGCAGACGCAGCCGAGATAGCCCAACTGGCTGGCGAAGACAATCAGCGGGCCACCGATGCGGCAGCACGTCAGGTCGAGGACCGGCAGGCCGAGCGCTCCATCTTGGTTGACCAGCTCGCGTCCCTCCGCAACACCACCGCGGCGCTTGAAGAGCAACGCATCTCCGGGCTGGAGGCCCAGCAGCGCGAGCTGGAGCTCGCCAAGATCATCGCCGAATCTGAGCGCGTCGCGAAGGCCGCCGCAGCGCAACGGTCCAACGACACTCCGGTTGGTGTGCAGCAGTCCATGCCCGCCACCATCCTTCCGCCAGCCCCCGCTGCCGAGGCATCAGCCCCAGCGCCAAGCGCATCAGCGGTTGACCGGCCCGTAGCGCCACCGGCGCCGGCGCCCGCGCCCACCACTCCGGCACCGGCGCCCGCGCCGACCACTCCGGCCCCCGTACCGGAGCCGCCCAGCACACCCTCGCCTCGCCTCCCGGCACCGGCACCGGCACCTGCGCCCCCGGCACCCGCTCCGGCCCCCGCTCCTGCGCCCCCTGCACCGGCTCCTACTCCAGCTCCGGCGCCTGTGCCCCCTGCACCCACTCCGGCACCAGCTCCTGCACCGCCTCCCTCGAACGGTGGCTCGGTCTCAGCAGCAATCAGCTTCGCCATGTCGAAGACCGGCTCGCCAAACTTTTACCAGTGGGGTGGATCCGGCCCGCGAGGCTTCGACTGCTCAGGGCTGGTCCAGCAGGCCTTCGCTTCAGCCGGCATCTCCCTACCGCGGGTGGCCACCGCCCAGTACGCAGCAAGCTCCAATCACGTCCCGCTCGCCCAGGCACAGCCCGGTGATCTGGTGTTCTGGGGTTCGCCCGGGAATTTCTACCACGTCGGTATTTACCTCGGCAACAACAAGGTGGTCAACGCGCTCAACGAGTCGCAGGGCATCCTGGTCACCGACTTGGCGCACATGGGTGGAATGCCTAACCTGTACCCGATGGTCGCCAGGTTCTGACCCAACGGCTCCGGGCCTCGCGGCCCGGACCGACAATCTACCTCAGGTCTACCCGCAGGGATCCGGCTGCCCTGGACTAGCTCGTCGGGGCAACCATCGGTCCGAAGTTCTCGCGATCAAGCAGTCGCGGATCGTTGCTGTCCGGAACCACGAGCACCGGCCCCTTGGCGTGATGAAGCACACCCTGGCTCGTTGAGCCCAGCAGCATTCCTGCAAACCCGCCCCGTCCTCGCGTCCCCACCACCAACAGCTCCGACGTGCGCGAGTTCTCAATCAGCACCTCAACCGGTGGGCCATCGAGTAGCTCGACTGAGATCTCCAGACCCGGGAAATGGCTTTGCAGCCAAGCCTTCCCCGCGTTCAAGGAGATGCGGATGTCGACGTGGAGTGCTTCACGGTCCAACGGCGCGGGAACCCAGGCCAGCGATCCGGTAAAGGGGGGCAATGAGCAGACCACGCGCAGCGGCATTCCCCGCGAGGCGGCCTGCTCCGCGGCAGCGAGCGAAGCCATCCGGGCCTGCTCCGAGCCGTCAACTCCGACCACCACTACGTGCTCCACTTCAGCCGCCGTGACGCCGGGTTCCCCTTTCGTCTTGGGTGGTTCGACTCCCGAGTCGCCGAAACGGCGTGCAGCGCAGAGCGGAATCACTACTGTCGGACATTTGGCGTGGGCAGGCACCGCGCTGCTGACCGAACCCAGAAGGCGCCCAACGAATCCTCCCCTGCCGCGGGATCCCACAACAATCAGTTCGGCTTCCTCCGACAGTTCGAGTAGAACACCAGCTGCATCGCCGGATTCGACCCGCGGGTCGATCTCGACGTGAAGTCCTCCGACTCGAGCGACGGCCTGATTCAGGACCGCTTGGGCACCCTCGCGGATGACGGCGTCGTCGATCGTGGCATAGCCGGCGTCCATGCTGGATGCGGCGAAAACCGGAACCGTGTAGGCGGTAACAATGCTCAGACGGGTGCCCCTGCGGGCCGCCTCGTGGGCCGCCCAGACGAGGGCGCATTGACTCTGGTCGGAGCCGTCGACGCCGACCACTACCCCGCTGCCGTAGAGACTGCTAACGCCATTCTCGGACTGTGCCTTTTCCATGTCCACTCCTCTCTACGATCGCAAATTCCTGCGTCCGGTCGGCGATCGGAAGGCGCCGTCGAATTATTTCAAAGCCTACTCTCCCGCACAGGACTATTCACCGTGGGCAAAGTTATATAGGCTTCTGAGAAATCGTTACTTGTTCGATCCGCAGTTGGTTCGGAAGGGTAACGAGGTGAGCTTGGTTGACCCGTTCGCAGCCAAGTTTCCGCACGGCCCGGAAGAGGCGCTGGGCCGTGCGGAATTACTCCTTACCCCGGAGGTTTAACCTGTGATTTTGCCGTTGCCCGGACTCGTGGCCACGCGCTCAGACGCGCACGGCGGTGCGGAGCTCACCACCACAGTGGTCATCGGGTCGGGACTCCCCGGGTTGGCTGTCGCCAGTGAGCTCAGCCGACGGGGCATCAAATCCATCGTTGTTGAGTGCGTGGAGTCAGTTGACACGGGCCAGTTGTCCCGGACGGTCATGACAGATTCGGTTTCCCTGTCAGAGCGAACCGAATTGCTCCGGCTCCTGCGCGGCTATGCGACCAGCCATTCGCTGGACATCCGGCACAGCACGATCGCCGAGAATGTCTGCGTGGTCGGTCATTCGCAACTGCTGCCCGCCCCGGTGCTGGGCTCCAAGAAATGGGCCGTTCAGACCGGTAGCGGTGTCTTACTGGCAGATCATGTGGTTTTGACCAAGTACCCCCAGAATCAACTGCGCCGGTTCCTCCTATCCCTTGGCCTCGCAGTGGGACACGACCTCAAGACAGCGGCGCAGGCAATTGGCCTGCACCTGGTGGGGGTTGGTGAACTTCTCAGCCCCACTACCCGCGACATTGTCCGGCAGGCGAAGCTGGTGAGCACGCTGATCGTCCAACATCCGTCGCTGCTGGCCGCGCCGCGGGCACTGGGCGCTTGAAGGCTTACTGACTATCCAGCGGGAGTATTACGAGTCGGCTCCATGCCGCAACTTCTTGCGGGCGGTGACGGCCAGAACCACGGCTAGTGCGATCAGAACCACCACCATCCCCACGATGCTCCAGGGGAAGTCCCCGTCGGCTGTCTGCTCAGCCTGCTCTATTTCGATTGGCCCCTGCGTTCCTACCGAGGCGCCAGGGGTCTGCCCGGCACCCGCGGCGGCCGCCGTGAACGCGAAGGTGCCTTCAATAGGATGAGAGTCCGAGGAGACCACCCGCCAGTTGACTGTGTAGTCGCCTGCCGGGGCGCCCACCTTGACGGGCTGGCTTGCCACACGGTCGACGATCGAGACGTCTCCCTGCGCCCAGTTCTCGCCGCTTGCGTCGAGAATCTCCACCTCCGAGCCGATTCCCGACGGGACGCTCGAGAACGTCAACTCCACCACCGCCGGGAGTACCTCAATACTCGCGCCGGGCTCGGGATTGCTACCGGCCAGCTCGTCGTGGGCGTTAGCGGCCGGGGCGGAACCGAGAGCGGCCATCAGTGCGACCATCAGCATCGCCGCGAGCTGGGTCGGAACCCTAAGGAAAGAATGGCCGACGGCATTTGCGGCAGCAGGGTAGGTGGTACTCATGCATTAACTCTACGTGCAGGGGCTGCCAGCTGGCTGGGAGGGCCTGCACCACACCCGCTCCGCCTGCAAGTTGCCGTCGTTGGAGGACACCCGAATAGCGGTTCAGCGGCTCATCGCGGACCGCCACTCCCTATGGGTAACACACCTAGCCCTCGCGGACGTGGTCAAGCCGGACAGCGGCGTCCGAGATATCCACCCCGCCTGACCACCTTGCTCACCGAGAGGACGACGACGTCACACGGGCGCCCTCACCGCGAGCAGCGGATAGACTCATCCCGCAGACCACCCCATCGTTCGAGGAATGACCATGCTCAAAAAGGGTTCCACACTGGACCGCTATTTCGAAGTCTCACAACGCGGCAGCACCTACGCACGGGAAATCCGCGGCGGGGTGGCCACCTTCTTCGCCATGAGCTACATCGTGGTCCTGAACCCCTTGATCCTCGCAGGCGCCGACTCCTCGGGTGCGGAACTGGGATTCGAGCGGGTCGCGGCTGTCACTGCCCTCGTGGCGGGAATCCTCACCATCGTGATGGGCGCCTGGGCCAAGTATCCGTTCGCTCTCGCCACCGGGCTCGGCGTGAACGCGTTCGTCGCCATCACCGTCGCCACCAACCCTGAGCTGACCTGGCCCCAGATGATGGGCCTGGTCGTGCTGGCCGGCCTCACCATGCTAATCCTGGTCCTCACCGGATTCCGGACAGCAGTGTTCAACGCCGTCCCGGAGAGCCTGAAGACCGCCATCGTCGTGGGCATCGGCCTGTTCATCGCGTTGATCGGACTGGTCAATGCCGGTTTCGTCCGCCGGGTACCGGACGTCGCCCAAACCACGGTCCCGGTTGGTCTCGGCTTCGAGGGTGCCCTGCTGGGCTGGCCCACCCTGGTGTTTGTGTTCGGCTTGATCCTCACCATCGCCCTCGTGGTCCGCAAAGTGCGCGGCGGAATCCTGATCGGCGTCATCGCCTCCACCATCCTCGCCGTCGTGGTCGAGGCCGTGGCTAATGTGGGACCCAGCGTTGGGCCTGACGGCGCCAACGCGCAGGGCTGGTCACTGGTGGTTCCCGAACTTCCGACCGGGTCCTGGGTGGGCATACCGGATCTGTCGCTGATCGGAAACGTGAGCCTGTTCGGGGCCTTCAGTTCCATCGGAGCCACCGCTGCCCTGCTCCTAACCTTCACCATCCTGCTGAGCATCTTCTTCGACGCGATGGGGACCATGGTGGGCCTGGCCAATGAGGCGAAACTTGTCGATGAGAAGGGCAACATCCCCGGCGTCAACCGGGTCCTGATCGTCGATGCCCTGGGCGCAGTTGCCGGCGGCGCCGGGTCGGTCTCCTCCAACCAGATCTACGTCGAGTCCGGCGCCGGCATCGGTGAGGGCGCCCGCACCGGTATCGCCAACATTGTCACCGGTGTGTTGTTCCTGCTGGCAATGTTCTTCACCCCGCTGATCTCGCTGGTGCCTTTCGAGGCGGTTGCCCCGGCCCTCGTCGTCGTCGGATTCATGATGGTGGCGCAGGTGGGCAGGATCGACTGGGAGGACTGGGGAGTCGCGATCCCGGCGTTCCTGACCTTCATCCTGATGCCATTTACCTACTCCATCGCCAACGGCCTGGGCGCCGGGTTCATCGCTTATGTCCTGGTACGCACCTTCCAGGGCCGGGCCCGGGAGATCCACCCGCTGATGTGGGCTGTTGCGGGCGCTTTTGTAGTGTTCTTCGGGATCGGGCCGCTCGAACTGCTGCTGGGCCTGCGCTAAACCAGAGCTGGCACCTAAGCCGGAGTCTGGGCTGGCGCCTAAAGCAGGCGCCAGTCCGGACTCCGTGGGTCAGCGGGCCGACCAACCGCCGTCCATCACGTAGGACGACCCCGTCACCATGCCGGCGGTGTCTGATGCCAGCCAGCACACCAACCCGGCCACCTCTTCCGGCTCCACCATCCGCTTGATGGCACTCTCGGTCAGCATGATGGTGGACAGCACATCGTCCTCGCTGATCCCGTGGAGCCGTGCCTGATCCGCGATCTGGTTCTCAACCAGCGGGGTCCTGACGTAGCCGGGATTCACGCAGTTACTGGTGACCCCGTGTGGCCCGCCCTCAAGCGCAGTCACCTTGGACAGGCCCTCCAGGCCATGCTTCGCTGAGACGTAAGCGGATTTGAACGGTGACGCCCTCAGCCCGTGGATCGAGGACAGGTTGATGACCCGCCCAAACCCCCTGCTGTACATTCCGGGCAGCACAGCCCGGATCAGCAGGAACGGAGCCTCCAGCATGAGCGTGTGGATGCGTCGGAAATCCGCCGGATCGAACTCGTGGATGGGGCTGACCGTCTGGATTCCGGCGTTGTTCACCAGGATGTCGACGTCGAGGGTCAGTTCCTCCAGTGCGCCGGTCTGCAGGAAGTCAACCGACCACGGTTCGCCGCCGACCTCCCGCGCGAGGGCCGCAGCGCCGTCGCCGTCGCGGTCGGCGACGATTACGTAGGCCCCCTGCGCGGCCAACAGGCGAGCTGTGGCGGCCCCAATCCCGCTTGCCGCGCCGGTGACCAACGCCCGGCGTCCCGCGAGGGGGCGAGCCAGCGTAGCGCCCGCGTCCCGGGCCGGCGCTACGCCGTCGTCGAGCTGTGTTGTCTGCGCCATGGGTCAGCTGTCCTTCAGGACCTTGATGCCGTGCCGCTCGGCGTCCTCGGCGTCGACGTCGCGCAGGGAGATGCCCTTGGTTTCGCGGAGCGTGACGACGGCGATGGCGGTCACCACACAGGCGCCCAGGACGTATAGGGCGACACCCACCCACGAACCGGTCTCCTGCAGAATGGCAGTGGCGATGATCGGAGCCATCGAGCCGGCGATGATCGAGGTCACCTGGTAGCCGAGGGAGACACCCGAGTAACGCATCCGGGTGGGGAACATTTCCGCCATGATGGCCGGCTGGCCCGCGTACATCAGCGCGTGAAAGCACAGCCCGATGGTGACGGCCAGGATGATGATGACCGGGTTCTGGGTGTCGAACATCGGGAAGGCGAAGAACGCCCACGTTGAGCCGAGGATTGCCCCCGCCAGGTACACGGGCTTGCGGCCGAAGCGGTCGGACAGCCGGCCCACCTGCGGTATCACGAGGAAGTGGACCACGTGGGCGATCAGCAGGGCGAGGAGCAACTGGCTGGTGTCGTACTCGTGAACAGTCTTCAAGTACACGATCGAGAAGCTGACAATGATGTAGTAGAGGATGTTCTCGGCAAAGCGCAGGCCCATGGCGCCGAGGATCCCCCTGGGGTACTTTCTGACAACCTCAAGCACGCCGTAGTTGATCGACTTCTCGCGTTCAACCTGCTCGCGGGCCTCAAGGAAGATGGGCGCCTCACTGACGTGCGTCCGAATGTAGTAGCCAATCACCACGATGACCGCTGACAGCCAGAACGCTACCCGCCAGCCCCACGCGAGGAATTCGTCCTCGGGGAGGATGAAGGACATGGTCAGGAGCACCACAGTTGCCAGCAGGTTTCCTACCGGGACCGCGGCCTGCGGCCAGCTGGCCCAGAATCCACGGGACTTGTTGGGACTGTGCTCGGCTACCAGCAGAACAGCGCCACCCCATTCACCGCCGACGGCGAAACCCTGGACGAAGCGCAGGACCACCAGCAGGGCTGGCGCCCAGTAGCCGATCGAGTTGAAGCCGGGCAGGCAGCCCATCAGGAAGGTGGCAACGCCCACCAGAACGATGGTCACCTGCAGGGTGTGCTTGCGGCCGAGCTTGTCGCCAATCTGGCCGAAGAAGATTCCGCCGAGCGGCCGGGCAATGAAACCGACGGCGTAGGTCAGGAACGCCGCGATGATGCCATCCAGCGGGGTGGCTGCGTTGGGGAAGAACACCACCGCGAAGACCAGGGTGGCAGCGGTGGCGTAGAGGAAGAACTCGTACCACTCGACGACTGTTCCCACCATTGAGGCGGCGACGACCTTTTTGAGTCCAGAGGTTTCGGTCCGGTCCTGACCGGATTGAGTGGAGCGTTGATTGACGCTCATGACGATCTCCTTCTGTGTCGGCGGTGACACCTGAATGACTGGGGGTGCTGTGACTGCTGTCACTTCCTGGCAACCTCATTGAGTATCCCTGCAGATTACCTGTGCTTCAATGACCACATCCGCACCGCGAACCTGCGAAAATGCAGAGATGAGTGCACTGAATCCCGACGATCTGCTGATCCTGCTGACCGTTTCGCGTACCGGACGGTTCACGTCGGCGGCCGAAAGCCTGAACCTGAACCACACCACCGTGTCGCGCCGCATCACTGCGCTGGAGAAAAGCCTGGGTGGGCACGTCCTCGTCCGTGCCAGCGGGGGATGGGAACTGACCCAGCTGGGCGGCAGGGCGGTGGCCGCCGCCGAGCGGGTCGCTGCCGCGCTGGCGATCCTGGCGGGCGACGACGACGACAGCCCGGTTGCCGGCGTCGTCCGGATGAGCGCCACCGATGGGTTCAGCGCCTACATTGCCGCGCCCGCGTTCGCGAGGCTCCGGCGCCAGCATCCACGGCTGACGATCGAGATTGTTGCGGCAACCCGCCGTGCGTCGCAGACCCGCAGCGGCCTGGACCTTGAGGTGGTGGTCGGCGAACCGCAGGTGCACCGGGCGGAAGCCCTGCGGCTGGGCGAATACATGCTGGGCCTCTACGCCTCGCAGTCCTATCTCGCTGAGAATCCTGCACCACTGACCATTGACGAGGCTTCCGTGCACCCGCTGGTCTACTTCATCGACTCGATGCTGCAGGTGGACAGCCTCGACGCCCCCCGACGGTTACTGCCCACCATGAAGGACTCGCTCAGCTCGACCAACGTCTTCGTCCATGTGGAGGCTACCCGGGCAGGCGCCGGACTTGGGCTGCTGCCCTGCTTCATGGCCGACCGGCACGATGATCTGGTCCGGCTGCTCCCCAAGGTGATCGCCGAGCGGCTGGGGTACTGGCTGGTGGCCCGGCCGGACTCGCTGAGGCAACCGGCTGTCGCGGCGGTCGTCGCCGCCCTGAGGGATGCGACCACGGCCTACGAGAATGAGTTGCTGGGTAGGCCTCGCAGCGGGCCTGGCCCGGCAACCGCATCCGCATCCGCTGGAACCTACTGATCGAAGAGCACCTGCGCCCCGTTGCAGAACTTCCTGACGCGGGCATCGTCCCAGGCCTGGGCGGGCACGCCTCCCCCGAGCAGCACCCGTGCCAGCCCCGGGTCCTGGGCCAGGGGGACGTCGCTGCCCGCGATAATCACGTTGCCGTACCGGCGCCCCTTCAGCATCGCCGGGTCGGCGACGATCGCTGTGTGAGCGAAGACCTCCCCAATAGTCGCGGCTTCCCGGCGCGCGCCAGCAAGATCCGGTGAATCACCGCAGTTGACCAGGTACAAGCCATCGTCGCTAAGCACCCGCTTGGCGTGCTGGGTAAACTCAAGGGTGGTCAGCGGCTGCGGCGTCATACTGCCGGCAAACACGTCACGGATGATCACGTCCCGGCTGCCTCCGGTCAGCGACTCGGTCACCGCGCGGGCCTCCCCCACCCTGATCCGTACCAGCGGCGCCCGCGGCAGATCAAACCAGTCACGCACCAACCCAGCGAGCCTGCCGTCGAGTTCCACGACTACCTGCCGGGCTGCTGGCACCGACGCAGCGAAATACCGCGCCAGTGAACAGGCTCCGCCGCCCAGGTGGAGGACACGCAGGGGCCCGTCGTCGCGCCGCTCCGATTCGACCAGCGCCGCGATCCACCGCATGTACTCGAAGTCCAGGCGCAGGGGGTCGCTGAGATCGATGTGGGAACTCGGGACACCGTTGACTTTCAGGATCCACCCGTTGGGGTTGAACGGGTCCGGTTCCACCTCGCACGTGCCGGTATCGATGTCGTAGGTTCCCGCGACCGGACCGGCCTCGGCACTGTCCGGCTGCGCCTTTGAGTTGCCGGGACGTGCCGGCCGTTGCCTGCCCATTAGTGGCGCACCATCCGCTTCTCCAAAAGTTCCGAGCCCTCGGTGGTGACCTTCCGGTGGGCACCATCGGCGACGAACCGGTGCCGCTGATAGAAGGCGACGGCACGATGGTTGACCGCCAGCACCCACAGGCTCGCCGCCCGGTCGCCGAGCACCTCGCCCAGCAGCGCCGGCCCTACCCCGACGCCGTACACCCGCCGCAGCACATACAGGAAGTACAGCTCACATCCAGTCAGGTCGGCGTCGCGGGAAGATCCGGCGAGCGCCAACCCCACCAAGTCGCCGTCGTCGTCAACGGCCACCGTCCAGGGCGCGCCCGCCTCGATCTGACCGCGTCGCTCAGCGGTGTCGCGTGCGGAGCGGGCGTCGCGGCGATCGAAGAACTCCGCCGGCCCGAGGTGGCCGTAGGCTTCACGCCAGGCGCGGTTATGCAGCGCCACCAGCGCACCGGCGTCGTCGGGGTGGGCCCGCCTGATAATCACGTTCATGACGACCCGCCGCGGACCATGCGGATCTCAGTCTGGTCGTTCCAACCGGTCGACAACCGCTCCCGGGCCCCGTCCGGTTCGAACCCGAGTTTCCGGTAGAAGGCGGTGGCCCGGGCATTGGTTTCGAGCACCCACACGAAGGAGGAGGAAGTTCCGATCGCCGCGTGGACCAGTAAGCGGCCCAGCCCCGACCCGTAGGCCTCGGCCAGCACGTAGACCATATAAAGCTCGGTTGCGGGTGGCGGGGCGTCGCCACGCGCTAGCCCGCCAGCCGCGACACCGATCACCCGGCCCGCCGCGTCGGTACCTACGAGCGGCGGGGCATCGCCGTTCCTGATCCCTTCCTGCCAGCTGGCCGCGTCGGACACCACGTCGGCGTCGAGCTTATCGAAGATTTCATCGCTGAGCTGGCCTGCATATGTCTCCCGCCACGCCAGATTCTTCATCCGTAGGACCGTCTCAACCTCGGCGGGGGCGCACGGCCGGATCGTGAAGGTGGGCATGGTTGTCATGCTAGCGGTCCGGCCGGGAAAGGCTCACTGCCGGTGCATTCTGAACATGGGGCGGTGATGCCAGCTGGGACCGCAGAGCGTGCTGGTGCCGTCCGGCGCAAACCCGTTGCGCCGGTAGAACCGCTCGGCCCGCGGATTGTTGTTGAGGATCCACAAATAGGCGGCCCGGTCCCCGATAGCGGTGTCCAGCAACTGTTGTCCCAGCCCCTTTCCGTGGGTCGCTGCGAGCGTGTAGATATGGTGCAACTCAAAGTCAGGTCGATCTTCGTCCCGCCCCGCGCCCGAGGTCGCGACGCCCACGGCTGATCCTGTCTCGTCGAATGCCACCCAACTGATCGCGCCCGCCGTCAAGGCCTCCCGACGCCTGGCGATCAGAACCGGGAGCTCGGCGTCGTAATGCGCGTGGAACGCCTGCGGCATGATCTGCGCGTAGGTTTCGTGGAGGCCCTGGAGGTGAATGCGGGAGTAGGTTTCGGCGTCGTCGGGCAGGGCTCGACGGATAGAGAAATTCACCACCTCAGTTTATGCCGCGGCGCCGGTGACCACTGCCAGCGCAAACCCGTCCCAGCCTTTGGAGCCGACGGTCTGGACGGCCGTCGCGTCCAGCCGGGGGTAACGGCCCAGCAGCTCGAGGGCGCCACGGGTGCCCCGCAACGCCTGGTCGCCGTCGGTCTCCAGCACGGTGCCGCCGCGCACCGCGTTGTCGAGAACGATGACGCTGCCCGGCCGGGACAACCGGACAGCCCAGTCGAGGTAGGTCGGGTTGTTGACCTTGTCGGCGTCGATGAAGAACAGGTCGTAGGGCGCGGTGAGCGTCGGTAGGGTGTCGAGCGCCGCGCCCACGTGAATCGTCACCTTGCGGCCTACCCCGCCCGGTCGACGTTCCGGCGCGCGACAGCCGCGTGGGATAACTCGTATTCGCAGGTATCAATCACCCCGTCGTCGGGGATACCCCGGGCCAACCAGATAGTACTGAACCCGCCGAGGGTGCCGATTTCAAGGATGCGGCGGGCGCCCTGGATGGTCGCCAGCAGCATCAGGAGCTTGCCCTGGGTGGGGGTGACCTCGATGGCGGGCATGCCCGCGGTGGCGGTCGCGCCGATGGCCGCGGTCAGCGCTTCATCCTGGTGGACCACAGTGTCAGCCAGATAGCGTTCGACGGCGGCCCAGCCGGTCATGAATGGCCCTGGTACTCGTCCATCTCGTCGATGGCCTGCTCGAGGCGCTCCACTTTGCCCGTGAGCTCCCCGCTGTAGCCAGGCCGGATGTCGGCTTTGAGCACCAAAGACACGCGGCTACCGTACTTGCCGACCGCCTCGGTGGCTCGTTTGACCACGTCCATCACTTCGTCCCATTCACCCTCGATGGTGGTGAACATGGAGTCGGTCTGGTTCGGCAGGCCTGAATCCCTGACGATCCTGACGGCCTCGGCCACTGCGTCGTGAACCGAGCCATCGACGTTTTCGACCGACGTGGCGCCGTTTCCGGCTGGGGCAACTGAGAAGGCTACAAGCATGGTCCAAGTCTGGCATATCGGTGTGCCAGCGGAAGGGGCGTCGGCAAAGATTTGTGCAGCTCCGGCGGGTCCCGATGACCTGTGTCACCGCCGTCGTCATTGCTTGTGCAGTTGTGGTGGGTGGAGCGCTCTCCCACCCGCCACAACTGCGCAAATGCTCGGCGGTCTCGACTCAGGACCCGCCACAACTGCGCAAGGGTCATCGCCAACGAGATAAAATACCCCAATGTGCCCGACGTCATGGCTACCGGGCGCACCGTTTGACAGGATGAGTCAATGACTCGCGGAATATACGTCAGCGCCATGACCGAAGGCTCAGGTAAGTCCCTCATCTCGCTGGGGCTGGCAGACATGCTGCACCGGCATGCGGACCGGGTCGGATTCTTCAGGCCAATCGTCGAGGGTGACGACACCGAGGCGGACCCCATGGTCAACCTCATGAAGCGGTCCTTCAACCTGCCGCCAGAACGCGCCCGCGGCGGCCTCACCCGCGCCGAAGCGCGCGCACTGCTGGTGAAGGGGCAACGGGAGGAGATCGACACTCGGTGTGTTTCCATTTACAGCGAGATGGCCCGGGAGTGCGACGTCATCATCGTTGAAGGCACCGATCTGAGCGGCCATGACGCCGCCGTCGAGTTCGACCTCAACGCCCGGCTGGCCAATAACCTCGGCGCCATGGTGTTGGCGGTGGTCAATGCCAAGGAAATGTCGGCGTCGGAGGCGGCCGACGCCGTCGACGTCTCGCGCCGGGAACTGGACGCTGCGCAGGTGTCCCTGCTCGCCATGATGGTCAACCGGGCCGCGGACGACGCCGTCGCCGAGATCAGTTCACAGGTGCGTCCCGGCCGCTCGGGCCGCCCAGTCTATGTCATTCCGGAGCTGGCGGAAATTTCCCGGCCTACCGTGGGCGAGGTGGCCCGGGAGCTCGGCGCGCGTCAGATTGCCGGCAGCCCAACTCTGGAACGCGATGTCGCGTCGATCAAAGTGGCCGCGATGAACGTGGCCAACTTCCTTCACAAACTCACCGACGGCGCCCTGGTGATCGTCCCCGGCGATCGGGCCGACGTCATGGTTGCCACCCTTGCCTCATCCTTCTCCGCCGAGTTCCCGGTCCCCTCGGGCATGATCCTGACGGGCGGGCTGGCGCCAGATTCCACCATCCTGTCTCTCCTGGCGCAGGCGCCGTTCCCCGTGTTCGCCAACGACGACGACACCTACACTGCTGCGCGGCGGGTCAGCGAGGTGCGCGGCGAGATCGCCTCCGGCCTGCGGCGCAAGGCCGCGGCGGCCCTGGGCGCCTGGGCGCGACAGGTCGATGAACGGGAACTCCTGGAACGGCTGGAACTCCCAAGGGCGCTCACCATGACGCCGCTGCGGTTCCTGCATGACCTGATCGAGCGGGCACGGTCCCAGCGCCGGCACATCGTCCTGCCCGAAGGGGAAGATCCACGAATCCTGCGGGCAGCCGAAATCCTGCATCGCAGGGATGTCTGCGATCTGACCATCCTGGGCCCGGAGGCGAAGATCCGCGAACTAGCGGCAGGGCAGGGCATCGACCTGGCGGGCGTGAGCCTGATCGACCCAGTGGTCTCCGAGCTGCGCGAAGAATTTGCCGCCGAGTATGTCAGACTCCGCTCCCATAAGGGTGTCTCGATCGAGAACGCCAGGGAACGTATGCTCGAAGGCGCATATTTCGGCACCATGATGGTGCAGCTCGGGAAAGTAGATGGCATGGTGTCCGGCGCAGCCCACACCACAGCGAACACCATTCGACCGGCTTTGGAGTTCGTGAAGACCAAGCAAGGGATCAAGATTGTCTCGTCGGTCTTCCTGATGCTGCTCCGCGACCGGGTTCTGGTGTACGGCGACTGCGCTGTCAACCCGGACCCCGATGACGAGCAGCTCGCCGACATTGCTGTTGCCTCCGCCGAGACCGCCCAGCAGTTCGGTGTTAATCCGCGGGTGGCGATGCTGTCCTACTCGACCGGCGAATCGGGCTCCGGCGGTGCAGTGGATGAGGTGCGCCGCGCCACCGAGCTGGTTCGGGAGCTGCGCCCCGACCTGCCCGTCGAGGGACCTATCCAATACGATGCCGCCGTCGACGCGTCGGTGGCCGAATCGAAACTTCCCGGCTCCTCCGTTGCGGGGCAGGCAACAGTGTTCATCTTTCCCGACCTGAACACCGGCAACAACACGTACAAGGCTGTCCAGCAGTCTGCCGGCGCCGTCGCGGTAGGCCCTATCCTGCAGGGTCTGCGGAAACCTGTCAATGACCTCTCCCGTGGCTGCACTGTTGAAGATATCGTGAACACAGTTGCCATCACCGCTGTCCAGGCGCAGGAGACCTAGTAGGCTCCCGCGTCGGAAACAGCAGCCTCCAGTAGAGTTTTGGGCAGGAGGCATCATGATCATTCTCGTCATCAACTCGGGCTCATCATCGCTGAAATATCAGGTACGCAATACCGGATCCGGCGAACGATTGGCTGACGGCACCGTGGAGCGGATCGGCGATCCTGCCCACGGCGGCCCCGCCGACCATCAGGCGGCCCTCGACCGGGTGACCGCCGACGTTGAAGAGGCACTGCAGGGAAAGACCATCGACGCCGTCGGGCACCGGGTGGTGCACGGGGGCGAACGGTTCAGCGAACCAGTGCTGGTGGACAATGAGATCACCAGGGCAATCGAACGCCTCAGCCCGCTCGCGCCGCTGCACAACCCGGCGAACGTCCAGGGCATCAGGGCAATCACCGCCAAATGGCCGCAGATGCCGCAGGTCGCGGTCTTCGATACGGCGTTCCACCGCACCCTGCCCGAACACGCCTGGCGGTACGCCGTCCCCGACGACCTGTACACCCGGTTCGGTATCCGCCGCTACGGCTTCCACGGCACTTCGATTGGGTTCGTCACCCACCACGCGGCGTCGCTGCTGGGGCTGGCTCCCACCGAGTTCACCGGGATCATCGCCCACCTCGGCAACGGTGCCTCCATCACCGCGGTCAGGGCGGGTGCCAGCATCGACACCTCAATGGGTTTCACCCCGTTGGAGGGGCTGGTGATGGGGACCCGGTCCGGTGACATCGACCCGTCGATCCTGCTGTTCCTAAGCCGGGAGGGCTACTCAGCCGAGGACCTTGATCAGCTCCTGAACCGCGACGCCGGGCTCAGGGGCCTGACCGGGCAGAATGACATGCGCTCGGTGGTCGACTCGGCGGCCGCCGGAGACGTCAGGGCGAAGCTTGCTCTGGAACTGGCGTCGTACCGGCTCGCCAAGTACATCGGCGGGTATCACGTGGCAGTCGGTGGGGCTCAAGCGCTGGTGTTCACCGCGGGTATCGGCGAGAATTCCTGGCAATTCAGGGAGCTCGTGGTTAACAAGCTTGGGGCTCTCAACCTGTATATCGACGAGGCCGAGAACCGCAAGAAGAGTTCGGCGCCCCGCCAGATCAGCACAGAGGAGTCGGCGTTCCCGGTGCTGGTGGTGCCCACCGACGAGGAGGCTGCAATAGCTGAGGCGACCGCCGTCGTCGTCGCGCGCTGAGCCCCTGCCCGGCTAGGGCATTCCCGCCAACCGGGCCAATGCCGCCGCCACCGCGCCGGCCACCACAACTACGAGGAATGGGGCCCGCAGGAGCAGCGCGACGGCGGCGGCAGCCAGGGCAACGATCCTTGCATCGAGGACAAGCTGCTGGCCGGAGGCAAACGTGTTGACCGCTGTGAGCGACGCGAGCAGCCCAATGGTCAGGGTTCCAGCGACCCGGCTCATCCGGGGGTTGTCCATCCATCGTGCCGGGACGAGATATCCGGTGAGCTTGGTCAGGAACGCGAGAGCGCAGGCCAATAGGATCCAGACCCACAGAGTCATCGGTTGGCCTCACCGTCGGCATAGGGGTCAACATCGGGTTCGAGGCCCTCTTCCGGGCTTCCGTGACCAAACCAGCCGATGGCCCCGGCCACGGCTGCCGCGATGATGATAGGCAACCCGGGCGCCATCAGCGGCACCGTCACCACCGTAACCAACGCGCAGACCACTGCGATTGCTGCCGGCTCCCTGGTTCTCAGGCGCGGCCAAAGCAGCCCCAGGAAGGCGGCCACCGCCGCTCCGTCAAGACCCCACTGCGCCGGGTCGCCGAGCGCAGTCCCCAGCAGTGCGCCGACGACGGTGAACACGTTCCACAGCACAAACACGCCGATTCCGGCGCTCCAGAACCCTAGTTGCCGCTCGCCTGGGTCGGTCTGGCCGCTGGCGGTTGCAGCCGATTCATCAATGGTCACCTGGGCTGCAACAAGTCTGCGCCACCCGATGGGCCGGATCAGCGCGTTCATCTGCATGCCATAGACGGCGTTGCGGATTCCCAGCAGCGAGGCGGCGGTCAGAGCCGCGGCGCCGGTACCCCCACCGGCCACCACGCCGATGAACGCGAACTGGGAGCCGCCGCTGAACAGCAGCAGGCTCAGGGCCACGGTCTGCCACAGGTTGAACCCCGATGTCACCGAGAGGGCTCCGAAGGAGATCCCGTACAGGCCGGTAGCAACGGCGATGGAGAGCCCAACCCGGACGGCGGGCGACTGCAGGTATTTCACCGATTCAGCGTATTGCCCGGTCGGGAATTCGCCTACTCGGCTTCCCTTCCCCGTCGATCCCGGTAATACTGAACAGGTAGTCAGCTTACTTACTAACCGAATGGAGTGAATCATGAAGGCAGTGACATGGCAGGGCCGTCGCACCGTCAGTGTTGAGCAGGTTCCGGATCCAGTGATCCAGGAGCCCACTGACGCTATCGTCCGCATCACCTCCTCGGCCATCTGTGGGTCCGACCTGCACCTGTACGAAGTGCTCACCCCCTACATGCACAAGAACGACGTGCTGGGCCACGAGCCGATGGGCATCGTCCAGGAAGTCGGCAGCGCGGTAACCAACCTGCGCCCGGGAGACCGGGTGGTCATCCCCTTCAACATTTCCTGCGGCCACTGCTGGATGTGCACGCGGGGACTACAGTCCCAGTGCGAGACCACCCAGGTCCGTGAACAGGGTTCGGGCGCGAGCCTGCTGGGATTCTCCGAACTGTACGGCTCGGTTCCGGGCGGGCAGGCGGAGTTCCTCCGCGTCCCCCACGCCGACTACGGACCGGTCAAGGTGGGCCACGAACTCCCCGACGAGCGGTACCTCTACCTCTCCGATATTCTCCCTACCGCCTGGCAGGGCGTGAGGTACGCCGACGTTCCCGCGGGCGGCACCCTCGCGGTGTTCGGTCTGGGACCCGTGGGGCAATTTGCCGCACGAATCGGCCGGCACCTCGGCCAGCGGGTCATCGCCGTCGAGCCCGTGGCTGAACGACGCGCCATGGCAGAGCGGCACGGGATCGAGACGCTCGATTTCACAAAAGATATTGGCGACGAGTTGCGGGAGATGACCGACGGTCGCGGGCCTGACGCAGTGGTCGATGCCGTCGGGATGGAATCGCACGATTCCCCGCTGGGCGCGTTCGCCCAGAATGCAGTGAACCTGTTGCCGGAAGCCCTTGCCAAGAAGGCAATGGAAACCGCTGGCGTGGATCGTCTGACGGTGCTGCATGCCGCAATAGATGCGGTGCGGCGCGGCGGAACCATCTCCCTCAGCGGTGTTTACGGTGGAACGGCGAGCCCGATGCCGCTGCTGAGCATGTTCGACAAGCAGCTCCAGACCCGCATGGGCCAGTGCAACGTCCGTAACTGGACCGATGAGCTGCTGCCTATCGTCGAGGACCCCTCCGATCCGTTGGGCGTCATGGACCTGATGACCCACTCGATCAGCCTCGATGAAGCGCCCCAGGCCTACGAAAAGTTCCAGAAGAAGCAGGACGGCTGCATCAAGGTGGTCATCCGCCCCTAGTCACCGGCGCTGGGTGAGAGTCCGCGGCGCTAGCTCTGGGCGCCAGAAAAGTGCCGGGCCCGCAGGATCGCTGTTGCGCAACAGCGATCCTGTGGGCCCGGCACTTTTTTGGCGGTGCGGAGCGCTAGAGAGAGCCGCTATTGACGCCGTGGATCGCGTCCGCGGCGCGAACCAGACCCAGATGAGAGAACGCCTGGGGGTAGTTGCCCGCCATCCGGGAGCTACCGCTATCGTATTCCTCGGCCAGCAGGCCAAGGCCGTTGGCGTATCCCACCAGTTGATCCATCAGCCGTTTCGCGTCCTTGATCCTCCCGGACCGGGCGTACTGTTCCACCAGCCAGAAGGAGCAGGCGAGGAAGGGGTGCTCGCCCGGCTTCAGCCCGTCCATCCCCGCTTCGGTCCGGTACCGCAGCAACAGGCCGTGCTCGTTGGCCAGGTCCCTCTCCAATCGTGCCACGGTGCCAAGCATCCGGGGGTCGTCGTAGTCGAGGAACCCCACCTGCGGCAGTTGCAGCAACGAAGCGTCAACCTCTGGGCTGCCGTACGTCTGGGTGAAAGAATTGATGCTGGTGTCAAACCCCTTCTCCAGGATGTTCTCGCGTAGCTGATCCCTGAGCTCAGCCCACCGTTCGGCGTGGCCCTCCAGCCCGTGCTCCCTGACGGCCCGCACACCCCGGTCAAAGGCCGCCCACATCATCACCCTCGAGTGGGTGAAGTACTTCAGCTCGCCGCGCATCTCCCAGATCCCGTGATCAGGGTCGTCAAAATGGTTCTCCGCGAAACTCAGCAGCGCGCGCTGCAGCGGCCAGGAGAAACTGTCCTCAAGTACCCCCCTGTTGCGGAGCTTTTCCAGCACCACCATTACCTCGCCGACCACGTCCGCCTGATACTGATCCACTGCCCCGTTGCCGACCCGCACCGGCGTGGAGTCTTCGTACCCGGGCAGGTGGTCGAGGATCTTCTCCGTCAACTCCCGCTCACCGCCAACCCCGTACATGATCTGCAGATCTTCAGGATCACCTGCGACCGCCCGTAGTAGCCAGTTGCGCCATTCCAGCGCCTCCTCCTGGTATCCGTGGGTCATCATGGCGTCAAGCGTCAGGGCAGCGTCGCGGAGCCAGCAGAACCGGTAGTCCCAGTTGCGGGTGCCACCAAAATGCTCGGGAAGGGACGTAGTGGGCGCCGCGACGATCCCGCCGGTGTCCTCGTGGGTAAGCGCGCGAAGCACCAGCAGCGAGCGCTTGACGATCGGATCATACTCGCCCTGCTGCTCGAAGCTGGCGGCCCAGCCTGACCAGTAGTCAATCGTCTCCTGCAACGCAGTGTCGACGTTCACCGGACGGGGCATCGGACGGTACGAGGGGTACCACAAGAGTTCGAGATCCACCGTCTGGCCTGCAACCACAGTGAAATCCCCCTCATGCCGGCGGTGGGAGGCGCGCGGCAGGTGGTCGCCGCGCAGCGCGAGGGCGTCGGGGCCGGCAATCGCCGAGATCGCCTGGCCGCTCTCGTCGGTCTGTCGGCTGACCCACGGGATGATCTTGCCGTACCCGAACCGCACCACAAGTTCCTGACGTATCGGCACTGCGCCGCTCAGCCCTTCAATCCGCCGCACCACAGAGGCCCTGCGGTCTCCGATCGGCATGAAGTCGGTCACCCTGACGTCCCCGACCTCGGTGTGCCAGCGGGTAACCAGAACAAACGTCGAGTCGACGTAGTGCCAATCCACCACCTCAGCTGAACCCGCACCCGGGGCCGGCGCCACCAGCCACCGCCCGTGGTCCTTTCCGCCCAGCAATGCGCTGAAGAGGGAATCAGAATCGAACCGGGGGAAGCACAACCAGTCGATGCTCCCGGTCTTCGAAATCAGCGCACCGGTGTGCATGTCGGAAACGAGCGCGTAATCTTCGATCGGAGAATGCATACTTCAACTCAATCACAGTCACTACCGGCAGACTGGATCCTCGCCGCCGGAGGTGCGTTTTGCGAGCTGGGCACGGACAGCTGCAGGACGGTTTGTGGTGATTTCCTGAACGCCCAGCTCACGCATGAACTCGACGTCGTCGGGCTTGTCCACGGTCCACGCACGGATACGGATCCCTTCGGCAATCCACCGGCGCACCCGGGCCGGATGGGCCAGCACGTAATCGACGCCCGGACCGGCCACCCCCGCTGAATGGGAATCTATATTCTGCTCCCCATCATTGAGCGCCCGGCGGAGCAGGCCGATCACCGCTGCTGCAGTCAACGCCCCAAGGTGCAGTTCGGCGCGCAACTCTTGCGGCCTGACGTCGGAAACCAGCTGGCAGACGGTATACGAAGGCACTTTCTCCAATAGATGTTTCACCGAGTCAGGGCTGAAGCTCATAAAACTGATATTCACGTTGGCGAGGGTCGAGCTTTCCGGATCCCACCCCCGCTGCATCAGGAAGGCGATCAGCTTTTCCTCAAGTCTCAACCCGAAGGGGCTGGGATGCTTGAGTTCAATGGCCAGCGAGACCTCGCGCCCCGCAGCCAGCAGCAGTTCCAGCAGGTCGCCTAGTGATAGAAACTGGTCAGCTATACCGCCGAATTCCGCCGGAATATTTGCCCCTTTCCAGGACGCGAAATCGAGCGTCCGCAACTCCCTCAGGGTATGGTCGGCAACGTCGCCGGTGCCATTGGAGGTCCTGTCCAACGTCGAATCATGGATGCAGACCAGCTGCCCGTCGCGCGTCAGGTGCACATCGCATTCGACGCCGTCTGCTTCCTCCACGAGCGCCTGGAGATAGGCGGCCCGGGTGTGTTCGGCAAACTGGTGGCTCGCACCACGGTGGGCGAAAATCGTGTGCAACCTACCCCCTCCCGTCAGCAACCAGTGTCTACCCGATACGCTACGCGACATCGGTCAGCCCAGCGTGACTTACCCAGCCATTCGCTGCTTTACTGGCACAGACGGATGCACAGTAAGTGCGCTGCAACTCCCGGAGGATCCTTGAGCTCTCACCTAGCCGGCACTGACGCAGAACGGGCCGCAGGACTGCGGCGCATGAAAGCTGTGGCCACCGGGCTGCTCGGTGCGATGGCGGTGATTTTTGTCATCTCGTTCGCCCTGCAGGACGAGTACCCGTGGTTGCAATACGTACGGGCCGCGGCCGAGGGCGGGATGGTTGGAGCCCTGGCCGACTGGTTTGCTGTCACCGCGCTGTTCAAGCACCCGATGGGCATCAAGATCCCACACACCGCAATCATTCCGCGGAAGAAGGACCAAATTGGGGCGTCCCTCGGGCAGTTCGTCGAGGAGAATTTCCTGTCTGAGGCTGTGGTGCAGCAGAAACTGTCCACGGTGGGTATTGCGCAGAGAGCCGGCGTGTGGCTTGCCACCCCCGAAGGGTCGGACCGGGTAGCTACTGAGGGTGCGGCCCTGATTCGCGGCGTCTTTACCGTCCTGGACGACGACGCCGTCCAGTCGGTCATCGAGTCAATGGTCCGTAAGCACCTGCTCACTCCGCCCTGGGGTCCGCCCGCGGGAAAGATCGCCGAGCGGATTTTCGACGACGGTCACCACCATCAGCTGGTGGATCTGCTCGTGGATCGCGCAGCCGAATGGGTGGACGGCAACTATGACCTTGTCTCGGGGCTGGTGTCCCAGCGCTCCCCTACCTGGGTCCCCCAATTTGTGGACGGACTGGTGGGTGACAAGGTGTACGTGGAGCTGACCAAGTTCATGCGCGCTGTGCAGACCAGGCCAGACCACGACGTGCGTCTGTCCCTGGACAAATACCTCAAGGATTTGGCCCAGGACCTGCAGCATGACCCGGTGGTCATCGCCAAGGTCGAAGGCATGAAGGCGCAGCTCCTGGGCGACCCCCAGGTGCGCGATCTGGCCGCCCGCACCTGGACCACCATCAAGAAGGCACTCCTTGAGGCCGTCGACGACCCTGAGAGCGAACTGGCCCGTAACTTCAAGTCGGCGGTCCGGGACTTCGGGCGCCGGTTGTCCAGCGACGAGGAGCTGGCCGGGAAAGTGAACCGGTGGATCGCCGACGCTGCCGGGTACCTGGTGCGCACCTACCGCACCGACATCGCCGCGATCATCACCGAGACGGTAGGCCGCTGGGACGCCGTCGAGACCTCACACAAGATTGAACTACAGATCGGCAAGGACCTGCAGTTCATCAGGATCAACGGCACTGTGGTCGGCTCCCTCGCCGGCCTGGTGATTTTTACCGCTGCCCACGCGGTCTTCGGCTAACTCACCCGCTGATCTGCTGCCACCCGGAGTGTTCTTTATCGGCTTGCGCGCCCGATCCCGCCGATTGCCCCAGAAATATCTAGCGCGGCCGCCGCAACCGGGCGCGACTGGCTCACCTGTCGAGGTCTTGGACCAGCTCACCCGGTAGGACGCTGGGCGCCGGGCCGAAGGCCTGAGCCGTCGCGGCGACTACCGCCCGCCCCATCATGTGGTTGCCTGCACCGCCGACGACGGCGCCGATACCAAACGGAATCGCCCGCCCCAGGAGCGCGCCGCCCTGCTTCGCGAGCATCTTCCGCACGAACCGCCGCCGGATACTGTTCCCGATCGTGCGAGCGATCGGGGACGGCACTGCACCGCCGACCACAGTGCCCCAGTGCTCGGTGGCACCTCCGCCCGAACCGCGCAGCATGGCCTGAATGAGGGCGTTTCCTTCTTCGCCCATGAGGATGGCCATCACCATGGTCCTCGCGCGTTCCGGGTCGCCAGTCTGGACCCCGTGGAGTTCAGCGATGGACTGGGCGTAAAGGGCTGTGGCTTCAAGGAAGCCAACGGTTGCTGCGGCAGAGAGCCCTAACGACGCGATGGTCCCGATAGCGGGCACGACCGCGGTTGCGCCTACCCCGGCACCCGTGACGGTAATTACCGTGAGATAGTGGCGTTCCAGGTCCGAGCTAATCTCGGCGGCGGTCGCCTGCGGGTTCTTTGCGTACATCCGGCGCAGATTCGCCAGGACCAGCGGTCGCTGCACCTCAATTGCACGTTCGATGGTTCGCTGGATGCCCGGCTTGGGCTTTCCCTGCTTATCAAAGAGAGCTCCATTAGCCATCCGCGACGCTGGGTTGAGGTTAGGCAGTTTCATTGCTGGATTCCTTCAGTTGGGCGCAACGCGTTGCCACAGCGCACACGAATGGGGCCGAAAATACACAAAAAACGCCGCCGGGCTGCCCCGGCGGCGTTTTCAAAGTGCAGCGGCTGAATTAGGCGCGTGACTTGCGGCCGGTGATGGCGCCGTAGACAACCAGCACGATCAGTGCGCCACCGATGGCCAGCAGCCATGACGAGATCGAGAAGAATTCGTTCATGTCGGCGTTGAAGAGTGCGCTGCCGATGAAGCCGCCGAGCAGTGCGCCAATAACGCCAAGAATGAGGGTGATGACCCACCCACCGGCCTGCTTGCCCGGGAGAATGAGCTTGGCGATTGCGCCAGCGATAAGGCCTAGAAGAAGGAATGCGAAGAAACCCATGAAGTACTCCTTGTAATCGGGTCTTGTCTACGAGTGATACGTATAACAAAAGTGCTGTAATGCAGGATGTCCCCACACAAGCTTCTAGCCATCCTACTTCATCAGCGTGCTTAGTTTTAAGTTAAAGCGGTGTCGAGTTCATTAAACCTCTTGCGCAGGGTTTTTCAAACGACCACGCCGGTATTGATTTGATAACACTTAATTGACCCACAAACCGCATCCTCCGATGCCGATCGCCATACAGGCGCCTATGCGCCTGCCATCTGTCTACAGTTCAACCCTCACGGCAAATTTTCCTCGGACCCCCGCGTAACGAGGGAGTACAGGACAATTGGAGATTTGGGTCTTCAACCGTGTTCATTGCACGGTGCGCAGTTCTTGCTTTTGCAATTCTGACGTTACGGATTCATCACCTCTGGCGTGGCGGGTTAGTAGCCCCTCGGAGGTGGCGTGGCCCAGCATGTCACCGCATCAAGGCCCAGCTAACGGCATCCATCGCGCGCCGGGATACCAATAGTGTCGCTGACCGGACGCCTGCCCGGTGACGCTTCCTCCTCGCCACAAAGTGATTGACAAACAAAGATAAACGCAGATATAGTCACTCAATCAGACATTTACTGTGATGGTAGTCACCACTGCGAGGAGGCCGCAATGTTCGCCGAGGAACGCCACAGCAAGATCGCCACTCTCGTGGCAGCAGAAGGTCGGGTCAGTGTCGCCGAGCTCTCCGAGCGTTTCAACATCACCAGGGAAACGGTCAGGCGTGATCTTGCCCTCCTGGAGGATGCGGGAATCCTGCGTCGGGTCCATGGCGGGGCGGTGACGGGTGGGAACAGCAGCACCAGTGAGCTCAGCCTGGACAGCCGCGAGGCCCAGCATCAGCCAGAAAAGGCGCGGATCGCCAAAGCCGCCCTCGCTATGGTTCCCCACATCGGATCCATAGTGCTCGACGCAGGCACCACCACCGGCCACCTCGCCGACTTACTGGCCCATGAGAACCGGGATGACCTCGTCGTGATCACCCACGCCGTCCCGATTGCCCAGGCGATCGCATTGTCCAGCCTGCACCTCGAACTGGTCGGAGGGCGGGTCAGGGGACTGACCAGCGCCGCCGTCGGAAGCCACACGATCGACCGGTTCAACGGGTACCGCCCGGACATCGCGTTTATCGGAGCTAACGGCGTCCACTCCACCTTCGGCCTCAGCACCCCAGACCCTGATGAGGCGTCAGTTAAAACGGCTATCGTCAGGTCGGCGCGCAGGGTCATCGCCGTCATCGACGCCTCGAAACTCGAGCAGGAGACTCTGGTGGGATTCGCCGCACTCGCCGACATTGACACCCTGGTCACCGACCAGACCCCCGCACCCGCGTTGGCTGCAGCGCTGGCTGACGCCGACGTCGAGGTGGTGGTCGCGTGATCATCACGCTGACCGTCAACCCTAGCCTCGACCGAACCGTAGAACTGGCAAAGGAGCTCATCCGGGGTGAAGTGCAGCGTGCCACTGCCGCCCACCAGGAACCGGGCGGAAAAGGAGTCAACGTCTGCCGCGCCCTCTGCGCCTCCGAAGTTCCCGCGACCGCGGTGCTCCCTGGGGATCCTGACGATCCCGTACTGGTGGGCCTCCGCGCCGCCGGAGTCCCGTTCAGAAGCGTCCCCATCGGCACCCCGCTGCGCAGCAACATCACTCTAACTGAGCAGGGCGGGACCACCACCAAAATCAACGAGCCTGGACCGCTGCTCGGCGCCTCTGAACTCACCGCCTTGCTGGACGTGGTGCTGGCCGAGTGTTCCGGGGCAACCTGGCTGGTCCTGGCCGGATCCCTCCCACCAGGTGTCCCTACGACCTTCTACGCCACGGTGATCGACGCAGTCCGCAAGCGCTACCCGGACACAGCACCGCTGATCGCCGTCGATTCATCCGGCGCCCCGCTCATCGACACGCTTGCCGCAGGGGTAAGGCCGGATCTATTGAAACCCAATGCGGAAGAGCTCGCCGAACTGAGCGGCGTTGCCGACGGCGATGCTCTCGAAGCCGATCCGGCTCTTGCCGCCGCCGCAGCAGCCACTTTGGTGGGCGCCGGCGTCGGCACTGTCCTCGCAACCCTGGGCGCGCGCGGCGCACTCCTGGTGACCGCCCACGAAGCGTGGCAGGCAACTCATCCACCGGTCGCCACCCGCTCCACGGTCGGTGCCGGCGATTCGGCCCTCGCCGGGTACCTGCTGGCCCATACCGGCGGCGGCTCGCCCGAACACTGCCTGCGACAGGCGGTTGCCCACGGCTCAGCCGCGGCGGCCTTACCGGGATCCACCGTCCCCAGCCTCAGCCAAACCACCCCGGACGCCGTCACCACCCGGCGGCTTTACCTCCCCTACGCTTCAACCGACGCACCGCTCGATGCACCACTTCCAAAGGAGGAAGATCAATGGCACAGCTAATCACCACCGACCTGGTCACGCTTGATCAGGACTTGGGCTCTGACCGGCAGCAGGTGATCCGCCAGCTAGCAGATCAGGTTGCCGCCAACGGCCGGGCTACCGGCGCTGACGGCCTCTACACCGACGCGCTGGCCCGCGAACAGAAGACCGCCACCGGAATACCCGGCGGCATCGCTATCCCCCACTGCCGGTCCACCTCGGTCACCGAGCCCACCCTCGCCATGGCGCGGCTCAATCCACCAGTGGACTTCGGCGCCAAGGATGGCCCGGCCGATCTGGTGTTCTTTATCGCGGCACCCGACGGCGCCGACCAGGAACACCTCAAACTCCTGTCCAAGCTGGCCCGGTCGCTGATCAAGAAGGATTTCACAGCAGCTCTCCGCGCCGCGGCCACTCCGCAGGACGTCGTCGACCTCGTCCAGGGCGCCCTCGACGCCGGCCCCCGCCAGAGCTCCGGCGGTGCAACCCCACCAGCAGCACCGCGCCGCCTGGTGGCGGTCACCGCCTGCCCCACCGGAATCGCCCACACCTACATGGCAGCCGACTCGCTGGTCGCCGCAGCCAAGGAGCGCGGGGTTGACCTCCAGGTCGAAACCCAGGGGTCCTCCGGCGCCACTCCCCTACCCCCCGGGGTGATCGCCGCCGCCGACGCGGTAATCTTCGCCGTCGACGTCGACGTGCGTGACAGGAACCGTTTCGCCGGGAAGCCAGTCATCACCTCCCCAGTCAAACGGGGCATCGATGAACCGGGACTCATGGTCGAGGAGGCGCTAGCCGCCGCCGACAACCCCGATGCGCGGCGCGTCCAGGGATCCGCCGACCCTCAGGCCCAACAGACCGACGACGACGGCGAAAGTGTGGGACGCAAGCTCAAGCGCGTACTGCTGACCGGTGTTAGCTACATGATTCCGTTTGTCGCAGGCGGCGGTCTCCTGATTGCCCTGGGCTTCCTGCTCGCAGGCTACGAAATTGCCTTGTCGAATGCCGACGGCGTGGGCAATGGCGACGCGATGCTCGCCCAATACTCCCTCGTCAACCTGCCGCCGGAGGGCCTCGCAGTCTTCCTGGGGGCTGTCTTCTTCAAGATCGGAGCCCTGTCAATGGGCTTCCTCGTCCCGGCCCTGGCCGGCTACATCGCCTATGCGCTGGCCGACCGGCCAGGCATCGCCCCCGGTTTCGTTGCCGGTGCTGTGGCAGGCTTCATGGGCGCTGGATTCCTCGGCGGCATCGTCGGCGGTCTGCTTGCCGGCTATATCGCCCTAATGATCGGACGGATCAAGGTGCCGCGCTGGCTCCGGAGCCTGATGCCGGTGGTCATCATCCCGCTGCTGGCTTCCATCGCTGCATCGGGCCTCCTGATCCTGATCCTTGGCGGACCAATCGCCGCACTGACCAACGCGCTGAACGACTTCCTCTCCGGAATGACCGGAGCAGCAGCTGTACTCCTCGGAGCAATCCTGGGCCTGATGATGGCCATCGACCTCGGCGGACCAATCAACAAGGTAGCCTATTCGTTCGCCGTCGCTGGACTCGGTGCGGGAGCGGTAGCCAACCAGGCTCCGTGGCAGATCATGGCGGCCGTCATGGCCGCCGGCATGGTCCCACCGCTGGCCATGGCACTCGCCACCGTCCTGGACCGCCGCCGTTTCTCAGTGGCCGAACGGGAAAACGGGAAGGCAGCCTGGCTGCTGGGCGCAGCGTTCATCTCCGAAGGCGCGATTCCCTTTGCAGCGGTGGACCCGCTCCGCGTCATCCCCGCGAGCATGCTCGGGTCGGCGGTGACCGGAGCCATCGTGATGGGCTCCGGTGTCACTTCGCAGGCACCCCACGGCGGTATCTTCGTCTTCTTTGCGATCGGGAATGTCGCTATGTTTGTGGTGGCTATCATTGTGGGCACCATCATCTCGGCAGTCGCAGTGGTTGCCCTGAAGCGCTTCGCCACGCGGAAGACCGAAGACACCCCTGTCGCCGAGACGGTCGCCGCCTAACCGAACCCCGGAGGGTAGTTCAATGACGAGACTTACCGGAGTCGGGGTTAGCCCCGGCCGTGTGATCGGGCCTGTGCTGCAGATGCCCGGCAGCGTGACCGAACCACCCTCGGATGAGCGGTGGGGTCAGGACACCACCGCCGACGCCGAAACGGCCCGGCTGAAGTCCGCTTCCAAAGCGGTCCAGGCCGAGCTGAAGCGTCGCGCCGAGGTCGCATCGGAGGATGCGAGCGCCGTCTTGGAGGCCACGGCGATGATGGCCACCGACCCGATGCTGCTGAAGTCGGCGACCAAGCTCATCGCCGCCGGCGCCTCCGCTGAACGCTCGGTGTGGGACGCCGGATCGGCTGTTGCCGAGATGCTGCGGGGCCTCGGCGGGTACATGGCCGAGCGCACCCAGGACGTCCACGACGTGCGGGCACGGCTGGTCGCTGAACTTCGCGGGCTTCCCGCTCCGGGCATTCCGACGTCGGACCAGCCCTTCATCCTCGCTGCCGAGGACCTTGCCCCGGCGGATACAGCAACCCTCGATTCCTCCAAAGTGCTGGCGCTGATCACCAGCAGCGGCGGACCCCAGTCGCACACGGCCATTCTGGCCCGCGCGTTGGGACTGCCTGCGGTGGTGGCGGCGCTCGGTGCGGAAGCCATCAAAGCCGGGACCGTGGTGTACGTGGACGGCGCCACCGGCAGCATTGTCACTGAACCCGGTGACGATGAGCGTTCGGCGGCTGCCCGGTGGGTGGAGCAGTCGGCAGCGCTCGGCACGTTCAACGGGACGGGTGCCACAGCCGACGGGCATCTAGTGCCGTTACTGGCAAATGTCGGGTCCGGCAAGGACGCACGCGCAGCGGCAGCGGCGGGGGCGGAGGGCGTAGGCCTGCTGCGCACCGAATTCTGTTTCCTCGATCGTGAGACTGAGCCCAGCGGAGACGAGCAGACCGCAGCGTATCGGGAGGTCTTCGACGCGTTCCCGGGCCGGAAAGTGGTGGTGAGGACCCTCGATGCCGGTGCTGACAAGCCGCTGCCTTTCCTCACCGACGCCTCGGAGCCCAACCCGGCGCTGGGCGTCAGGGGATACCGGACGGGGTCCATTAGCGCCGGCGTCCTGACCCGCCAGTTGCAGGCAATCGCCCGTGCCGCAGCGGATACCGAAGCTGAGGTGTGGGTGATGGCGCCGATGATCTCCACCGCCGCGGAGGCCGAAGCCTTCGGCGGGCTGTGCCTGGCGGAAGGCCTGACCCAGCCCGGAGTGATGGTCGAAGTACCGTCAGCGGCACTGACGGCAGAGGCAATCCTGCACCATGTGGGATTCGCTTCCCTGGGTACCAATGACCTCACCCAGTACACGATGGCCGCTGACCGGCAGCTAGGCCAACTGGCCGCGCTGAACGACTCCTGGCAGCCTGCAGTGCTTCAACTGGTCAAGCTCACCGTCGCCGGCGCGGAGTCTGCAGCTGCAGACACGGGGGCCGAGAAACCGGTGGGTGTATGCGGTGAGGCCGCAGCGGATCCGGCCCTCGCCGTCGTGCTGGTGGGTCTGGGTGTCCAGACCCTCTCCATGTCGGCCAGGTCGCTCCCCACCGTCGCGGCGGTGCTCGCCTCGGTGACCCGCCACGAAGCCCAGGAACTCGCGGCCCTGGCTCTTGCCGCTCCCACTGCCGATTCGGGGCGTACCGCCGTGCGCGAACGGCTCCCCATTCTGAAAACCCTGGGCCAGTAAGCGCCCTAACCAAGGAGGAAACCCTATGTCAGAACGCAAAGCCACGGTGGCGAGCCGAGTGGGCCTGCACGCCCGCCCAGCAGCCATCTTCGCCGAGGCCGCCGGTGAGCTTCCCATGGAAGTCACCATCGCTTTGGAAGGCGAGCCGGTTGAAGACGCGATGGATGCGTCAAGCATCTTGTCGCTGATGGGCCTCGGGGCCTCCCACGGCGACGTCGTCGTGCTGCGTGCCGACGGCGATGGCGCCGAGGAGGCCCTAGAGACTCTGGCGAAAATTCTGGAGACCGACCACGACGCCGAGTGACACTGGGCGCGGGTCTGGGCTCCGCCGGCAATCGGTGACGTGATTGGCGCGGGCTGGATGTGGTAGCGCTGGAAAGCCACTACCAAGATCGCTGGCGCAGGCCAGAGTTGCTCCCGAATATGGGACGACGGGCCGGCCGAAGAAGCGCTACGCCTGGACCGGGTAACCCGGTCGGGAACGGGTAGGTGCGTCCACCCGTTCTAATGGACGCCCCACCCCGCACCGTAGCTCCGCTGTCCCCCATGGCTAAGCAGAGTTACATAATCATTATTTTGGCACACGATGATGAAAACGTGAATACCTTTGGTGTAATCAATCACCAAAACGTCAAATTCTAGGCAAGTTGATTCTCCTGCGGCGACGATTCGGTGCGCCGTCGCGCAGCCCAGATGATTGTGAGACCGGTCGTGACTAGCAGGATGGCGCCGAACGGGAGGAGAACCTCCCACATACCCAGGTCGCCCACTGTAAACCGAGCCACTGCGAAAAAGGTGACAGCACCAAAACCGACCGCCAACAACGCCGACGCACCCCGATGTGCGGTCCTGCCGGTTGGGTTCGCAACGCCTCTAAGGGCGGGCACGATCAGGCAAGCCGCAACGTATGCCGGATAGAGTCGGCCTGCTTCGGCGTAGTACCTCACGGTGCTTTGCTCTGAGTAGGCGAACAAGCCCGTTGAACTTTCGGGGAGGTCGCTGAGGACGAACAGCGCGACGGTAACCAGTACAAAAAGACCCAAAACCGCCAAGCCAACCGGTCCAATAATCAGCCACCGCGTTCGGGGCGATCTGAAGGCGGCAGCGATTCTGATGCCCAGCAGGACAACAATCGCGAAAAGTGAGAGTCTGAGGATCAGGTTGGCGATGTTGATGCCGCCCAGGAACCCATCAACCGGCAAGTAGATCTGCGGCAGACTCAGCCCCACAGCAACAACGAGCAGCACCAAAGCGACGAACACGCCGCTCCCCCTGCCGCGGACAGCGTCCGGTAGCCGCAATAAGGCGAACACGATGCATAGTGCCAGCACCGTCCATTGGATTACCTGCTCACTCATCCGAGGTTCTCCCATAGGTCGCGATCCCGGCTATGCGCCAGTTCAAGTTTCTTGAGTGACTTACCGAGCACGTCGAGGCGGTCCCTCGCAAGCAGGACCAGATCTGCGTCCTGCATGACGCTCAGCGCCCGGCGCCTTCCGTTGGCCGGCCAGCTCCCCTCGCCGGGCGTGAGCAGACCGGTAACGACCAGCCCGCTCGCCAGTGATACCCCGGCAAGCCGGGCAGCCGCCAAAGCCAGTTCGGGGGTTAGCCGTCCGGCAGTGAGCTGCGCCGAAAGGTTCTGGGGTGCGATGCCGGTTCCGTCCGCCAGTCCCTGGCGGAGGTCACCACGATCGATAGCATCGATCCATGCCCGCACCGAGTTCCGGTGCGGGAAGGAAGCCAGATCGAGCTGGACTGCCCGCCCCACCACCTCCTTGTCCTGGCTGCGGGCCACGACGAGTCGGAGGATGTCGATGTGGGAGACCTGGCTGATCAGTTCGGCGTCAGTCGGTTCCCGGATCCCACCCGGAAGGTCGCGGTAGCCATCAAAATCGCCAAGCTCCTGCACGGGATGGAGGTGGTAGGCGCGGGCGATGCCGACGATCGTGCTGGTGGCCACCTTCCCACGGACCAGCTGCTGACCCAGGGTTGACCTTTTGATCCCCGCCTTACGGCACACATCCGAAACGGTATCGTCTGGCGCAATCCGGGATCGCCACAGCTGGAAGGACTTAGCTGTGACAGCCATTACCACCCCTTAATTGGACTTCCCCCGCTCGATTTGAAGTATACTGAGGTTGCTGGCTCCCCATTCTGCGATTCCCCCATACGCAGAACGCGGAGCCAGTCTCAATTTAACCCTCCAATGGCCCGAAGAATTACCAGCGCGCCTTCTTCTCGGTTTTGCCCTGCTTCCCGCTGCGGTGAACCGGCTGATGATTGGGCCCGGTGCTTCGGGACCCGGCGAGTTTTCCAAAATCCGGATTTTTCTTTTCCAGCGCGAGCTTGGCCCTGGGATCGTCCTGAAGTTTTCTCGCTGCCGACTCGGACAGGTGTACTGCCACGTCCGGGGTGTGGTCTTTGGTGTCGTTTTTGGGTTGCTCGGTCATGGAGATCCTTAGATGGTCGACTGCCGAACGATGTTCAGCTGCTGCTGTGGTGGATAAGAAACGCCACTCGGAGGCACTGCCTCAACAAGTGTGGTTTTCGATCAGAGAAGAAGCACTGAAAGGACTACTCGAAAGTTATTGTTCTCATGCAGCTAAACCTACACGACGCCTCCGGCGTCGGCCAGAGCTCCCAGCCCTGGCCGCTAGGTGAGCGTGTGGCGCTTGCTGCCTACAACCTGACTGCTTACCACCCCGGCAGCGGTCTCGGCAGCTGCGAGGGCCGCTTCGAGGCGTGCCACAGCCGACTCATACTCAGGCGCTACTGAGCTGCCGTCGTCGAACCTGACCCGTGACAGCGCTGCGGCCCGCATTGATCGGATCAGCTGGGACGTGTCGCTGCGGGAGAGATCCGTCATCGCCGGAAAGTCGATGGCCGCTGCCGGATCAAGTTCGTAGGTGACCCATTGCTGAAGGACCCGCTCGTGGCGGGCACGCAGGTTCTCGCCCTCGCGGCGGATCGCCTCGGCGTCGAGCGATGCCCGGCGTTCCCGCTCGCCTCGCCATAGCCAACCGGCTGCCAGGCCGCCGCAGAGCAGCGCCGCGGCGGTGACCATTCCTTCGCTCCCCGGAATGGTTGCTGCGGCTGCAATCACCGCGAGGACAACGGCCACGAATCCGGAGAACCCGTACCAAAACAGGGAGTCGACGTCGTCATTACGCTTGAGGGAGCCAGCCAAGACCGCCGCGGTGATAGCGGTGAGCATTCCCACCACTGCGACGGCGATCGTCGCCTGGATGACGAAACTGGCAAGGTCCATCGGTCTTCCTCCCGGCGGGGCCGAGGTTCACGGACCGAGGGTGGCCGAAAACGTAGCGTCCCTTGTGGAATTACCTACTATCCATTGCAGACGCTCAAACGGTCCGAGTCAATCCCCAGTTTCTTCATGAACGCACAGAATCCCCGCCGTTACGATGGACGGCGGGGATTCCATGATCGGGTTTCCCACAATTGTGGGCCCTGAGGGGCTCGAACCCTCGACCCACGGATTAAAAGTCCGATGCTCTACCATCTGAGCTAAAGGCCCGCATCACCCCACACCACCGAAGTGGTCGAAATGACCTGCCTACATTATCGCATCCTGCCCCGGTGTGCAGAACGCGGCCCCTACCGGCGGTGATGAGGGGCCGGCGGTGAGGTCAGCCAACGGCCGGTTCGACAATCCGCAGTGCCTTCACCAGCCGACGGTACAGGTCATCGCTGGCCAACAGCTCGCTGTGGGTACCGCTGGCCCTGATGGCAGTGGTGGCAGTGATGGCACCATCGACTCCGAGATGTCGCCGGACTGGGTCGAAGGGGTGCTCTGGGCTCTGCTCTGCAACGGATGGAGCCACCAGGTAAGGCTGGCCTGCCACAACTCACGGTGTTGCGAATGATCCTGAGCAGTCTTGACGGGGCGGTGGGTCCGAAAGCCGCCCGGGCCGGTGACTCTGGCACTGAGGGAAACGGCAGGAGTATCCTCAGTTCATGAGCGGTAACTACGAAAACCAGAGTCCACGGCACCACAAGCCCAAGCCATTCGCGCCGCTGGACTTTGAAGTTTTCGCCGGCGGTGCAGATCCGTCGCGAGTGTCCGAAGCCGCCCACCTTTCAGCGCATGCTCTGGTCCATCATGGCCGCCTCGCTGACGATCCAGGGATCACCCAGCGGCTGGTCGAACTGGCCGATCAGCAGGGTCTTGAGGCGATCGCCGAAATGTGGGCGGAAAGCCCCGCGCGTTCCCTCCCGGGCGCCCTATGGCGGCTCTACGCGCTCCGCGCCGCCACCCAGCAGGATCCTGAGCGCATTGCCTCCTACTTCGAGTCCGGCAAGGATGTGGCGCAGGTCTCAAATGTCATTGCGGGCGTCGCGGAGCCCCCCGGCGCCGAGGAGGTCAGGTCCATGGCGGACACCATTCTCTCGGGTGCCTTTGAGGGCGAGTTTGACGTGGCGCTGGAACGCTTCGCCGCGTTCTGCCGGGTCATTGCCCTGGGGCAGACCCATCACGCCGACGACGCCGAATCCGTCAACGGCGCGCATGCCGCCAAGTTGACGCGCAATTCCCATCAGCTCATTAAAACCGCTGAAGATCTGGAACATGCGGCGGCGTCATGGCGTCGGGGCGAACTCGACTAGCTGGCGGTGTTTCTGGGGCCAATGTTGACATGAGCGCACCGAGGGAGAACACTGAAAGTGGTGTCGGACTGTGGAACCCCCGGGCTTCAACATTTAGCCGCTTCGAGCGGCCTTCCGCCGAGAGGCGCTCCCGGTTCGGCACCATTTTTGTGTTGTTAGCGCCGAATTCCGGGTAAATGGCGGTGCAACAGGCCGTTCGGACATGGAGTGTCCGGCCAAAATAAGCCTCCACGGGACTGTCGGTTATTCTTAGGCAGCAACTCATGTCCGATGCCCGAGCAGGTTAGGTAGCCCCCCGTGAAGCTTCGCCTCTTTCCGCAGGAGGACGCCGGCCTTGTCCTGCTCTCCGACATGGCGCAGCAACTCGTACTGGGCGTGCGCACCATGTCGGGAATCCTCGGGGCCACAACCCGCGACTACGACCGCCTAGCCGAAGAATTGCACCAGCACGAGGCCAACTCAGCTGAACTGCATTACGCGTTGCTCACCTCGATGCGCAGCAGCTTCGTCAACCCGCTCCCCAGGGAAGACCTCTACGCCCTGTCCCGGCTTTTGAACGAAGCAATCGAGAAGCTCGACGGCGCCGCCGAGCTCATTTCCCTGTACCAGCTCAGCAAGCTGAGCCGCCGGGCCACCGAGCAACTTGAGGTGATCACCCGCCAGTCGGAGCTGACTGCTGCGGCAATGAAACGCCTGAACTCGATGGACGAGCTGGAGGAGTACTGGATTGAAATCCTTCGGCTAGCCAAACGCGCCGAACGCACCCACCGGATCTGGTGCTCGGAACTCCTCAACGATCACAAGCCGCTGGTCTACGCGCGGCACCGTGACGTGGCCAATCAGCTTGTCGACGTCACCAAGGACATCCGCAAGGTGGCCACTCACGTGGGTAGCATCCTCGTCAAGGAATCATAGGTGGACCTGTTCCTCCTCGGCGCCGTCGTGATGCTGGCCGGAGGTTTTGCCTTTCTCAACGGGTTCCACGACGTCTCCAATTCGGTCGCCGCGGCAGTGCGCACCAGGGCCCTGACCCCTACTGTCGCCGTCCTCCTGGCTGCGTTCTTCAACCTGATTGGCGCGCTCCTCGGCACCGGCGTCGCACTCCTGTTCACCGGGGACGCGTTGAGCGTTCCGCCGGGGAGCGTTGGCCTCGGAATCCTCGTTGCAGGTCTCCTTGCTGCGATTAGCTGGGGTGTTCTCACCTGGTACCGGGGCAAGCCGTCGTCGTCCACCCATGCTCTCATCGGAGGTTTGATCGGCTCCGGCGGGGCATCGACCCTGATCGGGGGCGGGTCAATCACCGATACGGAACATATGTTCCTCCTGCAGATCGCACTGCCACTGATCCTTTCACCCCTGGTGGCATACCTGCTGGCCTACCTGGCGGTATTTCCCGCCATCTGGCTCTTACGGTACAGCCCGCCCCAGAAGGTGAACTCAGGTAGCAGACTGGCGCAGTCGGTGCTGGCGGGGGTCTTCGCGCTGGGTCACGGGCTGCAGGACGGACAGCGGACCATGGCGGTGATCGTCCTGGCCCTCGTGGGCAGCGGCATCGCAACGGGCACCGGGATCCCCCTCTGGGTGCAGATCTTCGCAGCGGTACTGCTCGCTATCGGATCACTCTTCGGCGGCTGGCGGATTACCCACACCCTGTCGCACCGGCTGGTGCGGATGGATCCGCTGCGCGGGATGACGGCCCAGGGCGTCAGCTCGGCAATGCTCTTTATGGGCTCGATATCCCTGTCGATGCCACTCTCCAGCACCCACACGATGACTTCGGCGATCCTCGGTGCGGGGGCCAATCAACGATTTCCCACTATTCGCGGCCGCGAAGTGGTGAAGGTGCTGCTCGTGTGGTTCTCGACGGCGGCGGTGACCGCACTGATCGGCGCGGTCCTTTTCCTGGCGATGAGTCCGCTCCTCTAGACCGGCAAAGCCGGACAGACATGACTCAGCCAAACCGGCCGGAGACGTAGTCCTCGGTGGATTTCTCCCGGGGGTTGTTGAAGATGTCGGCGGTGTTGCCGAACTCGATCATCTTTCCCGGCTTGCCGGTTGCCGCGATGTTGAAGAATGCGGTCTTGTCCGAAACCCGGGCAGCCTGTTGCATGTTGTGGGTGACAATCGCGACCGTGTAGTCGGTTTTCAGCTCGTTGATGAGATCCTCGATGGCGAGCGTGGAGATGGGGTCGAGAGCCGAGCAGGGCTCGTCCATCAGGATAACCTCCGGTGATACCGCGATGGCTCGGGCGATACACAGGCGCTGCTGCTGCCCACCAGACAACCCAGAGCCGGGCCGGTCAAGGCGATCCTTCACTTCGTTCCACAGGTTGGCGCCCCGCAGTGACTTCTCCACCAGCGCGTCGGCGTCGGACTTGCTGATGCGCTTGCTGTTCAGTTTGACGCCGGCAAGCACGTTGTCCCTGATGGACATGGTGGGAAACGGGTTTGGGCGCTGGAAGACCATACCGATCTGGCTCCGCACGTGAACCGGGTCAACGGCGTCGTCGTACAGGTCATCGCCGTCGAGCAGCACCTCACCCTCGACACGGGCGCCGGGGATTACCTCGTGCATCCGGTTCAATGTCCGCAGGAAAGTCGACTTACCGCAGCCGGATGGGCCGATGAAGGCGGTGACGGAACTGGCTTCAATGGTGACGTTGACGTCCTCTACGGCGAGAAATTTGCTGTAGTAGACGTTCAAGTCCTTGACGTCGATACGCTTAGACATCTAAATCCTTAGGGGTTGTTCAGCGCCGGTCAGCGGCTGGTTTTGGGGGCAAACATCCGGGCAATCAGACGGGCAACGAGGTTGAGCAACATCACGAGGATGATCAGGACCAGGGCGGCCGCCCACGCGCGCTGGATACTCGGATCGGTGGCGGTTGGCGATGTGGGCGTAATGATCTGGTAGTAAATGTAGGTCGGAAGGGTACTCATCCAACCACCGAAGACGTCAAGGTTGATCCCCGTCGCAAACCCTGCCGTGACCAGGATTGGCGCGGTCTCGCCGATCACCCGGGCGATCGCCAGGGTGACGCCCGAGGCAATACCCGAAATGGCGGTCGGGATGACCACCTTGGTGATGGTCCGCCACTTCCGCACACCCAGGGCGAACGACGCCTCGCGGAGTTCGTTGGGGACAATCTTCAACATTTCCTCGGTTGCCCGCACCACCACCGGGATCATCAGCACCGACAGGGCAGCTGCTGCCACGAAACCTGTCCGGGTGCCGGGCCCGAAGATCAGCCCAAACAGTGCGGCCGCAAACAGGCCTGCAACAATGGACGGGATGCCGGTCATCACGTCGACGAAAAAGGTAATGGCCCTGCTGAGAGGGCCACCTGTGGAGTATTCCACCAGGTAGATGGCGGCCAATAGGCCCACCGGCACCGAGATGATGGTGGCCCACATAGTGATCTGCAGGGTGCCGAGGATTGCGTGGTAGGCGCCGCCCAGCACCGGAGTGCCCTCGGCGACGCTCTGGTTGTCGATGGCGCCCGTGAGTCCGTTCATCGAACGGAACAGGAAGTCACTGGTCATTCCGGGGATGCCGCGCTCCAGCACCGTCCACAGCACCGAGAACAACGGCAGGACAGCGACGATGAACGCGCCGAAAATCAAGTAGGTGGCGAGCCGGTCCCGCGCTTTGCGCCCGCCTTCCACCACGGCCGACGCCGCGGTGCCGCCGACAATGAAGAACACTGCCGCAAAGAGGGCCATGGCGACCGGGCTGAACCCGAGCAGTGCCGAGACGGCTGCTCCGAGGATCACTGCCCCAGCCAGTACTGCCCAGATCGACCACCCGGGCAGCTTGTTCTTGGTGAATTGGGAAGGACGCCGGGTCGTGGTTGCGCTACTCATTAGTTGGCACCTGAGAATTCCTTGTGACGGCTGATGATCCAGCGGGCGATCATGTTCACTGCCAGGGTGATGACAAAGAGGACCAGGCCGGCGGCGATCAGCTCGCTCAGGCGAAGACCGAATGCCTCGGGGAAGTTCAGCGCGATTTCCGCGGCGATGGTCTGATTGCCGGTCTGGATCAGGCTGGCGGTCAGTGCGCCGCCGGAAAGGACTAGCGCAACCGCCATCGTCTCGCCCAGGGCCCGACCGAGCCCCAGCATCGCTGCACTGATGATGCCTGGGCGGGCGAAGGGCAGCACCGCCATCTTAATCATCTCCCAGCGGGTGGCGCCCAGCGCCAGCGAAGCCTCTTCATGAAGGTTGGGAGTCTGGAGGAAAATCTCCCGGCTGAGCGAGGTGATAATCGGCAGCACCATGACGGCGAGGACGATACCCGCGGTCAGCATGGTCCGTCCGGTATTACTGGCAGGGCCCTCGAAAATGGGGATCCAGCCGAGGTTCGTTGCAAGCCAGTCATAGGCCAGCGCCAACTGGGGCGCTAGAACCGCGTATCCCCATGCGCCGTAGACCACCGACGGGATGGCCGCGAGCAGGTCGATCAGGTAACCAAACCCCTGTGCGAGCCTGCGGGGCGCATAGTGGGAAATGAACAGCGCGACGCCGATTCCCACCGGTGTGGCGATGATCAGCGCAATCGTGGCTGCGATCACCGTTCCGATGACGATCGGCCAGATATAGGAGACGAATCCGCTGCCACCCGAAATATCGGCCGGGTCGGCGATGAAGGTGGGAAAGGCCTGAACGAGCAGGAAGATTGCCACGCTGAACAGCACGGCGAGGATCAGACAGCCGGCTAACAGACTGGCCGTTGAGAATATTCTGTCCCCTGATTGACCGCTATCGCCATCTCTGCGCAGCGTATTCGGAGACACCGTCTTCGTGGACACTAGTTAACCCTTCGGTGCTGGTACTGGGTTGATCCTGCTTCAGTCGCCGATCGGGCGTCCTCAGCGGTGGGGTTGGTAGCTGCCTACCAGCCTAATGGCTGAGTGCAAAGGACAGCCCCGCCCGGTCTGTAAAGACCGGACGGGGCAAGTCAACCGTGTTAGGAAGCAACCGTGATCGAATCGATGGCGGCCTGGGCCTGCTCGCGCAACGTAGCGGAGATCGGCGCGTTTCCAGCCGAATCTGCAGCATCCGCCTGTCCCTCTTCGCTGATCGCGTAGGAGCCGAAGGCCTTGACCAGGTCAACAGTCTCCTGGTCAGGGTAGGTAGCGCAGTAGACGTGGTAAGAGATCAGCACAATCGGGTACGCGCCGGACTCGGTGGTGTCCCGTGTCAGGTTGAAGGACATGTCAACCTCAGGGGCGCCCTCCACCTCGGCTGGCTCTGCAACCTCGACGGCGAGCGATGCGGCCTCTGGAGTGAGCGCCACATTCTCTTCGCCAACCTTCACCAGAACCTGGCCCAGATCGCCGACGGCTGAGGCGTCCGTGTAGGTAATTGCCCCTTCGGTGCCGGAGGTCGTCGAAACCACTCCGTTGGTGCCTTGTGCGTTCTCAGCGACGATCTCTGCGGGCCAGTCGCCTGACACCTCGTCCGTCCACACATCTGGTGCTGCTGCTGCAAGGTAGTCGACGAAGTTCTCGGTGGTGCCCGATTCGTCACTGCGGTGGACCACTGTGATGGCCAGGTCGGGCAAGTCGACGCCCTCGTTCTGCGAGACGATTGCCTCGTCGTTCCACTTGGCGATGTCTCCGCGGAACACTGAAGCGATGGTCTCTGCGTCCATGTTCAACTCGTCAACACCGGGCAGGTTGAAGGCTACAGCGATTGGTGCGATGTAGGCGGGGATGTTGAACGCACCCTCAGGGCCACAGACCTCAACGGCCGCGGCGTGCTCTTCCTCATCCAGGTAAGCATCAGACCCTGCGAACTGGACGCCGCCAGCGAGGAACGCCTCGCGTCCGGCGCCCGAGCCGTCAGGGGAGTACTGCAGCGTTGCGTCAGGGTTAGCCGCAGTGAAACCGGACTGCCACGCGGTCATTGCCGCGCCCTGGGAGGAAGCACCAGCGCCGGTCAGGGTGCCGGTCACGGTGCTCTCGACCGAGCCGTTGTCTCCGGTGGTCTCAGCCGGTGCATCGGTGGCACTGTCGGTGCCGCAGGCTGTCAGTGCGAGCGCGGCGACGGAGATTACTGCCGCTGCGCGGCCAAAGCGAAGAACCTTCACTTGATGTTGCCCCTTCCAGGGAGTCGAAAATCAGTGCTGAGGGCACCTATGAAGATGGAAAAGCCGAACTTTTCGGTATGCGTACCTTGAACAAGCTAGGTGCCACAGGTGAAGAGACTGACTGACCAAAGTTAACGGCCGGTGAACGGGAGACGTACAGTTGCAATCAGCCCGTTCGGTAGCCTTGCCAAACCGTCCCAGGTACTGTTCGATTCCCAGTAGTCCGCCGCGACTCGGTGCCCGGGAAACCGGGGCTAGGCTGGGTTCCATGCCGCGGCCATCATTTCCCTCGCGAGCCCGCTCCTTTGTTCGCAACCGGACGCGGGTCGGTTTCCGCCGCAGCTCCAACTCGGTGATCCCCGCCCTCCAGATGACCGTCTGCGCGGTGGGCGCGTATGTCTTCGCTGAACGGGTCCTCGGTCACAGCGGCCCACTGTTCGCTGCGACATCCTCAATGATCGCCCTCGGCTTCACCCGAGACCCGCGTCTTCGGCGGGTGCTGGAGGTCGGCGTGGGCTGCACCCTTGGCATTGCGCTCGGAGACGTGCTGTTGGCCCTCTTCGGTACGGGGATCTGGCAAGCCGCCGTCGTCCTGTTCGTTTCCATCCTGTTGGCCAGGTTCCTGGACAGCGGCACCATTTTCACTACGCAACTGGGCCTGCAGTCCCTGCTCGTGGTGCTACTCCCGGCTCCCGACGGCGGGCCCTTCACCCGCAGCGTCGACGCGATAGTGGGCGGGTTGTTCGCGCTGCTGATAGTGATCCTTGCCCCCAAGGATCCGCGGAAGGAACCAAAGACCAATGTGCGGGAGCTCCTCGGCGAGCTGTCGGCGGTGCTGCGGGAATCGTCGACGGCGCTGACCCGCAGCGATCCAACGCTCGCCTGGCATGCGCTCATCAAGGCCCGCAGCTGCCAGCCGCTGATGGAGGGGCTGTCCGGCAGCATGGGGGCGGCGCAGGAGGTGGCGCGCCTCTCCCCCGCCTACCGGCGGCACCGCCAGGAGCTCGGCGAGCTGAGGGGGTCAATCGAATCGATCGACCTCGCCGTCCGCAACGCACGGGTCTTCACCCGCCGGCTGACGTCGGTGATCAATCATGCGGCGCTCACCGACGAAGCCGTGCAGGAACTGTCCCGGGTTATCGAGGACACCGCCGACGCCGTCGACGTGTTGGGCCGCGCCCTGTCCTCCTCAAGTGCGCCCGAACAGGAGCTCTCCCTCCGGCAGGCGCGTGAGGACCTGGCAGCTGTGGCGACCACTCTCCATCCACGGCTGCTGAAGATCCAGCGGCTGGAAGGTGAGGGGCTGGTGCTGCTGTACCGCCCGCTGATTGTTGATTTGCTGGAGGCGACCGGCCTCCCCCACGACGAGGCCGCCGGGTATCTGCCGAAATTGTGAGTCCGGTCAAGCTGGCGCCTGCGGTAGTGTCCTTGCCGCACCATGCCCCTACCCGCCGGTACGTTAGAGATCATGGCTACAAAGACAGCACGTCCGTCGCGCACTTCTGCCCCCGCCTACCGGTGCGGTGAATGCGGGTGGACGACTGCCAAATGGGTGGGTCGGTGCGGCGAGTGCCAGGCCTGGGGGACGGTCGAGGAGACCGGCCAGACAGTGGCGAGGACGACGCCGGCGGTAGCGGTTGCCTCGCCTGCTCTCCGGATCGCGCAGATCGACGCAACTGCCGCGTCCTACCAGCCCACCCAGATCGGCGAATTTGACCGGGTTCTCGGCGGCGGTCTGGTCCCTGGCGCAGTGATTCTACTGGCAGGGGAACCGGGGGTGGGCAAGTCCACCCTGGTGCTCGACGTTGCGGCACGGGTTGCTCGGCTCGGTAAGGACGTGCTGTATATCACCGGGGAGGAATCGTCGGCCCAGGTGAAGCTGAGAGCCGAACGAATCGGCGCGCTGGCGGAAACCCTCTACCTCACCGCCGAGTCGGATCTTGGGCAGGCACTCGGGCAAGTGGAGCGGCTGTCCCCGTCGCTGCTCATTATTGATTCGGTGCAGACCCTAAGCAGCGCCGCCGTCGACGGCACAGCCGGAGGAGTGACCCAGGTCCGGGAGGTGGCAGCGTCGTTGATCGCCGCAGCGAAAACCCGCGGAATGACCACCGTCCTGGTGGGGCACGTCACGAAGGACGGGTCGATCGCCGGGCCGCGTCTGCTGGAACACCTGGTGGACGTGGTGTGCCAGTTCGAGGGCGACCGGCACTCACGACTCCGGCTGATGCGGGCCATCAAGAACCGGTACGGCCCCACCGACGAGGTGGGTTGTTTCGACCTGACCGAGACCGGCGTTGAGGGTCTCGCCGATCCGAGTGGCCTATTCGTGTCCCGGACCAAGGACCCGGTCTCGGGAACCTGCATCACGGTAACACTTGAGGGGCGCAGGCCCCTGCTGGCGGAGGTGCAGGCCCTCCTCGCCGAGTCCTCCAACTCGCAACCCCGCCGCGCGACCAGCGGCCTCGACAGTTCGCGGGTCGCGATGCTCCTGGCGGTACTCCAGCAGCGAGCCTCGCTGAGCCTACATAAGGATGACAGCTATGTGGCAACGGTCGGCGGGGTGAAACTTAGCGAACCGGCCACCGACCTGGCCGTTGCCCTCGCCGTCGCGTCGGCGAAAACTAACCAGCCACTCGCGGCACGGCTGATCGCCTTCGGCGAGGTGGGCCTGGCGGGTGAGGTGCGGCCGGTCCCCGGCATTGCGCAACGGGTCCAGGAAGCCGAACGGCTCGGCTTCACCCACGCAGTGGTACCCGCCTCCCCCAATGGTCCGGGCCGGGTTCCGGCGGGTTTCAAAGTCCACGAGGTGTCAACGGTGACCGAGGCTCTGGAGCTACTTTTCTAACTGCCCCCAACTCGCCTGCAGCATCCGCTGTAACCGTTACCCATTTGCGACCCTGGCCGGTATCAGGGTTTAGGCTGCGCTCCCACTAGGATGAGAACGGCTGCGCGGGTGCCTGCGCGGCAGGGCCTCGCCCAGCCGGATACCGGTTGGCGACGCCGGTAGCCGGAAGGAAGTGGCAGTGGTTCGCAGCCCAGAGGACGCGCTAAAAGCCACTTTGGCGCGCGTGGCGCCCGGCACACAGTTGCGGGATGGACTGGAGCGCATCCTGCGCGGGCGTACCGGGGCACTGATCGTTCTGGGATTCGACCGCACAGTCGACTCCATCTGCTCCGGTGGTTTCGACATCGGCATCACCTTCTCGCCCACCCGGCTTCGGGAGCTCGCCAAAATGGATGGTGCAATTGTCTGCGACAAGGATGCGAGCAATATCCTGCGGGCCGGCGTGCAACTGGTTCCGGACCACACCATCGACACCCAGGAGTCGGGGACACGGCACCGGACCGCCGAGCGGGTAGCCATCCAGACTGGTCTCCCGGTGATCTCCGTCAGCCAGTCGATGCACATCATTGCCCTCTATATCAACGGCCTGCGGCATGTGCTGGAGGGCTCCGAACCGGTGCTGGCGCGCGCCAACCAGGCCCTCGCTACCCTGGAGCGCTATCGAGCCCGCCTGGACCAGGTCACTGGCTCCTTGTCGGCGCTGGAGATCGAGGCGATGGTCACGGTCAGGGATGTGGCGGTGACCCTGCAGCGCCAGGAGATGGTCCGCCGGATCTCCGAGGAAATCTCCCAGTATGTCCTTGAACTCGGTGTGGATGGCCGGCTGCTTTCGCTGCAGGTCGAAGAACTAACCACCGGTCTTGGTCCCGGCAGCGAAATGGTCCTGCGGGACTACCTCGACCTCGGCAACGCTTCCCTGGTGGTAGAAGAACAGCTCGCGACGTTGCAGGCTTTCAGCTCCACCGACCTGATCGACCTCGGCACCATTGCCAGCGTGGTGGGTTTCAACCCGTCCAATGACTCTCTCGACGCTGTGGTCCAGCCCAAGGGCTTCCGGCTACTGTCGGGCATCAAAGCTGTTCCCCCGGCGGTGGCGAACCGGTTGGTTGACCACTTCGATGGTCTGCAGAACCTGATGGCCGCGAATATTGACGATCTGATGGCCGTCGACGGCATCGGCGAACAGCGGGCGCGCACTGTGCGGGAGGGGCTCTCCCGGATTGCCGAGACGAGCCTCCTCGACCGCTTCATGTAGCGGTTATCGCAGTTCGAGGGTAACTTCGTCGCTGGTCCGTTCGCCGAGAGACACACTCACGGCGTAGAAACCGGGCGTGGGGTCCGCCTCGACCGCCTCGCAACCCGGGGCGCTGCGGTTCCGTTCCCAGCGGAAGTTGGCTTCCTCCGACCCTCCCGGCGGGATATCCCGGTTGAGGTCCTCGGCGCCCTCCTGGCAATCAAGGGACGAGAAGATCCGGTCCTCGCCACTGGTAACCAGGAACTCCATCTGCGAGGTCCCCACGTTCACCGGGCAGGCCACGTCGCCGGTATTCGTTACAGTCAACGTCAGGACCGGGTTCTGTTCGGGTGCGTAGTCCTGTGCGTCCGTCGATGCGCTGACCTCCACCTGGTCGGGGTCACAGGCAGGGTCCGACGGCGCTGGCTCGTCGGTGGGCCCGGCCGCCTCAGCCGGCGCGCCCGACTGGCCCGCCTCTGCCGCTGGGTCGGCCGACGCCGGCGCGGACCGGGCCGGTCCGCGGGGAGCCGATCCGGCATCGGCGGTATCCTGTGCGGTGGCGATCAGCCCAGCGATGAAAGTCCCCAACCACACCAGCGCACCGAGGACAATTAACGTCAGGACCAGCACCACCAACCGGCGGCGGCGGTACACCCGCGGGCTGGCCCGGGGCGCGCCAGACGGGCGTGACGGCCTGTCCTGCGGCCCGCCTCGCGAAGGGCCACCGTGAGAATCCATGACTTAAGGCTAGAGACTGAACCGCCGGATACCTGTGACCCCACGCCGGTCAGTACAGTATTGATGGTCACCTATCAGTTGAGGGTCACCTATCAGGAGGGTCGATGCACCAGGTTCCACCAGCGCAGCTCCATCGGGGCATCATTGGCTGGTTCGACGTCAGGGCCCGGGACCTACCGTGGCGGGGACCCGACCGCACCCCCTGGTCGGTGCTGGTGAGCGAGTTCATGCTCCAACAGACACCAGTAGTTCGTGTCCTGCCCGTTTTCACCGAATGGCTCTCCCGCTGGCCCACCCCGGCGGATCTTGCCGCGGCACCCTCCGGCGATGCGCTGAGACACTGGGGGCGGCTGGGCTATCCGCGGCGAGCGCTTCGCCTGCACGCGACCGCCGTCGCCGTCGTCGACCACCACGACGGCGAGGTGCCCGGCACAGTTGACAAGCTCCTCACGCTACCGGGCGTGGGCACCTACACGGCGGCGGCGGTGGCAGTGTTCGCCTTCGGGAGGCGCGAGACGGTAGTGGACACGAACATCCGCCGTGTCCACGCGCGGCTGGTCGGCGGGGATGCTTTGCCTGCGCCGGCGCTCACCGCGGCAGAGCTGCGCCGGGCAGCCGATCTGCTGCCCGACGACGTCGCCCAGTCAGTGCTGTGGAACGCGGCGGTAATGGAACTAGGTGCGTTGGTCTGCACCGCCCGGGCCCCCACGTGCTCCCGGTGCCCGGTGCTCGATGCCTGCGCATGGGTGGCCGCCGGCAGGCCGGAACCGCACTACATTCCCAAGGGCCAGGCGTGGGCCGGGACCGACCGTCAGGTGCGCGGCGCGATGATGGGGGTGCTCCGGAACGCAGCCGTGCCGGTGGTCAGGGAGTTGCTGGTCAACGTGCCCGTAGATCTCGCTTTGGAGTCCGCCGCAACGCTAACCCCACTGATGAAGCTGCACAACCTGAACGCACCGAAGGATCAGCTGGAACGGTCGTTGGAGAGTCTCGTCAAGGACGGCCTCGCCCGCGATACCCCAGCCGGGATCACGCTTCCCGGCTGACGCCGCCCGCCGTCGGGTCTCCGGATCTGCGGGTCAGAGCTCACCGAATCCGGCAGTGACCTCGTTGCCGATCTGGTCGATCGCTTTCTGCGCGTCTGGGCCGGCAGCCAACGCCGTCAGCACCTTGCCCTGCCCGAGCCCCAGACTCATCAGCAGCATCACCGATTTCGCGTCGACGCCGTTCACCGTTACCTCCGCGTCGAGTTCGCTCATCGCGCGAGCCAGGGTTGCCGCCGGGCGTGCATGGAGCCCCATCGGGTTGGGCAGCTCCCACGACCCTTCCGCCGACGGGCCGCTGGTTGACGGCGCGGTCAGGGCATCCCCCGGCGCTGCGGCCGCGTGGCTGACAAAAAGTTCAAGGACTGTGGGATCCAACGCAACGATCGCCGACTCGGCGGCCCTGGATACCTCGTCCACGTCAGCACCGGTCTGGGCTTCGACTGCCGCAGCGACCGCACCTTCCACCAGGGCCGCCCTGGCAAGCCTGACCCGCCCCCGATGATCACCGTCGAGGAACTCCAGCGCCATCTCGGCGGTCATGACCGCCGACCCCAGGTCTGTCAGGATCACGACGCCGTGTCCCTGATCGGCTACCGAGATCGCCTCAAGTACCTTCTCAAAACTGGTGCCGATCCTTGACACCCCCGATTCGTCCTCCACCCCGCCCGCAGGGACCAGCTCGACGTCGGCCGCCATCTGCCGGGCGAGATCGCAGACGCCCTCGGCAATCTTCGAACTATGCGACACGATCACCAGACCAACGTTCACCACTGGCCACCGGCCGCGTCGACTGCCGCCTGCAGGATCAGCCCCGTCGAAACGGCACCCGGATCGAGATGGCCGGCGCTGCGTTCACCGAGATAGCTGGCCCGTCCCTTTCGGGCGATCAGAGGTTCAGTGGCCGCGGCCCCCGCGTTGGCCGCGTTGGCGGCGGCGACGAGGACCTCGGTCACCGATGCCCCCGCCAGCGCCGCCGTCCCCGCCGCTTCCACGGCCGGGGTCCACGCATCCACCATCGTTTTATCGCCTGACTCCGCCTTGCCGCGGGCCACCACGCCATCTCGTGCCGCGGTCAGCAGCCCGACGACGTCGTCGGGACCCACCTCCCGGACATCACCCAACGAGGCTGCCGCCCGCAGGAACGCTGTCCCGTACAGCGGCCCAGCCGCACCCCCCACCGAGGACATCAAGGTCATCGCGGCGAACTTCAGGCCGGCGGCCGGGGTGGCTGGGTCTTCGCCGTCGTCGAGCTTTTTCACTACCGCAGAGAATCCGCGGTCAAGGTTCTCACCGTGGTCGGCGTCGCCGATCGCCCGGTCCAGGTCGATCAGGTGTTGCCGGTGCTCGCCGACCACGCGGGCGCTCTCGCGCAGCCAGGCGACCACCCATGCCGCGGTGAGGGTTGTCGGGGTTCCTTCAACCACGCCTAGACTCCCCAGCGCAATGCCGCGGTCAGGACTGGCGAGTCCCACAACTGGACCATCTCGTCGTCGAGGCGCAGGACGGTGATTGAGGCGCCCTGCATTTCGAGTGCCGTGATGTAGTTGCCGACCAGGGAACGTTCGACAACAATCCCCTGCTCCTCAAGGAGTTGGCGGGCCCGCCGGTAGACAATGTACAGCTCACTGGCAGGGGTTCCTCCCATTCCGTTGACGAACAACAACACCCGTTCGCCACTGTCGACCTGCAAATCGGCAAGAATCGGTTCCAGTAGCCGCCCGGTGATCCCGTCGGCGTTCTCCATCGCGATGCGGTGCCTGCCGGGTTCCCCGTGAATGCCGATGCCGATCTCGATTTCGTCGTCGGTCAGGTCAAAGCTGGGCTGCCCGGCGTGCGGGACTGTGCAGGCGGCCAGCGCCACCCCCATCGATCTGACATTGTCGATGACGCGTTGCGCAACGGCGGTCACCGAGTCGAGATTGTCGCCACGCTCGGCGGCAGCGCCAGCGATCCGCTCGACGAGCACCGTCCCGCCGACGCCGCGCCGGCCGGCGGTGTAGAGCGAGTCCTCGACAGCGACATCGTCGTTCACCAGGACGCTCCGCACTGTCACACCTTCGGCTTCGGCCAGCTCGGCGGCCGTCTCGAAATTCAGGACATCGCCGGTGTAGTTCTTGACGATATGAAGCACTCCCGCTCCCCCGTCGACAGCCGTGGTGGCGGGGAGGATCTGGTCCGGGGTGGGTGAGGTGAACATGGCTCCCGGTACGGCGGCATCGAGCATGCCCAGCCCCACGTAACCTGCGTGTAGCGGCTCGTGGCCGCTACCCCCTCCCGAGACCAGCCCCACCTTCCCCTGCCGCGGCGCATCCCGCCGGGTAATGAACAGGGGCTCCGGATGAACGCTGACCAGATCGGCATGAGCAGCCCCAAACCCCTCGACGGATTCGGTGACTACCTGCTTGGGGTCATTGATTAGCTTTTTCATGGCGGCTCCTCGGTGGAAGGACACAGGACTTAGGGGTACTACCGGCCCGCCTGACCTGCTGGCCGTTTCTGAACCATACCCTTCGGTCAGCCGCTTGCCTATAGGCTGAGCAACTGCCTTAACTGACTGTGGGAGAGACCCGGGCCTGAGCCCGATCCCTCCCACAGCACTAATCCTTCGGTAAGTCTCACTAGCAACTGAATGCGGAGCGGATACCTGATGGATCAGATCTAGCGGTTGTCGCCCTTGAAGGCATCCTTGACGTTCTCGCCAGCGTTCTTGATGTCGCCGGAAGCCTGGTCCTTGTGACCGTCGGCTTCCATCTTCTCGTTGCCGGTGAGCTTGCCGAGGCCTTCCTTGATCTTGCCGCCCAGCTTCTCGCCGGTGTTTGCTGCCTTATCGTCTGCACCCATAGTCTGACCTACTTCCGCTCGGTGTGTCGGGCGCCGGTTCCGGAACCCGCTTACGCATCGTCATAGATGCCAAGCTCCCTTAGCGTATCTATTCTGCCGCCGGTATGCCACCCGTAGCACTGCGATCATCGAGCTTTCGGATCATTCGGGTGTTGCCGAGGGTATTGGGTTTTACCCTGGCAAGGTCAAGGAACTCCGCCACCCCCTCATCGTGGGAGCGCAGGAGCTCCGAGTACACGGCCGGGTCAACCGCAGACTGGTCTGCCATCACCTGGAATCCCCTGCGCTGGAAGAACTCCACCTCGAAGGTCAGGCAAAAGACGCGATCGACGCCGAGTGCCCGGGCGTCGTCGAGCAGTCGTTCCACCAGCGCGGTACCAATTCCCCGGCCCTGCGCGGTGCGGGAGGTGGCGAGGGTGCGGATCTCCGCCAGGTCCTCCCACATGACGTGCAGCGCGCCGCAGCCGAGCACGCCGTCGTCGTCCTCCGCGATACGGAACTCCTGCAGGCCCTCGTAGTAAGCGACGGTTTCCTTGGCCATCAGCACCCTGCTGTCGGCGAGCGGAGCCACGAGCGTCTTGATCACCGGGACATCGGAGGTGCGGGCGGGCCGGATTCTGAAAGAGGAACTCACTAGGGCAGTCTACAAAGTCCTCGACGCCCGTACCGTTACAGCCCCAGCTCGGGTGGGAGGGTGGTGGGCTGATCCAGCACATGATGAGCCAGGAAGTGACCGACGACGCCGTACCAGACCTTCGCGTGTTGCGGTTTGAGGATCCAGTGGTTCTCGTCGGGGAAGTACAGGAAGCGATGCTCGGTGCGACCCTGGTCATCGACGGCCAACCGGGACCGGGAAAGCAGCTCATACCAGAGCCTGAGACCCTCCCCGATGGGTACACGGTAATCCTTGTCGCCATGGATCACCAGCAGGGGAGTTGAGATGTTTTCCACGTGGTGATGCGGTGAATTTTCGGCAGCCATTTCCGCGGTCATCTCCTTCTCCCAGTAGTAGGAGGCGTCAGTGGTGGGCCCGAACTGATCGAGGGCCCACAGGCTGGCGTGGGTGACGATGGCGTTGAACCGGTCGGTGTGCCCAGCGATCCAATTGGCCATGTAACCGCCAAACGAGCCACCCATTGCCGCGGTGCGCGTCTCGTCGATGTCACCGCGGACGACGACGGCGTCGGTGGCCGCCATGAGGTCGGTGTAGGGCGTCTTGCCCCACTGGCCCCAACCGCGGTCAATCATGTGCTGGCCGTAACCGGTCGACAGCGCCGGATCGGGGAGGAGCACTGCGTAGCCCTTGGCGGCAAGTAGCCAGGGCGACCAACGCCAGGTCCACGCGTTCCAGGACCCGAGCGGACCACCGTGGATCCAGAGCAGCAGTGGGGCCGGGTGGGAGGCATCCGCGTCCGCGGGAAGGACCAACCAGGACCCAACTTTTTGTCCGTCATCGGCTGTGGTGTGAACTCGTTCGAGCCGCCCCGGGAGAACGGGCCGCTCCACGGGCCCGGCCAGCTTCTCCACCGACGAGTCAGCAAGATTAATGCTGACCACCTCGGCGGGAAACGCGTAGGAGCTGCGCAGCGCATAGGCGGTACCCCCATCGGGGGCCACCACGACGTCGGTGTAGGCGGCCTCATCGCGGGTCACCCTGGTCACCAGCCCGGTGTCGACGGCGATACGGAAGACCGGGCAGGCCCCCTCCTCGTCGGCCGTCGCGAGCACCGCACTGCCGTCCGGTAACCAGGTGGCAGGCGACGGCCAGCGGTCCCAGTCCCCGGCGAGCGGGGTGAGCTCCCCTCCGGTGACGGGCAGTAGCCCCAGCGTCTGCTGGGGCGAAATCCCGGCTGTGGTTCGGCGCGCACGATGGACCACCAGGGTGGTCCCGTCGGGGCTGATCGGCCCGGGTGAAAAGTCGTAGGCCGGGTCGTCCAGGAGCACCGTGCGCTGCCCTGTCGCCACCTCGATCCGGGCAAGGACGCTGCGGCGGTCCCCTCGTCCCACCGGAATGCTCAGAGACGTCACCACGAGTGAGCCGTCAGGGCTGACGACCTGCTGCGCGTTGCGGAGCGCCACCCCTGCATGTGGGGTGATGTCACGCAGCAGCGCCGCGGACGGAGTACCGATCGCCACCGGTTCGGGCTGGAGCGACGCATCGCTCTCCAGCGCGAAGTAGCGCGGTTCGGCCGGTCCCAGGTCGGCGTCCCAGTAGCGAACCGGGTACCCGGAGTGAAGGATGGCCCCCACCTTCGCATCCTTGCGCTGGGTACGGCGTTCACCATCGTCCGCCTCGTCGGTCGAACCGGCGAGGACGTCAGCAATGAGGATTGCTGAGTCCACGGTCGCGGCAGTGAGGATGCCGTTGACTCCCCCCACACGGGAGTGCACCACTCGTGCCTCGCCGCCCGCGGCGGGCAGCCGCCAGAGGGCACTGGCGGTGTCCTTGGCCGAGTCGCCGTCAGCACGCTCCGGATCGGGGCGGACCGAGGTGAACAGTAGGTCCCCACCGGCGAGGAACCCGGCCCCGGACTCGCCCTTGGCGCTGCGGGTCAGCCGGCGGGCGGGCTTCACGCCAGCCGGGTCAACCTCCCAGAGGGCGGTGGCGTACTCAGTGGACTTGGCATTCAGGGTTGCGACGGCGGTCACCAGACGGGACCCGTCCGGGCTCAGCACCAACGAACCAAGGCGGGGAATCGCAATGAAGCGGTCCAGGTCGTGGAACGGGGTTTCGGGCTTCGCCGTGGCGTTCAATTCCGGTTCGGGTGTCATGGCTCCATCTTTACCATCGGGAGTGGTAGGGATCAGCATGACTTCTCTGAGAGAGTAATAGGTTGCTTCAGGCACACAAGCTGGAGATGGGTCGAGTGGTCACCTTCTTAAACGCCAAGAGGCCCCGGGTCTGCGCTCTCACGCCGACCGGAGGCCTCCTACTGACACCTTCAGGGCATCACCCAACAATCTATTCGGGAACTGTCGCCTCAATGGCGGCCGGCGCATCCTCGATTTCCTTCGGGGCGCCATGGCCGACGAAGGTGAAGCGTGCTTCATCTCCCTCACCCTCAATGTCCACCGAAACCAATTCGCCAGACTTAAGTTCGCCAAAGAGAATCTTCTCGGACAGCTGGTCCTCGATCTCCCGCTGGATGGTCCGGCGCAGTGGCCGGGCACCCATTGACGGATCGTAGCCGCGAGTTGCCAGCAGTACCTTGGCCGCGGGGGTGAGCTCAATGCTCATATTCTTGTCAGCCATCCGCTTCCCCAACCGCTCCAGGAACAGGTCGACGATCTCGACAATCTCGTCCTGGGTGAGCTGCGGGAACACCACTGTGTCATCAACACGGTTGAGGAACTCGGGTCGGAAGTGCTGCTTGAGCTCCTCGGTGACCTTCGCCTTCATCCGGTTGTAGGTGGTGGTGGTGTCAGTGCCGGACTGAAATCCGGTCATGACACCCTTCGAGATGTCGCGGGTACCCAGGTTGGTGGTCATGATGATGACGGTGTTCTTGAAGTCGACCACCCGGCCCTGGCTATCGGTCAACCGGCCGTCCTCAAGGATCTGGAGGAGCGAGTTGAACAGGTCGGCGTGTGCCTTTTCGACCTCGTCGAACAGCACCACCGAGAACGGGCGGCGCCGCACCTTTTCAGTGAGCTGACCACCTTCTTCGTAGCCGACGTACCCTGGGGGCGCACCGAACAACCTGGATACGGTGTGCTTCTCCGAGTATTCGGACATGTCCAACGTGATCAGGGCGTCTTCGTCACCGAACAGGAATTCGGCTAACGCCTTGGCCAGTTCGGTCTTGCCAACCCCGGTGGGGCCGGCGAAGATGAACGATCCGCCCGGACGCTTGGGATCCTTCAGGCCTGCCCGCGTGCGACGGATCGCCTGCGAAATGGCCTTGATGGCATCGTTCTGGCCGACTACCCGCTTGTGCAGTTCGTCTTCCATCTTGAGGAGCCGCGTCGATTCCTCTTCGGTCAGCTTGAAGACCGGGATGCCAGTGGAGTTGGCGAGTACCTCAGCGATGAGTTCCTCATCGACCTCGGCAATGTCATCAAGGCCGCCGGACTTCCACCGGCGCTCCTTCTCCATTCGCTCGTCATGAAGCTTCTGCTCCTTATCGCGCAATGATGCTGCGCCTTCGAAGTCCTGCGCGTCAATCGCCGACTCCTTTTCCCGCTTGACGTCGGCGATGCGGTCGTCAATTTCCTTCAGCTCCGGCGGCGCGGTCATTCTGCGGATGCGTAGTCGCGCGCCGGCCTCGTCAATCAGGTCAATCGCCTTGTCCGGCAGGAACCGGTCCGAAATATAGCGTTCGGCAAGGGTTGCTGCCGCGATCAGCGCCTCATCGGTAATCGAGACACGGTGGTGCGCCTCATACCGGTCCCGCAGGCCTTTGAGGATCTCAATGGTGTGCGCCACTGAGGGTTCCTGGACCTGGATCGGCTGGAACCGGCGCTCCAGGGCGGCGTCCTTCTCAATGTGCTTGCGGTATTCGTCAAGAGTGGTTGCACCGATGGTCTGGAGCTCACCACGGGCAAGCATTGGCTTCAGGATCGACGCTGCATCGATTGCGCCTTCGGCGGCTCCCGCACCCACCAGGGTGTGGATCTCATCGATGAACAGAATAATGTCGCCGCGGGTGCGGATTTCCTTGAGCACCTTCTTGAGGCGTTCCTCAAAATCTCCGCGGTACCGTGAACCCGCGACGAGGGAACCAAGGTCAAGGGTGTAGAGCTGCTTGTCCTTGATGGTCTCGGGTACGTCGCCGCGGACTATCGCCTGGGCAAGTCCTTCGACTACTGCCGTCTTACCGACACCGGGCTCGCCAATCAGGACGGGATTGTTTTTAGTGCGACGGGAGAGGACCTGCATGACGCGTTCCATCTCCAGTGCCCGCCCGATCACTGGGTCGAGTTTGCCCTCGCGGGCGGCCTGGGTGAGGTTGCGTCCAAACTGATCGAGGACCACCGACCCTGCCGGCGTCCCCTCCTGCTGCTGGCCACCCACGGACGCCGGTTCCTTGCCCTGGTAGCCGGAGAGCAGCTGGATGACCTGCTGGCGGACACGGTTGAGGTCAGCGCCGAGCTTGACCAGTACCTGCGCCGCGACACCCTCACCCTCGCGGATGAGACCAAGCAGGATGTGCTCGGTGCCGATGTAGTTGTGACCCAGCTGCAGGGCTTCCCGCAGCGAAAGTTCGAGTACCTTCTTGGCACGGGGCGTGAACGGGATATGGCCGGACGGTGCCTGCTGGCCCTGGCCGATAATCTCCTGAACCTGCTCTCGGACGGCGCCGAGAGAGATGCTGAGGGACTCAAGCGCCTTTGCGGCGACGCCTTCTCCCTCATGGATCAGACCGAGCAGAATGTGCTCGGTGCCGATGTAATTGTGGTTGAGCATGCGGGCCTCTTCTTGGGCCAGCACAACAACACGACGGGCGCGGTCGGTAAATCTCTCAAACATGGGGCACACTCCTAGCTAACGCGTAATTCGATGCTACGTGTCCTGCCCGGCCTTTTGGAGCGTGTTCGCCACAGGCGAGATATCACACCGACCCGAGACTGCGCCCAACGGTGCGCAGCCTGCCATCCTTCTAGCGTTGGGCGGCGCGGTAGGCCTCGACGATTTCGCTGTTGACCCGGCCACGGGCCGAGACGGTGTATCCGTTGGCTCGCGCCCATTCACGAACCTGTGCGGCCTCCTGGTTGCGGCCCGGTGTGGCTACGCGTGCTTTCACCTGGGCGCTCCGGCGCGCACCGGAAACGTAATTACTCATTACGGCCCGAAGTTCTTTGGCGTGATTCTTCGAAAGATCTATTTCGTACTGCACGCCGTCAAGACCAAAGCGTACAGTTTCATCAGCTTCGCCACCGTCGATGTCATCGATCAGGAGGATCTTTACTTTTTGTGCCACGGTCTGCTCCTGCGTTTTGTGGTGAATTACTATGTGTAACCAATTATGGGCCAGTCACACACTAACCGTCAAAGCACAGTACAAAAAAGCCTATAGAAATTCTTCTCGAAATGTGTCGGGAACTACTTCACTTGGGCGCCGCGGGGCCCTCCTGGTCGGGCGCTGCAACGGGCTGTTCCTGCTGCGACTCGGCGATCCGTTCTTCAGCCTGGCTCATTGCCTCACGTTCAGTGCGGTCGGCGTTGAATATTGAACGCATCACAAAATAGAAGATCGCGCCGACTGCTAACGACGGCCCCAATACTGCAACATACTCAAGCACGACTATCTCCAACTGGTTTGAGAATGGGAAAGAGGATGGTCTCCCTAATCCCTGTATTGGTGAACAGCATGACCAGCCGGTCAATGCCCAGACCAATGCCGCCCATCGGGGGTGCTCCGTACTCCAGCGCCTGCAGGAAGTCCTCGTCGAGCTGCATTGCCTCATCGTCACCTGCGGCCGCCCGCCTGGATTGATCGACGAGTCGCTGCCGCTGCACCACCGGGTCAATAAGTTCCGAGAAGGCGGTTCCCCGCTCCATCCCGCCGATGATCAGATCCCACGCTTCAATAAGGTGAGGATCTTTGCGGTGCGGCCGGGCGAGCGGCTGTGCAGACGGCGGGTAATCGTACACAAAGGTTGGCTGGATCAGGGTTGGCTCAACCAGCTCGCCGAACAGTTCCAGCACAAGCTTTTCGCTGCCCCATTCCGGGGCGATCTTTACCTCGTGCATTTTTGCGATATCCACCAGCTCATCCTGGGTGGTCTCGGGGGTTATCTGGCGCCCCACCATCTCGGAAAGACCCGGATACACACCGAGCCATCGCCATTCGCCATTCAGGTCAATGACGCCGGCCTCTGTTTCTATGCGCCATGAACCGAGAAGGTCGGCACAATTGAGAATAATTTCCTTCATCCGCTCAGCCATTCCAAACTGGTCGGTGTACGCCTCGTAACACTCAAGCATGGTGAATTCCGGACTGTGGGTTGAGTCAACCCCTTCGTTGCGGAAAATCCGCCCGATCTCGTAGACACGATCTATTCCACCCACAACAGCGCGCTTCAGATAAAGCTCAAGGGCGATTCGCAGGGTCATCTTCTGGTCGAAAGCATTCAGATGCGTTTCAAACGGTCGTGCAGCAGCGCCGCCGTGCACCAACTGAAGCATTGGCGTTTCCACCTCTACATATTCCAGCGAGTGAAGAGTTTCCCTGATAGACCGCACAATCGCTGCGCGCTTTCGCACCATGTCCCGCGCTTCTTCGCGCACCATTAGGTCGACATAGCGCTGCCTTACCCGAGTTTCCTCGCTTACCCCGGCATGCAGGGTGGGCAGCGGGCGCAGTGCCTTCGATGCCATCGCCCAACCGTCAGCCATGACGGATAGTTCTCCACGCCTGGAACTGACGACCTCGCCGTGCACCACTACATGGTCACCCAGGTCCACCAGAGCCTTCCAGTCCGCGAGGGACTGCTCGCCGATCTCGGAGAGGCTGAGCATGGCCTGCAGTCGCGCCCCGCCGCCTTCCTGGAGGGTAGCAAAACAGAGCTTCCCGGTGTTGCGGACAAACACCACACGACCCACCACTGAGACAATCTTGCCGGAGGTTTCGTCGGCTGCCAGGTGATCGAACTCTACCCGTAGCTTTGCCAGTGAGTGGGTACGCTCCGGCTTCACCGGGTACGCCTCGTCCCCCCGCCCGAGTAACCGCTCACGCTTCTCCATGCGGATGCGCATCTGCTCGGTGGTTTCGTCGTTACCCATGCCATCACTCGGGACGGTTTCTGTGGCGGTGTTGAAATTATCTTTGGTCACGATATACAAGGTTACCGGCTACGTTCCGCCGCCCACGTCTGGAGCGACGCGGTACTGGCTGACTCAGTACCCCAGGGGGGCATTGTCGATCAACCGGACTGACCCCACCCGCCCGGCGATGAGAGCCAATGCCTCACCGACGAAGGGGGTTTCCCGGCAGTTGACGGCCAGGGGTTCGAGGGTCGCCGCGTCTACCACCTCGAAGTAGTCGAGATCCACCAGAGGATGGCTAGTGACCAACGCCACCGCCGAGTCAAGGTCCAGTGGTTCGTGGCGTTGAGCTCTGGCTTCTAGGAGACGCAGCGCACGGGAGAGCACCAGCGCAGCGTCCTGTTGCGCCGCGGTGAGGAAACGGTTCCTGCTGGACAGAGCCAACCCGGCGGGGGTCCTGACCGTCGGAACCGCAACGATTTCAGCCGGAAAGTTGAGGTCTTTGACCATCCGGCGGATGAGGGCAAGTTGTTGGGCGTCCTTCTGACCGAAATAGCAGCGAAACCCGGCGTCAGCTGCAGGGGCTCCAACGTGCAACAGCTTGGCTACCACCGTGAGCATCCCGTTGAAATGCCCAGGCCGGGCGGCGCCCTCAAATTTGCTGCCGAGGGCGCCTGCATTCATGGTGATGAGCGGTGGGCCTTCCGGGTACATCTCGCTTTCCGAGGGGGCGAACACCAGGTCCGTCCCGCAGCCAGCCAGCAGGACAAGGTCCTGATCGAGCTGCCGGGGGTAGCGCGTAAGGTCGGTGGGTTCGCCGAACTGCAGCGGATTCACAAAGATCGAGACCACAACTACCTCATTGGCCTGTCGGGCTGCCCGCACCAAAGCCGTGTGACCCTCATGCAGGGCACCCATGGTGGGGACGAACCCGAGACTGGGGCGTTGACCATCACGGCCCGGTGCCGGGTGCCCGCCGAAGAGTTCGGCAGTGGCGGTCGCTAGGTCAGCAGCAGTCCTGACGACCCGAGGCGCGGCAGGATATCCGCTCATCAGGGACCCAGCTCATCGGAAGCCAGTGCCTGGGTGATCGCGCTGGCCTGCGCCTCGCTGAGGAGCCCCCGGTCCAAGGCCCGGTGGGCAGTGGCAATCGCCAGACCACGGTAGGCCGCGCGGATGTCCTCCGATGGCTGGGAGTTCAGCGCTTCGATGTGCGCCTCGACAGTTCCGGTATCTCCGCGGGCCACTGGACCGGTGAGCGCTCCCTCTCCGGCTGAGAGGGCATTTTCCAGGGATGCCCTCATCAATGGTCCAAGCATTCGGTGAGGTTGCTCAACGCCGATGTAGGTGAGCAATTGGGTCGACTGTGCGGTGATCGTGACCAAGTGATTCGAGGCGTGAGCGAGGGCAGCATGATAGAGGGGCCGGTGGACCTCATCAATCACCACAGGCTCGGCGCCCATCTCCACCACCAAAGCCTGCGCCACGGGCAGCACGGCGGAGGGAGCGGTAATGCCAAAGCTGCAGTCGGGCAGCCGGGCGAGGTCCAGGCTCATTCCGGTGAAGGTCATCGCTGGGTGCAACGCCAAGGGGATGGCGCCTATCCGGCGGACCGGTTCGAGCACAGAAATGCCGAACCGTCCGGAGGTGTGGGCGACGAGTTGCCCCGGCTGCCACGCCCCGAGGGCGGCAAGGCCTTCCACCAGTCCGGACAACGCGTCATCGGGAACGGCAATGAGCACCAGCTCCGATCGTTCGATGACGTCGCGGATCTCCAGCACTGGCACGCCCGGCAGTAACATTTCGGCACGTTCCAGGCTCGCCTCGGACACTGCCGACACCCCAACGACTGCGTGTTCGGCGGCGCGCAAGGCCGCACCCAGGACTGCCCCCACCTTGCCTGCACCGATAATTCCGACACCTAGCCGGCCCGGCCGCCTCGCCCCGCTAGCGTTGTTCATCTGCGTCCTTCGGGTCTTCGGTTGGCGGACCCTTACCGTTCGTTGGCGGACCCTGACCGTCATAGGAAGGCGGGGGCAGCATGGGAATCGCATCGGCCACCTCAGCCGGTCTCATCCATTGCTCCGGAAGGCTACGGCGGCGTGCCTCTGCTGCGCGGATCGACTGTTCGCGGAAGAGCCGCCAGGCGGTTTCCTCGTCGACCTGCTGGATTCGTGGGCTAACCGGTCCCGGCGTGGTGTGCAGCACCAGATCGGCAACCCTGAACCGTCGATACACCGGTCCCTGCTGCAGGGCCAGGGACTGGGTACGCTCGTGCGGCACCACTGCGAGGGTCCGCCAGAAATAGCCCGACCGGATCAGCAGGGCAGTGCTGGTTACTGCAAAGCCGTTGCGGCGCCATTCGAGCGGTCCGACCCAGCGTGCCCGCCGTGGGGTGGAAAGGAACCCCGCGCGGCTGTCCCTGCCCTCCATCCCGGCGTTGAACACCTCGAGGGGTTCCTCGGTGCCCGGATCGGGAAGCACCAGTGCGAGAACCTGCAGGACTTCCTGACGGGTTCCCACCGGGAGCAGGGTGGCCCTGGCCTGGGCATCCCCGGAAGCTGAAATACCGTAGCCGGCGACGTTTACACTCATCCGGTACCAGCCCTTCATCCGCCAAAGCGGAGACTGGCTGATCCCGACGGCCTGGATACGCCCCGGCGGGACGGTTTGGGTTCGGGTGTCGAGGAGGCCGTAGCGGATCCTGATGCCGTCGGGCGAGATTGCCGCCTGGAAATTGAACCCATTTTTGATGCTGTTCCAGTACCCACCCGCCACGGCAAGCCCTAGCGGGATGATGACGGCAAGGGGGGCGGCCGCGTCGAGGACAACCGCCAGGACCACTACAACTGCCACACCGAGGATCAGAAGGATAGTGGTTCCCGACAGCAACGCCGCCGCGATTACCCGCCCGGGCGTTAACGACAGCACCTCACGCTCTGGCGCCTCCTGGATATCCTCGGGGTGGTCCGGGTCGATGCTCACGCCCGCCGCGCGGGCCAGGATCGTTGCCCTTAGACGCTGCGCGTCGCTGAGTTTGAGGAAAGCGAGTTTGACCGCTGACTCGCCGGCGTCGGCTACTTCGAATTTCAGTTCAGCCAGCCCGAAGACGCGGGCGAGGAAGGGCTGCACCACATCGATAGCCTGAACCCGGTCCAGCCGTGCCTGCCGGTTCTGGCGAAAAAGCACCCCCGAGTTGACCCTCACATGCTGCTCGGTCACCTGGTAGCGGGTGAAGTACCAGGACAGCAGGAAACCGGCTGCAACGAGCACAATAATCCCGCCAATGATGGCGATGGTCCAGGGCAACGGTGATCCGTCGTCGGCAAAGCTTGGCAGGCCGTCGCCGCTGAGCACGTCCTGGAACAGGTCCTGGCCGGCGAAGAAGGCGATGGCAACCAACGCAATCCAACCCCGCACCAGCGGGGAGATGACGTGAACGCGGCTCCACTGGTCGTCGGAGGTTGCCAGCAGCGACGCGTCGGGCGCGATGGGGTTCTCCGGCGGCGTCTGGTCCCGGGTTGTCACAGTCCGGCCAGCTTCGCCTCACCGCGGGCGGACAGTTGCTCGCGCAGGCGCGCGCCCTCGTCGGCTGGCAGGCCCGGTATGGAGGCATTGGTGCCCGGTGACGCTGTGTGCATTTTCAGGGTGCACAGTCCGAAGGCCCGTTCAATCGGCCCGACAGCGACGTCGACGTATTGCATTCTCCCGTAGGGCACCACCATGGTGCGCTGGTAGAAGACGCCGCTACGAATCAGGAGGTCCTCATTCCGTTCCGTGTAGCCGATCGCCCTGACCTGGCGGGGAAGAAGGATTCCCCGCCAGAGGGACAGGATCAGGGCAGCAATTGGCAGCGCCCAGGCAATCCACAGTGGTGGGAAGCCCCACCAAATGTCGGTCAGGACGAGGATGAGGGGGATGCTGAAGATCGCGAGGTTGATGATCGTCCCCACGGCCCAGCCGAGCAGGCGCACGGTCAGGTACTTCGGCGACACCCGAGTCCATTCGACGCCGTCCGGATCGATAGGTTCCTTACGCATACTCCCCCTCGTCATGGCGGCTACTGTTCTTGTCGGCACCGTCATCAGGCGGTAACCGACAGAATCCCTGCACCATTATCCCCACGACGATCATCACCATGCCGCTGGTAATAAGGACAAGGGTTCCCCAGACCGATCCGGTCACGCCGCGCACGGCGACGAGGGAAAGTTGATCCATCAGAATCCCTAGATGCCACCCCGCGTTCAGCGCCCCCGCGTAAGCGGTCGCCTGGGCCAACACCACGGTGCGGGCAGCGAGGATGGCGTTCAGCGCCCGGTCGCGTCGGCCGTTCCGCCAGCGCAGCACCCTTAGCCCGAATACCAGGGTGATGACCAGGATGGCAGCCACGGTCAGCAGCGAACTCAGCGGCAGGGTTGGAACGGGGAACCCGTTCCTGCTCGCCCACCAGTTCACCAGCCAGCCACCGATCCCCGCTATTACCCCGAGAGCTGCCAGCCAGCTGAACTTCAGGGAACCCACTGTGTGTCGGCCCCCTCATAGGGTCGGATTCCGGCGAGGTCGGTAGTTTCGCCGACCAGTTCCGTCACCAGCCGTCCGCCGAGGCGCGCCGTGGAATCCATCCACGCCCACGGTTGCAGGACGAAGGCCCGCTCGGTTGCCCTGGGGTGCGGGACGGTGAGCCGCTCGTCGTCGGAGGAGTAGTCGCCGAAGGTGATGATGTCGACGTCGAGGGTCCGCGGTCCCCACCGGACTCCCCTGATGCGTTGGTGCTTGATTTCGACCGCCTGGCAGTGGGCCAGGAACGCGTGGGGGTCGAGGTCGGTTTCGACTTCGATCACCATATTCAGGTAGTCCGGCTGATCCGCCGGACCGCCAACCGGGCGCGACCTGACCACTGGGGAGACTTCTCTCAAGCGCACCAGGGAGCTGTCCACCAGATCGGCGACGGCGAGGGAGAGAGTGCCGTGACTGTCGCCGAGGTTGCTTCCCAGGGCCAGCACCGAGCGCACCCGCCCGGTCACGGCGTTTCCTCGCCGATCCGGGCCCTGAGGATGGATACTGCAACGTCACCGAACGGCACCGGGATTGGCGCCTGGGGTTTGTGGACAGTTATCTGGACCGCCGCCACGGGGAAGGATGCGAGCAGTCGGGCAGCGATCCGCTCGGCGAGGGCCTCGATCAGGTTGAGTGGATCGCCGGTCACTACGTCGACAACCTGTTCGGCCACGTCACCGTAGTGAGCGGTTGTGGTCAGATCGTCGGTTGCCCCAGCAGAGTGAAGGTCGAGGTGGAGGACGACGTCGACGACGAAGGGCTGGCCGTCGCGGCGTTCGGAGTCGAATACCCCGTGGAACCCGAGAGCTGTGATGCCGGTGATTGTGATGGTGTCCTGCTGGAGGAGTGTCATGGCGGGACCTAGTCGGTCCACGCGGCTGAAACCTTGACGGCGTCCAGGTTGGGGCCGACGTCGTGCACGCGCACACACCAGGCACCCGCGGCGGCGGCGAGCGCCGAAATGGCGACTGTCGCCGAGTCCCGTTCCTGCGGGGCGGCTGCCTTGCCGGCTGAGGTGAGGAGCGTGCCGAGGAACCGTTTGCGTGACGCGCCGATCAAGACCCGGTGCCCGAGCATGGTAAACCGGTTGATGGCACCCAGGATCATCCAGTTGTGGGCTTCGTCTTTGGCGAATCCGATGCCGGGATCGAGGATGATCTGGCTGGGATCAACACCCGCTGCAACGAAGGCATCCCGAATGTGGATCATCTCAGCGATGACCTCATCGACCACTTCCCCGTACTGGGCGAGGGAACCCATAGTCGCTGCGGTGCCGCGGCGGTGCAGGAGGATATAGGGCACGTTCCGCTCGGCAATCAGGGCGGGCATCGCGGGGTCGTAGGCGAGTCCCGAAACGTCGTTGACCAGGGCGGCGCCGGCGTCGAGCGCTTGTGCTGCGGTCGACGCGTGCATGGTGTCCACGCTGACCAAGGCTCCCGCCTTCACCAGGGCCGCCACCACGGGCAGGATCCGCTGTTGTTCCTCGTCGGGACTGGTCAGATCCGCGTTGGGGCGGGTCGATTCCCCTCCCACGTCGATGATGTCAGCGCCGGCGTAGTGCATCCTGAGGCCTTCGGCGATTGCCTCATCGGCGCTGGCGAAACGCCCGCCGTCGCTGAACGAATCCGGGGTGACGTTGAGGACCCCCATCACGAGTGAGCGGTTGGTGGGCAGGTCGGCGAGGGTCTTCGCCTTCCTGGCGACCCTTAGGACCGGAAGTGGTGAGGTGGCCGGCCCGGTTCCCGGCGCCGCAGCGAGTGAATCCATCGGTCTGTGATGTCCTATCTTCCAAGTATCAGGCTCATGGCTTCGGCCCGGGTAGCGGGGTCCCGCACCTGGCCGCGTACAGCTGATGTAACAGTCTTGGCGCCGGGTTTGCGCACCCCGCGCATTGACATGCACATATGTTCACATTCGATAACCACAATGGCACCCTTCGGCTGAAGATGCGTCATGAGCGCTTCAACAATTTGGGTGGTGAGCCGCTCCTGGACCTGGGGGCGCCGGGCAAAGACCTCCACCAGGCGGGCCAGTTTGCTCAGCCCGGTCACCCGCCCCTCCGCTGACGGAATGTACCCGATGTGGGCAGACCCGTGGAAGGGCACGAGATGGTGCTCACAGGTGGAGTAGAACGGGATGTCCTTGACCAGGACTAATTCCTCGTGGTCGATCTCGAAGGTGGTGGAAAGAATTTCCGCCGGGTCCTGGTGAAGCCCGGCGAAAAACTCGGCATAAGCCTTCGCCACCCGTTTCGGTGTCTCAACCAGTCCATCGCGATCAGGATCCTCCCCGATCGCGGCGAGGATCTCCCTTACCGCCCGTTGGATCCTGAGCTGGTCCACAGGTGAACCTGCTGCCTCGAGGGCCGCTGAGAACACCTCATCATCGAAATCGGTCACTGGAGCAATCCTACGCGGTGCCTGCGGCCCGGCCGTTTAGGGCTGGGCCCCTCCGGCGCCGCCCTTGCCGACGGATCCGTTCCCTGACTCCGCTGCGGGCAGTTCGGTGCCGTGCACATCAAAATCTCCCATGAGGTGCGCGTCGGCGATCTGGTCCTGTGGCGCGACGGTCTCGGGTGCGGGTTCGCCAGCCTCGTTGGCTTCAGCGCGCTCCTTCTTGGAGGTGACCGGTGGCAGGGCGTGAACCGGGCGGGAATCCTTGGACAGCCACACGTCGCGTAAATCGCGTTTGCGGATCTCGGTGAAGACCTCGGCGATCTCCGCCTGGTTCAGGGTTTCCCGTTCCAGCAACTCCAACGCAACCCGGTCAAGAACGTCACGATTCTCGGTCAGAATCTCGTAGGCCTCGTCGTGCGCGTTGTCGATCAGCCGACGGATTTCCTCATCCACGATGTACGCAATGTGGTCTGAATAATTCCGTTCGTGGCCCATGTCCCTGCCCAGGAAAGGCTCCCCGCCACCCTGGCCCAGCTTGACCGAACCGATTCGTTCGCTCATGCCGTACTGGGTGACCATCTTGCGGGCGGTGGCGGTCGCCTTCTCAATGTCGTTTGACGCACCGGTCGACGGATCGTGGAACACGATCTCCTCGGCGACCCTCCCGCCCATGGCGTACGCCAACTGGTCCAGCAGTTCGTTGCGGCTAATAGAGTACTTGTCGTCGCTGGGAAGCACCATCGTGTAGCCCAGCGCTCGGCCACGCGGAAGGATAGTGACTTTGGTGACCGGGTCGGTGTTGCGCAGCGCCGCCGCGACGAGTGCGTGCCCACCCTCGTGGTAGGCGGTGATCTTGCGTTCACGTTCCTTCATCACCCGGCTGCGTTTCTGCGGCCCGGCGATGACGCGGTCGATTGACTCGTCGAGGGCACGATCGTCAATCAGTTGGGCGTTTGACCGCGCCGTCAGCAGCGCCGCCTCGTTAAGCACGTTCGCAAGATCCGCGCCGGTAAATCCAGGGGTCTTCTTGGCTACCGAGCGCAGGTCCACATCCGGTGCCATGGGCTTGCCCTGTGAGTGAACCGTAAGAATGTGTTCGCGGCCCAGCATATCCGGCGCTTCAACGCCGATCTGCCGGTCGAACCGTCCTGGCCGCAGCAGAGCGGGGTCGAGGACGTCGGGCCGGTTGGTGGCGGCGATGAGGATCACGTTGGAGGTGGCGTCAAAACCATCCATCTCGACCAAAAGCTGATTCAGTGTCTGCTCCCGCTCGTCGTTGCCACCGCCGATGCCGGCCCCACGGTGGCGTCCGACGGCGTCAATCTCGTCGACGAAGATGATTGCCGGGGCGTTCGCTTTGGCCTGTTCGAACAGGTCCCGCACACGGGACGCGCCGACGCCGACGAACATTTCAACGAAGTCCGATCCAGAGATCGAGTAGAACGGCACGCCAGCTTCTCCTGCCACGGCCCGGGCCAGGAGGGTCTTGCCGGTGCCCGGCGGGCCGTACAGCAGCACGCCCTTGGGAATCTTGGCGCCGAGGGCCTGGAACTTTGCTGGTTCCTGAAGAAACTCCTTGATTTCGTGGAGCTCTTCGACGGCCTCGTCGGCACCCGCCACATCGTTGAACGTGACCTGGGGCATGTCCTTGGTGACGAGTTTCGCCTTGGACTTCCCGAATTGCATCACCTTCGACCCGCCGCCCTGCATCCGGGAAAGCAGGAACCAGAAAATGGCGCCGATGATCAAGAGTGGCAGGAGTAGGCCCAGCAGGCTGGTGAACCAGTTGCTTTCAGCGGGCTGGTCGGTGAACCCTTCGACGTCGGAGGCGTTGATCGCTGCCACCACATCGTCGGCACGGGCGGTGCTGAAGAAGAACTGGACACTGCGGCCCAGGTCCTCATAGTCCTCGCGCAGGGTCAGGTCAACGCGCTGGTCGCCGTCGTAAATCTTCGCCTGCTCCACCTGATTGTCATTCAGGAGGTCCAGGCCCACGTTGGTGTCCACCCGTGAGCTATTGGTGCTGAACAGGTTGGGCAGGATGATCAGCAGCGCCACGACGGCGAGCACAATCCAGAAGATGGGCCCCTTGAAAAGGTTCTTAAATTTCATTCGTCTCAGGGTTTCGAGACCCTGTCCCTCCTGCTTAACGAGTCAGATACCGCTGACGTCACGCGGCGGGCGCGCAAGGAAAGCTGTACAAGCTTTACACCGTCTGCACACAACCACGCACCAAATCACCCATAAGTTCCCTATGGGCGGACAGACTTCGCCCGGGTCCGGCGTCCCGGGGCTGGTTGGGGCTACTCGTAGACGTGCGGGGCGAGTGTGCCGATGAAGTCGAGGTTGCGGTACTTTTCGGCGAAGTCCAGGCCATATCCGACGACGAATTCGTTGGGGATGTTGTAGCCGACGTACTTCACGTCGATACTGACCTTCGCGGCTTCGGGCTTCCGCAGTAGGGTGCAGATTTCCACGGAGGCCGGTCCGCGGGACTGCAGGTTGGACTTCAGCCAGGAGAGTGTCAGGCCGGAATCGATGATGTCCTCAACGATGAGCACATGCTTGCCCATCAGATCGGTTTCGAGGTCCTTGAGGATGCGGACGACGCCCGAGGACTGGGTGCCGGAGCCATAGGAAGACACAGCCATCCAGTCCATCGTGACGTGGGAGTGCAGTGCGCGCGCCAGGTCCGCCATGACCATTACCGCGCCCTTCAGGACACCGACAATCAGAAGGTCCCGGCCTGCGTAGTCGGCGTCGATCTGAGCCGCCAACTCAGCGACGCGCTGCTGGATTTCCTCTTTCGTGTAGAGGACATGCTTGAGGTCGTCCTGGACGTCCTGTGAATCCACCAGTTACTCCTGAAGGTTTGGATGATGGGGCTGCACCGACGGCTTAGGGAAGCGCACGGTTGTTTCTAAAGACAAGACTGCCATAGCTTGGGTCCCCTTGGGGAACGGCCTTCCCTCGCACCTGACGGTGCACGCTCACGCCCCCGCCGAGCTGCACCGGCCCGGCCGAGCCCCGCCGGTCGAGCAGCGTCTCCGCCGCACGGATCCGCTCGAAACTTGGCTGCTCTCCGCCGAGCCGGACGGCGGCGAGCGCAAGGACCCGTTGCCGCAAAGATGGCGGCAGGGACCGGAGCGCGTCCTCCAGGAGCAGGATGTCGGTTCCGTCGAAAACGTGCAGCTGGTCGTAGGTTTCGAGGCTGAGTCGGTCAAGATAGTCGGCGTCCTGCGCCAGAATCCGGGAGCTGCGGTACAGCGCCCGCGCGACTCCGGGGCCCAACTGTTCCTCCAGGTAAGGCAAGACCTGAGCCCTGACCCTGGACCTGGCGAAGCTGGGATCGGAGTTGGTTGGGTCGTACCACGGTGCGAGTCCTTCAAACCGGCAGATCTCAACCGTCTCGTCCCGTCGCAGCCCCAGGAAGGGCCGTAGATAGAGCCCCCGCTGCGCCGGCATACCGGCGAGGGACCGGGTGCCGGAGCCTCGGGCAAGTCCCAGCAACACCTGCTCCGCCTGATCATCAAGCGTATGGCCGAGCAGCACTGCCGACGCACCGGACTCGGCAGCCGCAGCGTCCAGCGCCTTGAAGCGCGCGCTCCGTGCCGCCGCCTCCGGCCCCATCCCCCGGTGGTCAACTGTGACTGTGCGCACGCCGACCGGGTCCAGACCCATGGCCGTCAGGGTCAGCGCCGCCTGTGCCGCGATCGCTGCACTGCCGGGCTGGAGTCCATGGTCCACCACTACTGCGCCAACCCGATACTCCCCGGAGCGGCTGGAGTGGGCGGCGACTGATGCCAAAGCCAGGGAATCGGGCCCACCGCTGCAGGCCACCAGGAGGAGCGACCCTGCCGGGGTTCCGCTTATCTCAAGGGCATGTCGGAGCAGATTGCGCGCGTTGGCAACCACCGGGCTGAGCCGGGGGCGCCTAACCACCGCTAAGCAGTCCCATCCGGGTGATCCACTTGTCCGGGGCGTGGATCTCCTCTTCGGTGGGGAGGTGTTCGGCGCTGATCCAGACGCTGTTGAACCCTTCCATGCCCACCCGGTCCACGACCCTCCGGACAAACCGCGCCCCGTCGCTGTACTGCCGCATTTTCGCGTCCAGCCCCAGCACGCGGCGCAGGAATTTCTCCACCGGACCGTGAGACTTTCCTCTGGCATTGAACCGGCGGCGGATGGTTTTGACGCTGGGGACGATAGTTGAATCGACGGCGTCCATCACCACGTTTGCGTGTCCCTCGAGCAGACTCATGACGGCGGTGAGATGGGACATCCGTGCCTTGTCCTGCGGGTCCTGCAGGAGGGAAAGTATCCCGTTGTCGCTGCCCCGGTGCTGGCTGTCGGCACCACCCTGGTCCGCATCGGATGGCTGCGCCCGACTGGTGATGCCCTTCGCGGCTTTAGCGAGCCGCTCGGAGAGGCCGTCTGCCTTACCGAGCAGACCCTCCGTGAGTTCGGAGATGTGCGCCAACAGGTGGTCCTTCAGCCAGGGCGCCGCAGCGAATTGCACCCGGTGGGTCTGCTCATGCAGGCACACCCACAGCCTGAAGTCGGCGGGCTCCACGTTCAGTTCACGCTCGACCGCCAGAATGTTGGGGGCAACCAGCATCAGCCGTCCGTTGGTGCCGTTCCTTGCGGGGCCAAAGGGATCGTACTGCCCGAGCACTTTAGACGAGAGGAAGGCCAGAATGGCTCCGAACTGGGCACCGGTGAGAGTTCCGCCGAGGGCAGCGCTGGCGGTGCTGAGTTCGTCTTTCCTGGCACGCGACAGGTGCTCCAGCGCCGGCGCCATCAGCGCCTGGAAACTCTGGGTGTTGGCTTTGGCCCACGATGCCCTGTCAACGATGAGCACGTCAGAGTCCCGCAGATCTTTCGCTGCGTCGAGCCCGGTGATCTGATGGACATACCCGATCGAAGCCTCGGCCGCCGCCCGCAGGTCGGCGACTGCTGTAGCGATTTCGTTCGCACTCGCCTGGGGGCCGGCGGGGATGAGCTTCGCGGCGCTGGACGCCGCGAGGTCCCAGTTAATAAGTTGTGCTGGTGCTTTGGGTCGGACGGTGGACGAAGGGTTGCTCTCCATGAGGTCCATTCGATCACATTAGCCTGAGAGGAACGGGGGCTATCTGCAGCCGCAGCCGGCCAGGGTGGCGGCGGCTCGGTCGATCGCCGTCCGCGCAGCGAAGGTATTTCCATCCAGCCCGCCGGCGATCAAGGAGAAAACCAGCAGCCGTCCATCCGCCGTCACCACGTACCCGCTGAGCGCCGTCACCGCGTTGAGGGTTCCCGTTTTCGCTCTGACCAGGCCGGCACCGTCGGCCGCTGGCCCTTGCGGTTGGTACCTGTCCTGCAGAGTGCCCGATAGTCCGCCGATCGGCAGCCCATTGAGGACGGAGGCCAGCCCGCGCTCCTTTGAGACGATCAACGCGCGCACCACGGCAGCGAGTTGGGCCGGGGACACCTCGTTGCGTGGGGACAGCCCGGCCGCGTCGCTGACCACCAACCCTTCCGTGGCTACGCCCAACTGACTAATAACGCTCACGACGGTTTCCGTGGCGCCGCCGAAGGAGGCTGGCTGGCCGCCCGCCCGCGCTGCCAGCCGGGCCAGCACTTCGGCGAGGTAGTTGTCGCTCGTCAGCAGCATGTGGTCCACCTGTTCGGCGACCGTTGCCGACCCAACAGCGGCCAGCCGAACACCGTCGTCGGGGGCCTGCGTCCGGGTGACCCCAGCTGTCACCTCAATACCGAGTTCGCTGCCGACAACCGCGAACGCGTCGCTGAAGACTGTTGCGGCGGCAAGGGCAGCGTCGGGTGACCGCGGCCCCTGGGTGGCACCCTCGTCCACCCAGGACGAGTTGATGGCCAGCGGATAGATGGGGGCGATCTCGCCGGCAGCCACGTCACCCGGCAACCAGCCGGCGTTGAGGGTGGGGCCGACGAACAAGGTGTCATCCAGCAGGATGGTGAACGGGGCATCGGCCGGGTCAACAGCAGCTATTACCGCAGCAGCAGTAAGCAGTTTCTGGTTGGATGCCGGCAATTGGGGCGTGCCCGAGCCCCTGTCGAAGAGGACACCGCCGGTCTCGGCGTCCATCACCATCCCGGAGAACCCACCCGGTCCGTCCAGTGCGAGTTCTGCGTCAAGGGCGGCCGTCAGGATGTCGGGGTTCGGCTCTGGAGCCGCCGGATCCAGAGCCGTCACGTGGGCGGGGGGCGTGAGGGTCAACGGCGGTAGCTGCCGTGCGTCGGTGGTGGGTTCAGGCGTCGGCTCCGGCTCCTCAGAGGCCCGAACCACCGATGGCACAGCCGCAAAACCCAGGGGAACGGCGAGGACAGCGAAAACCGCAACCAGCAGGGCTGCAGTGACCACCCGTATGCTGCGGGGCAAATAAATCCCCCTCGGTTATCAGTCGAACTGGTTCAAACCCACGGGATGCGTCCCAAACCTATATGTTTAAGACTAGACCGACGTGGCAGCCCCTGCGGCATACCGCCGCGCGCTGACCACAGGATTCCACAGGAGAGTGCCATGAACCTCGACGTCACCATAGAGATCCCCAAAGGATCACGCGTCAAGTACGAAATCGACCACGAAACGCACCGGCTGCGCCTTGACCGTGTCCTTTTCACCTCGATGCAGTACCCCACCCACTACGGTTACTTTGAGAACACCCTCGGCGAGGACGGCGATCCGCTGGACGCGATGGTGATGCTCCAGGATTTTGACCTGATTCCCGGCGTACTGGTGGAGTCCCGTCCCATCGGCGTGTTCAACATGACCGACGACGGCGGCGGCGACGCGAAGGTCTTGTGCGTTCCGACCGACCCCCGCTTCAACCACATCAAGGACCTATCGGATGTGTCGCCGTTCCTGCTGGACGAGATCAAGCACTTCTTTGAGCGCTACAAGGACCTTGAGCCCGGCAAGTGGGTTGAGGCCGCAGACTGGGCCGACCGCGCTGCGGCCGAAGCCGAAGTCGAGGCCTCGCTGAAGCGTTTTCAGGAGCTCGGCGAGCAGCGGGAAAAAGATGAGCCGCAGGGGCGGGACGTCGACGCCGATGTCCAGAACGCCGCAGCCATCCCACAGGGTCGCTAGTCTCCACACCGAAAATCAACGGTTATCGGTTGATTAGAGCGTTGTGGGGCATGATTTCAGGCATACTGAAGCCATGCTCTACGTCCTAACGATCAACCAGCGTGACTCCCGCGAGGTGGGAGACCTGGTCAGCGATCTGCTGCGTGGGCTACGTCACGTCGACGCTGTGGTGCCGTTCCAGCGGTCCACCGGGGACGAACTGCAGGGGGTTGTTGACAGCGCCTCGATTGCCGTCGATGTCGCCCTGACCGCCCTCCGGCACCGGCGCTGGCATGTCGGAATCGGTGTTGGCGGAGTCAACGCACCGATCCCCGGGAATATCCTCGAGGCCGAGGGATATGGGCTGGTCTACGCGCGCCGCGCCGTCACCCGGGCACAGAAAACCGGCGAACGTATTCCCCTCGCCGTGGAGGGCCCGGATTCCGTGGTGGCGGGCGAGGCCGAGGCGGTTCTGCGCCTGCTCGGTCAGATTGTCTTCACCCGGACAGAGGCCGAATGGAATGTTCTTGACCTGCTGACCCCCGGCGCCAGGGGACAGCAGCGGCTGATTTCCGCTGAACTGGGGATTACTACCCAGGCTGTCAGTAAGGCAGTGGTCAGGTCGCACTGGATTGAGGAATGGGCCACCCGGCCCGCGGCTGCGAGGCTCCTCGACCTCGCCGCCGGACCCGTGGCCCTGCCGCCGTCGTCCGTACCCTATGAGCCGGGCTCCTAGACGAGGGTGCGGAGGACCTTGGCGGCGCCGTCGTCGTACACGCTGGCGGTCACCTCGGTTGCTGCTGCCAGCACCTCAGCCGGCGACTGGCCCATCGCGACGCCGCGGGCAGCCCACGTCAGCATCTCAATGTCGTTTCGCCCGTCGCCCATAGCGACGGTCTGCGACGGGTCAATGTCCAGGCGACGGCGCAGCAGTTCAAGGGCACTCGCCTTAGTGACACCGGCCGCCGCAATGTCCAGCCACGCCGTCCACCCCACCGAATAGGTGACACCGTGAAGGCCGATTGCCTCGACTGCCTCTCCGAACTGCTCGGCAGTGCTGTCGGTACTGAACACCACGACCCGGACCGCCGCGGCGTCGAGCATCTCATCGAAATCCACGGTGCGGGTCTTCGCCCCGAAGCTCGCGTCCTGGAACGGTTCAGTGGCGAGAAAGTTTCCCTCGTCGTCTTCGAGGGCGTATTTGGCGGTCGGCAGGCGTTCCCGCAGCGCAACGAGAGCCGGCCGGGGATCAAAAGTGACCCGGTCAATAATCTCAAAACCCTGCGCCAGGGTGGGATCGACGCGGAGGGTCACCCCGCCGTTGGAGCACACACTGTAGCCGTGCGTGAGCCCGATGTGTTCAATGATGGGCAGCGCGGCACCCAGTGAGCGGCCCGTAGCGATGATGACCTCGTGCCCGGCGTCGACGACGGCCCGGGCGGCATCCCGGACCTCGTCGGTCATCTTTCCGTCATGATCGACCAGCGTGCCGTCGACGTCGAGGGCGATGAGCTTACGGTGGGGCCGCTGGTCCTCGGTGCCGGCAGTAGTAAATTCTTTCATTACCCCAGTGAACCAGATTCGCCGAGCGGCGGGGTAGGGAGCGTCAGGAGGCGCCGAGTACCGGCAGCACGTCGAGCCCGCCCAGGTACGGCCTAAGCGCCCGCGGTACGGTCACCGAACCGTCGGCATTCTGGTGGTGCTCAAGGATCGCGACAATCCAGCGGGTGGTTGCCAGCGTCCCGTTGAGTGTTGCAACCGCGCGGGTTCCCTTCTGACCTTCCGGCTGCCGCTCACGAATGTTCAGACGGCGGGCCTGGAAGGTGGTGCAGTTGGAGGTCGAGGTCAGCTCCCGGTACGCCTCCTGGGTGGGAACCCACGCCTCGCAGTCAAACTTGCGGGCGGCTGACATGCCCAGGTCCCCCGCGGCAGTATCGATCACCCGGTAGGGCAGCTCCACTTTGGCTAGCATCTCCTCTTCCCACGCCAGCATTCTGGCGTGCTCGGCGTAGGACTCCGCTTCGGTGGTGTAGGCGAACATTTCTACCTTATTGAACTGGTGCACCCTGATGATTCCGCGGGTGTCCTTGCCATGGGAGCCAGCTTCACGGCGGTAGCAGGAGGACCAGCCGGCGTACCGGACGGGCCCGGCTGACAGGTCGAGGATCTCGTCGGAGTGATAGCCGGCCATGGCCACCTCCGAGGTGCCCACCAGGTACAGGTCATCTTCGGCAAGCCGGTAAATTTCGGCGTCATGAGCCACATCGAACCCGGTGCCCTGCATGATTTCCGGGCGGACCAGGGTGGGGGTGATCATCGGGGTGAACCCGGCCTGAACCGCCTGGTCCATGGCCATGTTCAAGAGCGCAAGCTCCAGGCGCGCCCCGACGCCCTTGAGGAAGTAGAAGCGTGAGCCCGAGACCTTCGCCCCACGTTCCATGTCGATGGCGCCGATGAGCTCACCGATTTCCAGGTGATCCCGGGGTGCAAAGCCTTCGCCGCTGAAGTCCCGTGGGATGCCGACCGTTTTGACGACCTCGAAGTCGTCCTCGCCGCCGGCTGGCACGCCCTCCTGGATGGCGTTGGGGAGGCTGCGAAGGAGTGCGTCCTGCTCCTGTCGGGCGGCCTCGGCGTCGGCTGCCGCGGCTTTCACCGAGGCGGCAAGTTCCTTGACCTCCGCGAGCAATGCCTGCTTCTCCTGGCCCTTGGCCTGGGCGACGCGCTTGCCGAAGGCGTTCTGGTCTGCCCTCAAGGATTCGGCGCTGGTGACCACCTCCCGGCGGCGGGAGTCAGCCGAGATAATCGCATCGATCAGGTCGACATCAGCACGGCGGGCGCGCTGTGATGTGCGGAATTTCTCAGGATTGTCGCGGAGTTCGTTAACATCGATCACGAGCCAACACTATCAATGGCACGGCGCGATGATGCCCCGACCTCTCCACGGGGCGATAGCCTGAGGGGCATCATGCAACTTCGCCTGATCTTCCTGATTGCCTTGGCCCTGGTCGCGGCCGGTTCCGTTGCGAGCTGGCGAGGAGTCCGCCGTCTACATTTCCGCAAACCCCCCGCACCCGACGCGGCACCTCCCCTTCCGGCACCAACTGACCGGCAGCGGGTGGCCCTGGTCGTGCACCCGGGGAAGCCCCATGCTGGACTCGCCCGGGACCTGGTTGAACTGGCCTGCGTGGAGGCTGGCTGGGACCCGCCGCTGGTCTTCGAGACCAGCGTCTCCGACCCGGGCTTTGGTCAGGCCAGCCAGGCCCTCCGGGAAGGGTCCGACGTCGTCATCGCTGCCGGTGGGGACGGGACGGTGCGTGCCGTGGCCCGGGCTATGGCGCACCAGAGCGCCATGCTGGGCCTCATTCCGTTGGGGACGGGAAACCTGCTGGCACGGAATCTTGGCGTTCCGGTGTCGGATCTGGCAACGAGTGTGCGCCACGCGCTTCATGGCGGTGGGCGTCGGATCGATATGGGACGCGTCAAGCTGCTCGACGACCGGACTGGTTCAGGCACCGAGCACGTTTTCCTGGTGATGGGCGGAGTTGGCCTGGACGCCGTCGTGGTAGCGGCGACGCGGGACGTCCTGAAAGAGAAGTTGGGGTGGCTGGCCTATAGCGAAGCCGGCTTCCGCAGCCTGCCAGGCAAGCGGCAGCGAATGGGAATCAGCCTCGATGGTCAGCCGTCGCAGGTCAGGACCGTCCACAGCGTCCTGTTCGCCAACTGCGGGCGCCTTCCCGGCGGGATCGAGCTGATCCCCGATTCGACGCTCGATGATGGCTACCTGGATGTGGTGGTGATGAGCCCGCGGAGTATCCTCGGCTGGATCTGGATGGGTGCCAAAATTGTCCTCCGGCCGCGGAGCGTTATCCCGGTCATCAACTACTATCAGGCACGGAGCGTCACAGTGACGGTGTCTGAACCTACACAGACCCAGCTCGACGGCGACCTCTCGGGCGTTGTCACGTCAGTCACCGTTAGCATCGATCCGGGTGCGCTGATCGTCAGGTCCCTCCCGGCACCCGCTTCGCAGCGCACCCGACCAGTGGTGCGAAGGACTCGCGGCTAGCGGGAACCACCTTCTGTGTCGGCATCCGTGTACCCACCCTGTGGGCCGGTGCCATCAGATGGGTCTTCCTCGACGTCGGTGTACTCGCCCTCGTTCTCGGGGTTCTGCTCGCCGGTAAATCCGCCGTCGGTGGCGCTCTTCTTCTGCGCACCGGTGTATCCGCCGCCGGGGACGGGCTCGAGGTTCTCGGTGTCCGAATCAGGAAACTCGCCCTTCGCCTGGCTGTTGATGAGCTGCTGCTCCTCCGAGAACCGCAGGTCGTTGGCCTGGTCTCCGGCGTCTCCGCGGTAGTTCTCGTCGGAGGTGGCTCCGCCGCCTTCGTTCGAGGTGCTGTCTCGTCCTTCGTTAGCCTGCTCGCTCATGGTGCGCCTTTCGTTGAACGTGTGCGCCTACGCTGGCGCCTTGAGTGAAGCCTACTGAGGAAAAGGTTCCGGTGGGAAGGATCCTCACGCTTTAAGCAGCCCGCGAACAGCTTTCTCGGAGGCTGAATAGCTGGCGATCTCAATGACTTCGCCGACCATAAACCGGTCGACCAGTCGTGGGTCCACGTACGAGCGCTTCGCTACGGCCGGGGTGTTCCCGAGTCGCTCGGCGACCGCGCGCATGGTTGCCGCGACAGCTTTCTGGCGGGCGGTGCGGCTGGTGGCCAGCAGGTCACTGCGTGCGAGGTCCATGGCCGCGACGACCGTCGCCTGCCAGGTGCGGAAGTCTTTTGCGGTGAAGCCCTCCCCAGTGACTTGGCGGAGGAATTCGTTCAGTTGCGATGCGTCAACGCGGTGCCATTCGCCGTCGGCGGTCCGGTAGGCGAGCGCCGTGTCGGCCGGTTCGCGCTTAAGCATGGGCCGCATCGCCGCCGAAAGGTCAGCGTCCTCAACGGTTGACTCCCACTGTTGGCCACTCTTCCCGGGGAACTCAAAGGTGATCACCGACCCTTTGATACTGACGTGCTCGACCTGGAGGGTGGTGACCCCAAAGGATCCGTTGGCTTCGGCGTACTGTTCGGAACCGATTCTCAGCGACCCCGAATCGACAATCCGCAGCGCAGCGGCGAACGCGCGCTCCCGGGGGATGCCCTCGCTGCGTAGATGGGAGGTGATGACTCGCCGGGCTGCAGGCAGCTTTTCCCCGAATTCCAGGGCGCGGTCGAACTTCTCGCGGTCCTTCTTCTGGCGCCACGCCGTGTGATAGACGTACTGGCGCCGCCCCGCTGCGTCGGTGCCGAGCGCCTGGATGTGGCCGTTGGGATACGGGGCAATCCAGACGTCCTGCCAGGCCGGCGGGATCGTCAGCTCCTTGATCCGCCGCAGCTCGATGGCATCGCGAAGCGGTGTTCCGTCGGGTGTCCGGTAGCCAAAGCCCTTTCCATGCCGGCGACGGGTAATGCCCGGCTTTTCACAGTTGCTGCGCCGAAGTCGGGGCATGGGTGCGACCTTTCAGGATTGAGAAGATCAGACTACTGCGTAGCTGCCGATCCGGTATGGACGGATCACGGGCGTCCCTTACGCCTAGTCGTCCTTGAGGAGCGAATCCACCCAGATCCTCGCCGCCCGGAACGCCTCGTCGGAGGTGTGCCTGGCGACCGAGTGTTCACGCCGGTCGGCCCTGGCGTAGGAGCCCAGGAACCGCAGGTGAGGGCTGATCCGGTGCAATCCCTTCAGTGCGTCGGCCACCCGGGCATCGGCGATGTGCCCCTCGGCGTCGATGCTGAAGAAGTAGTCGCCGAGGAACTGGCCGGTGGGCCTGGATTCGATTCTGCTCAGGTTCACTCCGCGTGCGGCGAACTGGTCGAGTATTTCCATCAGCGCCCCTGGATGATCTTCCGGCAGGGGAATGACCAGCGTCGTCTTGTCGGCACCCGTGGGTTCGGGGAGCACGTTGGGCCGGCTGACCAGGATGAACCGGGTCACGGCGTCGGACACATCACCGATATCGCGTCCCAGCACCTCCAGGCCCAACCGTTCGGCCACGAACGGCGAGCAGATTGCTGCGTCGTAGGGGCAGCCGGCGTCGAGGAGGCCAACCGCGGCCGCGGCGGTCGAGGATCCTGGCAGATATTCTACGTCGGGAATATGTTTGGCGGTCCACGCCTGACATTGTGCCCAGGCATGACCGTGGGTGGAAATGGTGCGCACCTCGGTCAGGGGCGATCCTGGTTTGGCAACCAGGACAAACGTGATGGGAACCAGCACCTCGCGGATGATCCGGAGTGGATCCCCGTGGGCGATGGCGTCAAGGGTGGCGCTCACCCCGCCTTCCACCGAGTTTTCGATCGGGACCATGGCGGCGTCAACAGAGCCATCCCGCACCAAATCCAGCGCGGCGTTGACGGTCGGGGCGGGAACCCGGCGGGCGACATCGGCTCCGGGCACCTGCAGCAAGGCTGCCTCGGTAAAAGTCCCCTCGGGGCCGAGGAAGGTGTAGGACGCTGGAGAGGTCATGCTGTCCAGCTCACAGGACCGCGGGTGGCTGGTCGGTGTCGGAGACCATCGGACGATCAGCTTCAAGCCATGCGCCCATTCCACCGGTCACGTTGACTGCCGAGTACCCGTTGGCTACCAGCCACTGGGCAACGCGCTGGGAACGGCCCCCGGTCCGGCAGATCACGTGCAGGTCAGCGTCAGGGTCAAACTCGTCCAGCCGTGCGGGAATCTGCTCCATCGGAACATGCAGTGCGCCGTCGATGTGACCGGCGGCCCATTCGTAGTCCTCCCTGACGTCCACCACAGTGGTGTCCTCGACAATTGAATCAATCGAGACGTTCTCAACTTCGCTCATCACTCATCCCCTTCCCATGGGTCGTATTCCGCCCAAGCCTATAGTGGGAGGCGAACCTCACCCACCATGCTGCGCCCAAACCGGGAGGTACCAATGACCGCTGATCGCCCCACCATCCTTGCGACGTCAGGCGGGTACCGCAAGGGCCTCCGGGTGGACCTCGAATTCAATCTGCTCATGCATCACGCCGTCGAACTGTCGGGCGTCACAGGGCGAGCCCCGCGGGTCACCTATGTGGGCACCGCAGGCGGCGACTCACGGGAGTGGAATCAGCGGTTTACCGAGGCTGCCCGGATTGCGGGCTTCGACGCAGCGTGCCTGAACCTGTTCACCATGCCCAATATCGATCCGATGGAGGATCACCTGCTCTCCCAGGACGTGGTGTGGGTCGGTGGCGGGTCGGTTGCGAACCTGCTGGCCGTCTGGCGCGTGCACGCCCTCGACCAGCTCTTTCACCGGGCCTGGCAGGCCGGCGTGGTCCTCGGCGGGGTTTCAGCCGGTTCTATCTGCTGGTTCCGCGGCGGCGCAACCGATTCCTTCGGCCCCGAGCTGCTACCGGTCACCAATGGCCTGGGCTTTCTCCCCTACGGAAACGGCGTGCATTACGACTCGGAGGAACGCAGGCGTCCGCTCATCCACCGGATGGTCGCCGACGGCACCCTCGGAGAAACCCATTGCACCGACGACGGCGTGGGACTGGTCTACCACGGCACCACCCTGGTGGAGGCGGTCAGCGAAACCCCTGGCAAGAGCGCCTACCTTGTTCGGGCCGGCGCGGGCGACAGTGTCGATGCGGTGGCAGTTGAGGAAACACTGGAACCCCGGCTGCTGGGGGAAATCCGGTGACCGAACTTCACAACCTGACCGCGCTGGCCCAGCGCGACGCTATCGCGCGGGGCGAACTGGGCTCGCGCGAATTAACGTCCCACTATCTCAGCCGGATTGACGAACTCAATCCGCGACTGGGGTCCTTCATCACGGTGACCGCGGATCAGGCGATGCACGAGGCGGCCGCAGCGGACAGCCGGCAGGCGTCTTCCGCCCGGTCGGGCGGTCACCTGCCAGTGCTCCACGGCATGCCGCTGGCGCACAAGGACCTGACCGACGTCGCCGGCGTCGTGACCACCTACGGCACGGCGGCGATGGACCAGGTACTCGCTGCCACTGATTCGCCGCTGGTGGCGATTCTCCGAGCTGCCGGCGGCATCAGCCTCGGCAAGACCCAGGTGCCCGAATTCGGTCTGAGCTGCCACAGCGAAAACACTATTGCGCCCCCGGCCAGGAACCCGCTCGACCTGTCCCTCAGCCCCGGCGGATCCTCCGGCGGCAGCGCGGCAGCGGTCGCGGCCCGCCTGATCCCGTTTGCGCCGGGCAGCGACGGCGGCGGATCGGTCCGCATTCCCGCCTCGGCGACCGGCCTGATCGGGCTGAAACCGAACCGGGGGCGAATTCCTTCCCTGTCCGGCCAGGCGGACCTCGGCCAGTTCGTGGTGGCGGGACCCCTGGCCCGGACGACCGCCGACGCCGCACTTCTGCTCGACGCGATGGTGGCCGAGCCCAACCACCGGGCCACCAGTGCGGTGCCAGGATCGACGTCATTTCTCGGCGCTGCCCTCCGGGCGGACGGCACGTTCCGGATCGGCGCCAGCACTGTCTCGCCCTTCGCCAGTGCCTACGACATTGTCCTGGACCCTGAGGCCGTGGCAGCTTACCAGCAGGGCATCACGGCTCTCGGGGCCGCGGGGCACGACGTGGTCGACGCCGACATCAGCTACGACCCCCGCTACCATCAGGCCTTCCAGCTGGTCTGGACCGCCTCCCTGGCAGCGGCTCCCATCCCGCCGGATCGCGAAGCACTGCTCTCCCCGCTCGCCCGTGATATGCGGCGCCGTGCCATGGCGCGCAGCGCGGCCGAGCTGGTCGCCGCCGTCGACATCCTCCGGCAATTTGAGCAGCAGACCATTGCCGATTACTCGAGGTTCGACCTCATTCTGACACCGGCGCTGGGCCAGACTCCCCGCCCGATCGGGTGGTACGACTCGGAGGACGGTGATGTCGATTACATGAGACAGTGCCAGTATTCCCCCTACACGTCGATGGTGAATGTGTGCGGACTGCCGGCGATCACCCTGCCAACCCTCGCCACCAATAGCGGCCTGTCCATGGGAGTCCAGCTGATCGGGCGCCCCAGCGCCGAGGCGCAACTACTGGCGGTTTCGGCGCAGCTTGAAGCGCAGGGCGTTTAGCCGGGACGACGGCGAAATCCGCCGGGTCCACTTCAGTAGCCAAAATGCGCGTGGCACCATGGGATAAATGACCACATCATCTGAGACGTCCGCCCGTCCGGCGGAAAAAACATTCATGGGCCACCCCCGAATGTTGGCCAATTTGTTCAGTATCGAGCTGTGGGAGCGCTTCTCTTTCTACGGGATGCAGGCCATCCTCCTGCTGTACATGACCTACAGCGTCACCGAGGGTGGGCTGGCGATCAACCAGGGGGTTGCCGCTGGTCTGGTCGGCGCGTATGGCGGCGGTGTCTACCTGTCGACGATCCTCGGCGCCTGGCTGGCCGACCGGGTGCTCGGGTCCGAGAAGGTCCTCTTCTCCTCGGCGATCATGATCATGGTCGGCCACATCGCCCTGGCTGTGCTGCCAGGCGGGGCGGGCCTGACGGTGGGCCTGATCCTCGTTGGCATCGGCTCCGGCGGCCTCAAGGCCAACGCGACCTCCCTGGTCGGCACCCTGTACCGGCAAGGGGATGAGCGGCGCGACGCCGGCTTCTCGATCTTCTACATGGGCATCAACCTTGGCGCCCTGGTCGGACCGCTGATTACCGGCTGGCTGCAACAAAGCTGGGGATTCCATGTGGGCTTCGGCGCCGCGGCGGTGGGCATGGCCATCGGGTTGGTGCAGTACACCCTGACCCGGAAGAACCTTCCCGCGGAATCGCATGCGGTGGAGAACCCGCTGCCGTCCGCCGATTACCGGAAGTGGATGTTGATCGCCGTCGCGTTCCTGGCCCTCGTTGCGGTGGCCATCCTGACCGGTGCAGTCACCCCCGACAATCTGGCGGACCTGATGGCCTATGCGGCAATCATTGCCACGGTGGCCTACTTCACGGTGATCCTGCGGAGCCGCAAAGTCAGTGCCTTGGAGCGCCGCCGGGTGTATTCCTTCATGCCGCTCTTCCTCGCCAGTGCTGCGTTCTGGGCGCTGTTCCAGCAGCAGTTCACCGTGGTGCTCCTGTACTCGGAGCAGAGCCTGGACCGGGAGATCCTGGGCTGGACCATGCCCGCCGCCTGGGTGCAGTCGATCAATCCGGCGTTCATCATCCTGTTCGCCGCGGTCTTCGCCGCGCTATGGACCAAGCTGGGGTCACGGCAGCCGTCGTCGCCGCTCAAATTCGCGCTGGGCCTGATCTTTATGGGTGTCGCCTTCCTGATGTTCATTCCGTTCTCGGGCGGCGGCGCGAACAGCACACCGCTGCTGGTGTTGGCCATGATCCTGCTGTTCTTCACCTTCGCCGAACTGTTCCTCTCGCCAATTGGCCTCTCGGTGGCCACCAAGCTGGCGCCCGAAACGTTCAGGACCCAGATGGTGGCCCTAAACTTCCTGTCCATCTCCCTGGGTACTACGGTTTCGGGCATCCTGGCCGGCTACTACGACCAGGACAATGAGGTGCCCTACTTCTCCTTCAGCGGGATCACCGCGATCGTGTTGGGTATCCTGCTGGTAGCAGCAACTCCAGCGATCAAGAAGCTGATGTCCGGGGTTCGCTAACCCGCTCCCCCGGCCGAACGGCGCCCGCCCCAACACCGGGGCGGGCGTCGTCGTCGTTGTGGCATTGCCGCGCGCCCCTGCCGGTATTGCGCGCCGCCGTGTCATGAATGAGACTGTTACTCACCGGTAACCCGCAATGATCGAAGGAGATCACGTGCCCAATCTCGCCAACAACCTCGCGTCCACTGCCCTGGTGCACCCGGACGCGGTGGGCATCAAGCTCGACGACGTCGAACTCACTTTCGCCGCATTGGACGGGTGGAGTCAGCGGGTATCCCGCCTGCTGGTGCAGAAGGGCGTGCAGCGCGGGGACCGGGTGGCGCTGATTATGCCGAATATTCCGCAGATGGCATTTATCTATTATGGCGTTCTGCGCTTCGGTGCTGTGGTGGTTCCCCTCAATCCGTTGCTGAAGGCCCGCGAGGTGGCCTACCACCTCACCGACTCCGGCGCCCGGCTGGTGTTCGCCTGGGAGGGAATTGTCGCTGAGGCAACGAAGGGCGCGGAACAGTCGGCTGACGACCAGGGCGTCGCGCTGGAGGTCATCACCGTTAATGGGGCAACGTTCATGCAGCAGTTGGGAGCTGTGGAACCGGACCCCGTGGTCGCAACAGTCGATGCTGATGACACTGCGGTTCTGCTCTACACCTCGGGGACCACCGGCCGCCCCAAGGGCGCGGCCCTGACCCACTCCAATTTGCAGCGTAACACCGAGATTTCACGAGACCTGATGGGCACTAAGGTAGGCGACGTGCTCTTCGGCGGGCTCCCGTTCTTCCACATTTTCGGGCAGACCTGCGCGTTGAACGCGGCGATGCTCACCGGCGCCACCGTGACGCTGCTCCCCCGGTTCGAGCCCGGGAAGGCGTTGGAGATCATTGCACGCGACCGGGTGACCATCTTTGAGGGCGTCCCCACCATGTACATCGCCATGCTGCGGCATGCGTCGGTCGCGGGGACCGACCTGTCATCGCTCCGCGTGGCCGTATCCGGTGGGTCGGCGCTACCGGTGGAGGTGCTGCACGAGTTTGAACGGGTCTTCGCTGCTGAGCTGCTGGAAGGGTACGGCCTGTCGGAGACATCGCCGATTGTCAGCTTCAACCGGCGCGGGACGATCCGCAAGCCGGGCTCGATTGGGACACCGGTGGACGGCGTTGAGGTGCGGATGCTCGACACCGACGGAGTCGAGGTGCCCACCGGCGAGGTGGGTGAGCTCGCTGTTCGAGGCCATTGCGTGATGAAGGGGTACTGGAACAACGACGACGCCACGGCGGCTGCCATCCCCGACGGCTGGTTCCGCACCGGAGACCTGGCACGGTTTGACGAGGATGGGGCCATCTTCATCGTCGACCGGAAGAAGGATGTCATCCTCCGTGGGGGATACAACGTTTACCCGCGCGAGGTGGAAGAGGCGCTCTACGAACACCCCGCTGTAGCGGAAGCCGCAGTCATCGGCGTTCCGGATGACCTCCAGGGTGAGGAGATTGTGGCAGTCGTGGGCATCAAGGCCGAACTCGAACCGGCGGACGACGACGCCCGTGAGCGGCTGAGCGCCGAAATACTTGAATTCACCAAGGAGCGCGTTGCCGCATACAAATACCCCCGCCGGGTGGTGCTGGTGCAAGCCCTGCCCAAGGGCCCGACGGGGAAGATCCTCAAACGCGAGATCCAGGTCTAACTGCGCCACCGTTCACCCGGTAGGTGCTGGGAACGTAGAGGGAGGCAGACGATGGCCGCACCAGAAGATCAGACCGCCCGGGTGTTGCGTGCCTGGGAGCAAAACGCTGACAACTACGACCGGCAGATCGCCTTTCTGGACCGGGTCTGGTTTGGGGGCGGCCGCGAATGGTTGGGTGACCGCGCCGAGGGCCGCATCCTTGAGGTGGCCATCGGTACCGGGCTGAACCTCCCCCATCTCCCGCCTGGCGCCCGGGTGACCGGGGTTGACCTCAGCCCGGCCATGCTCGCCGTCGCAGTTGACCGGGCACGCCGCCTGGGCCGCGACGTTGATGTGCGGGTAGGTAACGCCGAACAGTTGCCGTTCGACGACAACTCGTTCGATTCGGTGATCTGTGGATTATCGCTCTGCGGGATTCCTGATCCGGAGGCAGCCGTCCGGGAGGCCTGGCGGGTGCTGGTGCCCGGTGGAAGGCTGCTCCTCCTCGATCACGTGGCGAGCACCTGGCCACCGATTTACGCACTGCAGTGGCTGCTGGAGCGCTTCACAGTCCGGACGGCTGGCGAGCACTTCACCCGCCGCCAATTACCCCTGGTGCAGGCTGCCGGATTCGTCGTCGTCGAGGTGGAACGCCTCAAAGCCGGCACCATTGAACGGATTCACGCCCGTAAACCCTGAGCCCGGCGGCCTGGATGTCGAAACGCGCCGCGCATTTGCCACCCGGGGCTGTAATAGTCCCGGTTCTTTGGCATGCTGTAGCAATGGCAAACCGAGCGGGCACAGTCGCCCTCCCCAGCGATCTCGTCAATGTTTCTTCGCTTCTGGACGCGTATTTCGACGTCGTCCCGGACCTGAACGACCCGGCACAGCGGGTCGCGTTTGGCACGTCGGGTCACCGCGGATCCTCCCTGAAAGCCTCGTTCAACGAGGGGCACATCGCTGCGATCACCCAGGCGATCGTCGAATACCGGGCGGGCCAGGGCATCACCGGTCCCCTGTTCATGGGCCGGGACACCCACGCACTCTCCGAACCGGCCCAGCAGACAGCCCTTGAGGTCCTGGCCGCGAACGAGGTCACAGTCAAGGTGGACGCCCGCGGCGCCTATACCCCCACCCCTGCCGTCTCCCACGCGATTCTCGCCCATAACGCCCGCGGCGCCGATCAAGCCGACGGCATCGTCATCACACCCTCACACAATCCGCCGGGCGACGGCGGATTCAAATACAACCCCCCGCACGGCGGCCCAGCAGACTCGGATGCCACCAACTGGATCGCCGACCGGGCCAACACCCTGATGGAGGGTGGGCTACGGGAGGTGCGGCGCGTCCCCGCCAGCCAGGCGCGGCAGGCGGACGGCATCGGAACCTACGATTTCCTGCAGCACTACGTCGAGGATCTTCCCACCGCCCTCAACCTTGATGCCATCCGGGCGTCCGGCCTGCACATCGGCGCCGATCCGATGGGCGGGGCCGCTGTCGACTATTGGGGTGCCATCGGCGAAACCCACAACCTGAACCTGACCGTCGTGAACCCCGCCGTCGACCCCCAGTGGGCGTTCATGACTCTCGACTGGGACGAGAAGATCAGGATGGACTGCTCCTCGCCGTCGGCGATGGCCTCGCTGATTGCCCGCTCGTCGGAGTTCGATATCTCCACCGGGAACGACGCCGACGCCGACCGGCACGGGATCGTCACCCCCGATGCGGGCCTCATGAACCCCAACCATTACCTTGCGGTGGCCATCGACTACCTCTACCGGAACCGTCCGCACTGGCGGGCGGACGCCGTCGTCGGGAAGACCCTCGTGTCGTCGTCGATTATCGACCGGGTGGCCGCCGAGCTGGGGCGGACCCTCGAAGAGGTGCCCGTGGGGTTCAAGTGGTTCGTGCCGGGTCTGCTCTCCGGCGGGCTCGCCTTCGGTGGGGAGGAGTCTGCCGGGGCGTCATTTCTGCGCCACGACGGCGGGCCCTGGACCACCGATAAGGACGGCATTCTGCTGGCTCTGCTGGCCTCCGAGATCACGGCGGTCACCAGCCGCACGCCGTCCCAGCACTATGCCAGCCTGACCGACCGGTTCGGCTCGCCCGTCTACGCGCGGATCGACGCTCCCGCGTCGCGGGAGCAGAAGGCGGCGCTCGGGAAGCTGTCGCCGTCGGACGTCTCGGCGACAACCCTCGCGGGCGAAACCATCACTGCAAGGCTGACCACGGCCCCGGGCAACGGAGCGTCAATCGGTGGGCTGAAGGTCACCACCGAGAACGCGTGGTTCGCTGCCCGCCCGTCGGGAACCGAGGACGTGTACAAGATCTACGCCGAGTCCTTCAAGGGCGCTGACCACCTCAAGCAGGTCCAGGAAGAGGCTAAGGCCCTGGTAGACGCCGTCATCGGCGGCTAACCCCCACCGCCGCACCGTGAGGTGTGGCCCGTCGGCGAGTTCAGGTCGGCGCCCGGTCCACCTAATCTCACGGGTCGGTGAAACGGGTTGGAGGGGTGGGGCGTGAAGCCCGCCGCCAGCTCAGAGGAGCCGACGCAGGAGCCACCTCTTCAGGCGGTTGTGCGGCGGGTAGGCCAGTCGCAGGGTGTCGATTCCGGTGCCCTTGGAAAGCACTCCCCGCAACTGGCTGAACACGTCGAAGGAATAGCGGCCATGATAGGCGCCGGTCCCGCTGTCCCCCACCCCGCCGAACGGCAGTCCGGGCACCGTCAGGTGCAGGTTGCAGGCATTGTGGCCGATCGCTCCGGCGCGCACGCGTGCCTCAAAGTCCTGCCGCACCGTCGTCGTGTTGCTGAACAGGTATGCCGCCAGGGGACTGGGACGGGAGCTGATGAAGTCCACAGCTTCGTCCATTCCGCCTACCGTCAGAATCGGCAGGATGGGCCCGAAGATTTCCTCCTGCATCACCGGGGACTCCGGCGACACTCCGGTCAGCAGCGTGGGTTCGAGATACCGGGCATCGCGGTCGTACGATCCACCGGCGTAGATAGTGCCGCCGCTGAGCAGGCCGACCAGGCGATCGAAGTGCGCCTCGTTGATGATTCGACCGTAATCGGCGCTGCGTTGTGGATCCCTGCCGTAAAAGTCGGCGAGCGCCTTTTTCAGGTGGCGCAGCAACTGCGTTTCCAACCCCGCCTCGACGAGCACGTAATCGGGGGCCACACAGGTCTGGCCAGCGTTGAGGAACTTCCCAAACACGAGGCGCCGCGCCACCGCGCGGAGGTTCCCGTCCATCACGACGGCGGGCGACTTGCCTCCCAGCTCCAGCGTGACCGGGGTGAGCTGCTCGGCCGCGGCATGGGCGACAATCCTTCCGACGCGGGCACCCCCGGTGAAGAAGATGGAGTCGTATTTCTGGGTGAGCAGTTCGGTGCTTACCTCGGGGCCGCCTTCCACCAGGTCCACGGCGGCGGCGTCACAATAGAGCGGCAGCAGGTTGGCGATGACCGCCGACGTGGCAGGGGCAAGTTCGCTCGGCTTCAGGACAGCACAGTTCCCTGCCGCGAACGCACCGACCAGAGGGGACAGCAGTAGTTGCACCGGGTAGTTCCAGGGACCGATGATCAGCACCACGCCCAGTGGCTCGGGCTGCCGGCGGGCCGTCGCCGGCAGCAGCCCAGCTGGCACCGGCACGCGTTCGGCACTGGTCCACTCGGTCAGGTGCCGCAGGGCGTATTCGGCTTCGGCCCTGACCAGTGAGAGTTCGGACACCAGTCCTTCGAGGCGGCTCTTGCCGAGGTCGGCGTGCAGAGCGTCGGTAAGGTCCACCTCCCGCTCGGCGAACATGCGGATCAGCCCCGTGAGCTGGGCCCGCCGCCAGGTCAGCGGGCGGGTGGTCCCGGCGTCGAAGGTCCGGCGCAGCCGTGCCACAGCCGTAGCCTCCTCGGCCGCCGCTGGGAGAGTCATTTCGCGCGGCCTGTGAAGTGCTCCATGGAGCTGTACACCTTGAACACGCGCCCGGCGACCACGTCCCACACCGGCTGCGGCAGGACACCGCGCAGCGCACCGCCCAACGCCACCGACCACGGCAGTTGGAGGCGGGGACGCCCGGCCAGCAGCGCCCGCCAGGCCTTGTCGACGACGTCGGCCGGGTCCATCAGAGGCGTGAACAGCGGACCCCGGGCCCCCTCGAACATGCCCGTCCGGATGTAGCTGGGGATCAGCGTGGTGACCTTGATGTGGCGGTGACCGGCCTCGCGCAGTTCAAGGCGCAGCGAGTCACTCCACCCAATGACTGCCCACTTCGAAGCCGTGTAGACGCTCATCCGGGGCACCGACAGGGTGCCGGACGCCGACGCAACGTTGAGAATACGTGCCTGCTCGCGCGACGCGATGAGGTCCGGCAGGAACTCCCGGGTCAGGTGCATCAGCGCAAGGGTGTTGATCTGCATGACCAGTGCGATGTCCGCCTCCTGCTCGTGCTCCCAGAAGTACTTCCCGCGCACAATGCCGGCGTTGTTGATCAGTACCGCCGGGATCCCGACGTCGTTCCTGACGGCGGCGGCCGCCGTCGTGATCGCACTCAGCGAGGCAAGATCGACGACGTAGCTGTGCACCGAGGATCCCGCACCTCCCAGGGAATCGGCGGTCGCGTGGAGCGCGTCGGCGTCGACATCCCAGAGGACGACGGCGCCGGCCCGCTCCCTGACAGCGCGTTCGGCGTATAACCGGCCCATCCCGCTGGCGGCACCGGTGATGAGGACTGTTCGGCCTTCGACAGTGAATGACATGAGTGCAACGTAACATCCCGCGGCGGACTGTAGGATTTCCGACAGATCACCCCAACATCTTTTGGAAGGCACAGCCATGAGCAGGCTCGGTACCTCTTGGACACTCCACGGCGATGGGAAGAACGTCCTGCCCGGGCAGTTTGTTGCCCCGGATGAGCGGCTCAGCTGGCCCCGGACTGTCGGGATCGGCGCGCAGCACGTCGTCGCGATGTTTGGCGCAACGTTCCTGGTCCCCCTGATCACCGGGTTCCCGCCGGCCACCACCCTCCTGTTTTCAGGAATCGGGACCATCCTGTTCCTGATCATCACCGCCGGGAAGGTTCCCAGCTACCTTGGGTCAAGCTTCGCCTTCATCGCGCCGATCGCCGCCGCCCAGAGCCAGCATGGCGCAGCGGGCGCGCTCGGCGGGATCATCATGGCCGGTGCGGTCCTGGCGATCATCGGTGCCATCGTCCACAGGGCAGGGTCCCGGTGGATCCAGGTGGTGATGCCGCCGATCGTCACGGGTGCCATCGTCGCGCTGATCGGCCTTAACCTGGCCCCCACAGCAAAATCGAGCTTCGAGCAGGCCCCCCTGACCGCGCTCATCACCGTGGTGGTCATCCTCCTGGTGACCGTCCTGTTCAAGGGAATCCTCGGGCGGCTATCGATCCTCGTGGGCGTTGTCGCCGGCTACGTCGCAGCCATGCTGCGCGGAGAAGTCGATTTCACTGCCATCAGCGACGCCGCCTGGATTGGCCTTCCCCCCTTCCAGACCCCCGAGTTCCACCTTTCAGTGGTGGGATTGTTCGTCCCGGTAGTCCTGGTCCTCGTCGCCGAGAACATCGGTCATGTGAAGTCGGTGGCGGCAATGACCGGGCGCGACCTCGACCCCGTGACCGGCCGCGCCCTGATGGCTGACGGCCTCGCCACGATGCTCGCGGGGTCGGGCGGCGGCTCCGGAACCACCACCTATGCGGAGAACATCGGCGTCATGGCAGCGTCCCGTGTGTATTCGACGGCGGCCTACTGGGTGGCAGGAATTGTTGCCATCCTCCTGAGCCTGTTCCCGAAGTTCGGAGCACTGATCGCCACCGTCCCACCCGGTGTCCTCGGCGGCGCCGGAGTGGTGCTGTATGGCATGATCGGCATCCTCGGGGTCCGGATCTGGGTGCAGAATCAGGTCAACTTCTCCAACCCCATCAACCTGTCGACGGCCGGGGTGGCCCTGGTGGTCGGTATCGCCAACTTCACCTGGACCATCGGGGACCTCACCTTCGAGGGCATCGCCCTCGGCACAGCCGCAACCCTCGTGATTTACCACGGGATGAACGGCCTGGCCCGCTGGCGCGGCAGTGAGCATGTCACGGGGCCCGACGACGTTGACGCCTCCGACAAGGGGTCCCGCCCGTCGAAGCTGGGCTGAGCCGGATGGACATCTTCGTGGTCCACGGGTATCAGGCGTCTCCGGGTCAGCACTGGTTTCCCTGGCTGAAGTCCCGCTTCTCATCGGTCCAGAACCAGGTGACCGTGCTGGACTTACCCACACCGAACGAGCCCACCACAGCCGGCTGGACAGGCGCCCTTCATACGTCCATCGGCCGACCGTCGGCTGGGACGGTGATCGTCGCCCACAGCCTCGGCTGCATTGCGGCGCTTCGCTACCTGGCGGCGCTGGATCCGGGCTGGTCACTTGGGGGGCTGATCCTCGTCGCTGGTTTCGCCGAACCCATCGATTCGCTCCCACTCCTCGACGGCTTTACTGCCGGCAGTGAGTTTGTCGACGACCTGGTGGTCCCCCGCTGCACGGTGATCGGATCGGACAACGACCCAGTGGTAGCTCCGGCGATCACCGCCAGTCTCGCGGACAGGCTCGGTGGCAGGCTGGTCGTCGTCCCCGGGGGCGGGCATTTCGGGTCCGACGACGGCTACCGGACCTTCCCCGAGGTTGAGGCGGAACTCGTTGGACTGGCTACTACGGCTGTCCGCGACTAGCCCGGAGACGGGCGAAGAGCCTGTCCTTGACCCGGAATCCGGGCGTTCCCTAGGATGCACGCTCAGAGGTTTCCGGTAGGAACAGCGAAAGGCTCCGGACGTCGTCGTCGGTCATGGTCACACGCTAGTCCCGCGGCAAGCCGATGGGGAGCGTCGCGACCAGATTAGGCTTGGGCCATGAGCGGGACGATGCGAGGTGGAACGATGCAGTGTGTCTTCCTCAACGGGACTGTGGGGGCGGGAAAGACGTCAGTAGCCCAGGCAACCGCAGCCCTCCTGGCCGCCGACGGAGTACCCCATGCGGTCATCGATCTTGACTGGCTGCGCTACGCCTGGCCGGCCCCGGCTGGTGACCCGTTCAACCGCGACCTCGAGCTCGCCAACCTGGCGGCCATGGTAGCCAATTTCCGTGCCGCGGGACCTGAAATCCTGATCCTCGCCGGGGTGATTGAAGGGTCCGCTCAACGGCTGCAATACGAGCTGGCGCTTGGCAGCCCCCTCCTCGTGATTCGCCTCGATGCCCTGCTCGCCATAGTCCGGGACAGACTGCGACGACGTCATGTCGCCTCCGACCCCGCTTTGGGCTGGTATCTACACCGTGCCGGCGAGTTGCAGTCGATCCTGCAGGAGGCCGACTCTGACGACGCGCTCATTTCAACCGAAGGACTTGAGGTGACCCAGGTGGCCGCGGCCATCGTCGGGCTGGTCAACGAATATTCGTTTGGGGCGAACACATCCAAAAGATCACCTGCGACGAAGTAATTCACAGACTCTTACTTTAATCTTCAATGGAATTGCTTAAACTTCGGGGGACCCTATGAACAATTCTTCTATCCCCGTCGCTGGCCGCTGTCCGACCGACGACGAATCGCGACCGCTCACCTTGCGGGAGGACGGCATCCTGCACGCGTGGTGGCATCCCTCCGCTGTGGTCACGGTTGACGATGCCCGAGCCGCCCTTGATGCATCCCTCCTCAACCCAGGAACCCGCCGGATCCTGCTGAGCATGAAAGGTGTAGCTTTCACCAACGCGGCCCGGCGCGCATTCTGCGACGAAGAGGGCATCACTGCCATTGCCCTGGTCGGCGAGGATCCCGTCGACCGTGTAGTCGCGGCGTTTGCCGACAATGCGGCGCACCCGGCCCAGTTCTTCACATCCGAGCGCGACGCGATCGACTGGCTCGAAACCTTCGTCTGATGGGACGCCACCCACACCCTGTCACCTCCCTGGCTGGCAGTGCCTAAACTGGTGTGATGCTGAGGATCGGGTTACTGGGCGGGATGAGCTGGGAAAGTAGCGCCGAGTACTACCGGCTGATCAACGACGGTGTGAAGGAGCGGCTGGGTGGCTTCCATTCGGCCGACTGTGTGCTGCGATCGGTTGATTTCGCCGTGATCGAAGCACTTCAGACGGAGGGTCGCTGGGACGAAGCCGGCACACTTATGGCCCAGGGTGCCCGTGATTTGGAGGCTGCCGGGGCGGAGCTGATCGTCCTGTGTACCAACACCATGCACCGGGTCGCGCCAGCCATCGAGCAGGCAGTCCGTGTTCCGTTCATCCACCTCGTCGACGTCGTCGCTGACGCGGTCCGCGCAGCAGGCATGAGCACAGTGGGGCTGCTCGGAACAGCATTCACGATGGAGCAGGACTTTCACCGGGACCGGCTTGCAGTACACGGCGTGGAAGTCCTGACACCCGGCACCGAGGATCGGGCAGTCGCCCACCGGATCATTTACGAGGAGCTGTGTTTGGGAATCATCTCGACCCACTCGCGGCGCAGGTATCTCAGCATCATCGAGGCGCTCGGAGCCAGTGGTGCCCAGGGAGTTATTCTTGGGTGCACCGAGATAGAACTGCTGGTATCACCCGCGGACACGCCGCTGCACCTGTTTCCCACCACCGCCATCCACGCCGGGGCCGCTCTGACCGCAGCGTTGGCGGGCCGCTGATGGACCGACAGCAGGTCTGGGCGTCACCGGAGTGGCGGGAAGCTGTGCAGCAGTGGATCACCCAGGTGCTCGAAGGCTGCAACCTGACGCAGACAGGCCCGCTGGAACCGACCCGGACCCGGTTCTGGTCCACCCAACTCACCGTGACAACGAATCACGGACGGCTCTGGTTCAAGGAAAACAACCCCGGCCAGTTCACTGAGGCAGCCCTCGTGGCCCGGATGTCCGAACTGGTGCCGGACCATGTTGCCGCACCCCTGGCCTTCGAACCGGCCAAGGGCTGGCTGCTCACCCCCGACCATGGGAAGACCCTCGCCTCCCTCAAGTCGACCGACTACCAATTATGGGTCCGTGTGGTGAAGGACTTCGCTGACCTCCAACGGCAGCTCATTCCACACGGCGCCCCGCTGGCCGCCGTTGGCCTGGTCAGCATGGATCCCGGAATTGCCGGGAACTTCGCCAGCAACCAGCTGCTCCTTCACACGGGCCTGCCGCCCGAACATCCCCTGCATCTCTCAGCGCAGGCGGCCGACGGTATTTTTGCCAGTATCCCGACCCTTGAGCAGGCCGCCGCAACGCTTCTGGTAGTGGGAATCCCCCTGAGCCTTGAACACAACGACCTCCACCCAGGCAACGCCTTCATCCCGGGAACCACCACCGCCCCGCTGAGATTCTTCGACTTCGGTGACTCCTACTGGGCGCACCCCTTCAGTTCGCTGTATGTTCCGCTGACTGTGATGCAGGAACAGTGGCAGACCACAGTCGACGACCCGCGGATCCGGCAAGTCATTACCGCCTACCTCAAGTGCTGGACCGACTTTGCTCCCATGACCGAGCTGCGTCTCGTCGTCGAGCCAGCGCTGAAGCTGGCGCGGCTTCACCGTTATGGGTCCTGGCTGCGGCTCCTGGTTCACGCCGACGACGCATCGATGGCCCAGTACGGCCCGCAAGCCCTCGAATATTTGAGGACGCTGACCGATCCGGTGCTTCAGTAGGCTTTGCCCGGGCCAGAAAAGTGCTGCAGCTGCCCAGTAGTGGTTGCCCAACAGCGCGTCTGCAGGTGAGGCACTTTCCTGGTCATGGCGGGCCGGGAACCGGCCGTAGGCTTGCCCGGTGAAGAAATTTTCGCTGGCAGCCAACGGACCGATCGAGGTGGGGCCAATGGTTTCCCTGCTCTCAAACCACTTCATCCCCGGCTGTGAAATCCCCGACCCGGCTGGGCTGTCCCACTCACGGCTCCTCAGCACACCCAATGGCCAGTACGCGGTGACCGTCACCATCGGCTCATCGGGGGTGACGGTCAGCACCAGGGCACCTGCCAGCGAAATCCCCGATCTGGCGGCAACGATCCGACGCTGGCTCGATCTGGACGCCGACCTCGAGAAGGTAACCGGGGCCTTCGACCCGGACCCCCTGCTCGGACCGCTGGTCCGGCGTCGCCCAGGCCTGCGCGCCGTCGGTTATCCAGAACCGTTCGAAGCTGCCATCATGACTGTCCTCGGCCAGCAGGTTTCGGTGGCTGCCGCTGGGACGTTTGGCGGACGGCTGGCGTCCGCCTACGGCATCCCGGGCGACGCCGGACTGACCACCTTCCCCACTCCCGAGTTACTGGCTGCTGCTCCGGCGGAGGCCCTGCGCAGCGCCGTCGGCGTGACCCGAACGCGGGGAGCGACCGTGCAGCACGTTGCGCGGGCCTTCTGTGACGGGCTGACTCTTCACGGTGACCCCGTTGCGGTCCGGAAGGCCCTGCTGGCTCTTCCTGGGATCGGCCCCTGGTCCGCCGACTACCTGGCGGTCAGGGTGCTTGGCGATCGGGACGCCTTCACGCCGGGTGACCTTGTGCTGCGCCGGGCCATGAACAACCCCAGCATCAGTGAAGCCGAGACCTGGTCCCAGCGGTGGCGACCGTATCGCGCGTATGCCCTGTTCCACCTGTGGACCGAAGCTACCTACCGGCCGACCACCCTTTGAGCCAAGCAAGTGCCTGGGCCGCACAATAGTGGTTGCCCAACAGCGCGTCTGCGGGTGGGACACTTTTTTCGGAGCAGTCCGGTCGGCCGGGCCTACGTGCTTTGGGGCCACTGACCGCGGCGGCGCATAGCAGCGGCCAGCCGGTCTGCGCGGTCGGATACCAGCCCGTCCACACCACCGCCCAGTGATAGGAGCCGATCCATCGACTCGGCGTCGTTGATGGTCCAGACGTGGAGCGGCAGTCCGGCCTTCCTGCACCGCCTGACGAACCGTTCGGTCACCACCACGATGCCGGCATGGCGCACCGGCAGCTGCAGACAATCGACCTTGGCCAGTTGGGCGAGGCGCCGCGTCTGGCCGAGTGGACCTAGCAGCCACAGCGACGCCGACCACACCATCCCCGCCGACGATGCCACCGGTCGGGACAGCAGTTTCAGTACCTTCAGCCGCCGCCGATCCGAAAAAGAGGCGACCAACACCCGGTCATGCGCACCGAACCGCTCCACCAGCTCGACGAACGGCTCCACCGAAGCGTCGTCCTTGATGTCGATATTCAGTTTCATGGCTGGCCACCGGGTCAGCACCTCTTCAAGGGTGGGAATCGGCTCGACGCCCCGGATGAGGACGGCCCCCAATTCCTCCCGCGTACGATCGGCCACCGGGCCAGCAGCGTCGCAGACCCGGTCCAACAGCTCGTCGTGGAAGACCACGACAACGCCGTCACTGGTGGTGCGGATGTCGATCTCCAGATAGCCGAAGCCCAGCTCGACTGCGGCGGCGAAGGCGACCATCGAGTTTTCCAACCCGTCGAGCGAAAACCCGCGATGCGAGAGAGCGAGCTTCCGCTGCTCTCCGGCCGGTCCGACGTTTCGCAGGTAGGGCAGCATCCTTACGGGGCGGCGTTCAGGGCGGCCAGGCGCTCCTCGAGGATCTGCGCCACGCCGTCGTTCTCGAAGGCTGGGGCCTGCAGATCGGCAGCCATGATCGCTTCGGGATGCCCGGAGGCCATCGCGTATCCGGTGCCCGCCCAGGTCAACATCTGCACGTCATTGGGCATGTCTCCGAAGGCGACGACGTCGGCCTGGCTGATCCCACGGCTCGCGGCGAATTCGGCGAGGGTGACCGACTTGTTGATGCCGGGCATCGACATTTCCAGCAGGGCGATGCTGGGTGCCGAGTGGGTTGCGGTGACCAGGTGGGCGACGGCTGGTCGGACGGTGTTCAGGAAGTGATCGGGCAAGACGTCGCGTTCCCGGGCCAGGAATTTGATCACCCGCTCTCCCGCGAGGGAGTCCGCGAGCGGCATGGCGACGGCCCCGGCGAGCAGTTCCACCGAGCCGTCTTCGGCGAACCCGTGCTCGATGTGGAAGCCGTTGACTGTTTCGGCGGCGAAGGAGGCGGCCGGGTAGAGGTCGAGAATGATCTCGCGGGCTGCCAGAATGTTGCTGTGCTCCAGGAGGTGTGCGCTCAACACCCTTTCGTCGTGAAGGCTGTAGGTCACTGCACCGTTGGAGCAGATGACCGTGCCGCGGTGTTCCAGCTGTTCACGCAGCGGGTCCAGCCACCGCGGGGGCCGTCCGGTGACAAAAACAACTTCGACTCCGGCATCCAGGCAGGCCCGGAACGCTTCGACGGTCCGGGCACTGATCTTGCCGTCGTGGCCGACGATAGTTCCGTCCATGTCGCTGGCGACCAGGCGCATGCGGGTACTCTCTTTCAGCGGGCAGTTCAAACAGCAGGGTCGTCTAAGCCTACCTGCGCCGATTAGTGCTGAATCGCTCAGATCAGCGGGCTAGCGCTTCTTTTTCCCGTTTGGAAAGCACGGTCGAGCCGCCGCAGTTGGAACAGGTGATGCCATACCGGCGTCGGGTGGTGAGCAGGGGAATGAAGAACAGGGTGAAGCGGGTGGCGCGTTCCTCGACGCGTTGCGCGATCAGCTGGCCGCAGTATGGGCAGGTGTTCGAAACGCTGAACAAATGCCGGACCGCAGTCTTAAAACCAAACAGGAGGAACATCGGTCGGCTTCCAGTCTCTGGGTGACGTGATCTATTGCTCGAACGTGGGGATCAGCCGGGCGCGTCCGAGCGTATGGGAGAAAAGGTTGAATCCGAGGTAGGCGTTGCTGCCTTCCGCTGGCACCTCAAGGCTCTCCACATCCACAGCGTGCACCACCACGTGATAGTGGTGCGGTCCATGACCGGCCGGAGGTGCTGCTCCGATGAAGCCACTGAAGCCGCCGTCGTTTTTCAACTGAACTGCGCCCTCGGGCAGATCGGTGCCGCCGTCCACGCCAGCGCCGGACGGCAGGGACGTGGTGCTTACTGGAAGATTGAAGACCGCCCAGTGCCAGAACCCGCTGGCCGTTGGGGCGTCCGGGTCATAGACCGTCACGGCAAAGCTTTTTGTCCCCTCGGGGAACCCGCTCCAGGACAGCTGGGGCGACAGATCCTTCCCGTCCTCGATGCCCATAGCCCCCGAGGCGTGCCGGACGTCCAGGGGCTGGTTGTGCTCGACGTCGGTGCTGGTGAGGCTAAAGCCGGGGACTGCGGGGAGGTCTGCGTACGGATCGCGGGTCATAACTGCTCCTGTTTCACTGGGGGTTTGCTACTAGCTCGCTGCGCACCGGTGGGTTAGCACCGGCGCGTGAGACGGTTACGGCCGCCGCCTTTGCTGCGTAGGCGAGGACTGCTTCCATCTGCTCAACGGATAATTGGCGCAACTCATTCCGCCGAGGCGCGCCGACGAGGCCGCGGTCCACCAGTGACCCCAGGAGCGCCGACATGAAGGAGTCTCCTGCGCCGACCGTGTCCACCACCCGGGTAGCGGGGGCCGGAACCGAGGTTTCGCCGCGCGCGACGACGGCCCACGGCCCGAGGGAGCCACGTGTCACCACCACCATGGCTGGGCCGTGAGCAAGCCATTGGCGAGCCGTATCGAACACGTCCTGGCCCGGGTAGAGCCACTCAAGGTCCTCATCGGAGGCCTTGACGACGTCGGCGAGCGCTACGAATTTCTCGGCCTGTGCGCGGGCGAAGTCCACGTCGGTGACGATGCTCGGCCGACAATTCGGGTCGTAGGAAATGGTGGCCAGCGGGTGGGCGTGCTGGACGACGGCGAGCACCTCGGCTGCACCCGGCGCCAGCATTGTGGCTATTGAGCCGGTGTGTAGCAGGGTGGTGCCGTCGAGGATCTGGTCCTTCTGCTCACTGATGGTGGGAAGGTCCCAGACAAGCTGGAACGAATAGGCGGCTCCGCCGGCTGGGTCGAGGCGCGCGGTGGCAATACTGGTGGGGTAATGATCCTGCCCCATCGGAGTCAGCACCGAGTTGCTGCTGAGGTGCTCGTGGATCATCCGGCCATACTCGTCGTCCCCCCAGCGCCCGATGAACCGGCAGGGGTGCCCCAGCCGGGCAAGCCCCACGGCCACGTTCATCGGGCTCCCCCCCACGTGGGCGCGGGGTGAAGCGACATCGCTGATGACTTCGTCTATAAGGGTTTCCCCGATCACGGTGAGCACGCTAACAAGTTAGCATCCCCACCCGGTAGGCGACCCCGCCGGGCGCCGAACGGATCCTTAGGCCGGCAATCGTCATCGGGTGTGATCTCCGGCACAGTGGACTCCATCCCGAGCCTAGTTGCCTAAGGCTACGGTTAGACTGTCCGGGTGCGCCGACCTAAGCGGAGCCAGAAACTTACTACCTGTTGGGGAATCAATGAAGATCAGAAATGCCGCGGCCATCGCCGTCATCGCTCTTGCCACGTTGACCGCGTGCGGCGAATCCACCGAGTCCGCTGCCCCTTCGGAGGCTGCGGCTCCCACCCCCGCGAGCTCAACCGCGCCCGCACAGAACATTCAGCCTCCGGAAACGAACGACCTGATGGGCGAGGCGAGCCCCGAAGGCGCGCGGGCGTTTCTCCACCACGTCTTCGAACTGAAGTCCTACAACCAGCGCACCGGGGAGACCGAAAAGCTCCTTGCCTCCTTTGATGGCGCCGAGGCAGCGGTTACCGTGGCCGAAGACTTTGCGGCTATTTACGAGGACGGCGGTTGGGTTCTCGGCGGACAGCCGAAGGTCAAGCAGATCATCGTCACCACCCCCGCTGATGAGGTGGCCGAAGACGTCGAGGTTGACGCCTTGATCACCGTCAACCCCGATGCCTACACCTCGTTCGATGAGGCAGGCGAGGTTCAGGAAACCCGTCCGTTCGACCCCGCCGGCACCATCTATTCGGCGACGGTTGTCTACACGGACGGCGATTGGAAGACCACCTACCTCGAAGAGACCCCCGACGCAGAAATTCCGTCCGAGTAATCAGGTTCCGGTCGTCAGCGCAGGCCGTTGACGACCGGGTCGGATTTTCCGCACAGCCCTACCCTCCGGTTCGCTCGCGTTCACGCTGTGAGGCCCAGTAGGCGGCCCCCACCAGTGCGGCGTCGTCGGGCAGGATTGCCTGTTCGATCGTGAAATCCTCGAGGCCCTGATCGGCCACCCGCAGTCCGGAGCGGATGGCAGGTTCCACCAGGTCCCAGGACCTGGACATGGACCCGCCGATTACCAGGATCCCGGCATCGAAGCGCCTGATCGCCACCGCCAGGGTTTCCCCGAGGGCGCCAAACGCGGCATCCAGCACCCGCCGCGCGGTTTCATCACCGGAGCGGCTGAGGTCGGCGATGGTGTGTACATCGAGTCCTGTTGCCGGATCCACCCCGGCGGCCTCAGCATAAGCCGCGCGGATGGCCCTGCGGGACACGGTGTTTTCCAGCGGACTGCCCTGATACAGCTCGTGATGGATGCTCCCATCGGGAGAGACGGCTGGACCGGTGCTGACGGGTGTCCCATCGACAAGGAACGTTGACCCGACGCCGGTCCCCAGGGTGATGCAGATGGCACGTTCACGGTTGCGGGCGGCGCCGAGCGCATATTCGCCGATCCCGAAGGCGTCGGCGTCGTTGAGGAAGTGGATGATGCCGGGCGTGGGGGTGATGCGCTCCAGCAGGGCGGCACCGAGGTTGAAGCCATTCAGGCTGTCGAACTTCCCCACATGTTCAAACCGGCCAATCCCCTGTTCGTAGTCGAAAGGTCCGGGGATCGCCACCGACCAGGTGGCTCCCGGTGCTCCCCCGAGTGCGTCGGCGGCAACCCCGATCTCCTCGACCAGGCTCTCCGCTGTCCCCTGGGCCTGCAGGTCAACCCGCGCCAGGGACTCCCGGTCAATGCGCCACGTTCCGGATTCCACCAGCGCGGCTGTCAGGTGGGTGCCTCCAATTTCAAGCACGGCAAGGGTGGGGCCACTCATCGATGGGCGCCTTTCAGTCGGTCTGATTACGGTATCCCCGAACGCTGATCAACAGTAATTCGTTGCGGCCCGCTGCGGGACCGGGCGGGCTACGTTTGCTACGCCACCATCAGCCGATCCACCGCCAGCACCACCTGTGTCCAGGCGTCGGTTCCGGGCGTGATCATGGCGAAGTGATCGCCGGGAATCATGATCAACTCCACGTCAGCTCCAGCGGCATCCGCAGCGGTCACATAGCTTTCCGATTGGCTAAGCGGCACCGTAGAGTCCTCCTCCCCGTGCAGGGCCAGCACCGGAATGGTGAGGGGAATCGCCGTCATCGGGTCGGCGAGCCGGTACCGTTCGGGGTCCTCGTCAGGATCAACGACCAACAGGTTCCGCACCGCTCCCCCGCCCAGCCCCAGCTCATCTGCCTCGGCGAGGTTCAGGACACCCGACTGGCTGACGACGCCGGTCAACGGCACCAGCGGCGTCCCGGCCCCGGGCGCACCGGCGGGAAGCGTCGACCGCCCGGCCGCCCAGACCGCCAGATGGCCTCCGGCAGAGTGGCCGAGCGCCGTCGTCCTGCCCAGATCGAGACTGTGCTCCGCTGCCGCCGTCGCGAGGAGGTCAATCCCTGAGCTCACGTCGTCGAAGGTCTCCGGCCAGCCACCGGCGTTGCCGGCCCGCCGGTACTCGAGGTTCCAGCAGGCATAACCGCGGGACGCCAGGTCCTCGGCAAGGGGCTGGCCTAAGTCCAGTCCATAGCCGGCGCCCCAGTAGCCGCCGTGAATGATGATGACGACGCCGGGTCTGGGTTGGCCCACCGGGAGGTACAGCTCGGTGAACTGGCTCGGATCGTCCCCATAGGTGTAGCGCTGCGGTGTCACAGGGTCCTCCGGATTCTGGGTGGGGCCGGCGGGTGCACCGGGGGCGCAGCCTGCGAGTGCTGCTGCGGCAGTAGCGGCGAAAAGGGTGCCAGCTGCAGCCAGCAGCGTGCGTCGGGATAGGTTGTCCACACCGGAAGCGTAGCCGCACCCGCCCTTCCCTTGCGGTCATCCCGATGTTTGAATGAACAAACCGATCAAGGGGGAACCATGAATAGCACAGGAACCCGGCGGCTCGTCGCCGGCTCGATAGCGCTAGTCGCGACGATATTCATCCTGCCGTCGGCACTGTTCGAGGTCTTCGTCGGAACAACTGAGGGTGCCGTTGTCGCGCTTTTCGCTCTGGGATTGGCCCTTCTGGTCGGCGGCATTTGCCTGGTGCTCAGTGGCTCGCTGAGTCGATCACGAGAACTTCATTCCCCTCGCACCTACGATTCCCTCAGTTACGACGCACCCAGCCATACGACGCGGCAGGGCGGCGTCAAGGCAGGGGCTCGCGGTGGTACCGGGGTGATCCATACCCCCCAAATTTCCAGCGGTAGTTGTGCCGGGGATCTCGGTTCGCTCTAACCCATCCCTTCCGTTGGGGTGACCCTGGTGCTTGAATGGACAGACCAATCAAGGGGGAACCATGAACACCTCAGGAACCGGACGGCTCATCGCCGGCGGCACCGCTCTGGTAGCGACCATCTTCGTCCTACCCACGGCTCTGTTTGAGGTGTTCAACGGCACCGCCGACGGCGCCACGATTTCGCCGTTCACTGTGGGAGCCCTCCTCCTGCTGGGCGGGCTGTTCCTGGTGATCACCGGGCTGCGGATGCGATCCCGCGACCTGAACGCCGCACGCAGCTACGACACCCGGCAGGCGACCACCCAAGACGACGACCGGCCCATCGACAGCCACTCCATGCCGACCGCCGCCCGCCAGGGCCAGATCGGTGGCCCCCTCTAACCGAACCTCCACCAGGACTGTCAGACCCGGCCGATAGGATGGCCTGAAGCCATCATCGGAGGAGTCTTTATGAGCGCCTGGGATCAGTTGGATGACCGTCTCCGCCCCGCGGTGGAAGCGAGCACCCGCGAGTTCGAACGTGTGCGCCTGCGTCTTGAAGAGGTGACCCGGCAGATGCAGGCAGGGATCCAGGAAATTTTTGTCGGCTCCGAGTTGAGCCCCCTGTTCGTTACCGCCCGGACCAAAACCGTCCAGTCATTCCGCGACAAGGCCTCACGGATGCTCGCTGCAGCCGTTCCCGGGGACCTCCCCACCCTCGTGTTCCCTGATCCGCTGCGCAACCTGACCGACGTCGTCGGGGTCCGGGTGATCACCACCCTGCCACACGAAGTGGACGTTGCAGCCAACCTGATCAAGCGGCAACGCCAGGAATTCGACTGCCGCGGTGACCGCGAAAAAGACATCGGCACCATCGAATCCGGCACCTACGGCTACTCGAGCCGGCACCTGATCCTGAGAACAATCCAGAGCGACGCCGTGAAGGAGTACCAGCGGGCCCTTGACCCTGCAGCGAAAGCGGGCGGAAGCTACATGCTCGAGGTGCAGATCCGCACCGTGCTGGCGCACGCCTGGTCGGAAATCGAACACGACATCAGGTTCAAGGCCTCCAACCCGCGCGCCTGGAGCCCCTACTTTGATCGGCAGTTCACGGGTACCGCGGCCATGCTCGAATCGGTGGAGTCGGCGTTCGCGGAACTCCACGAACGGTATGAGACGGTCACCGGGTTCTGGGACGAGGACGGCGAAGGAAGTGCCCCGCTTACCCCCAACCGGGTGCGGGACGTCTGGCAGACCCTCCTCCCGCACGTCGACCGGAAGTCTGACGACAACTGGGGCTGGGCGGCCGAACTGCTCGCTGCCCACGGACTGACGACGACGACGGCCCTCGCCTCGCTGCTCCAGGCGGACACCATCACCTCAGTGCGCCGCGCCCTGGACCACCGGTATTCGCCGGGCCCCGACCGGCTGCTCGACGACGTTCTCCTCTGGCATTACGGTGAACGCCACATTGATCTGACCGCCGAGGCCGCGGACACCGCCGTCTCGCCGCGACGCGACAGCCTGCAGCGCCGGCATCGGCAGATGGCCACCTACCGGGCGCTCGGAACCAGCCAGTAACGCAGCAGTAACACTGCACCCGCTAGGTTGCGGCGTACCTGCGATGAGGCAGGTCCCGTGGGAGGAACGGCGCTATGTCCAAATACGCACTCTGTGTCGGCATCAATAAGTTTGAGAACCTTCCAACCAACGGCTGGCTCAACGGCTGCGTCAACGACGCCAAAGACTTTTCCGCGCTGCTCACCGGCCAGTACGGTTTCGCGAAGCGGAACGTCACGGTGCTGCTGGATTCGAAGGCCACGAAGGCCACCGTCGTCGGGAAGCTGCAGGCGATGATCAAACGGGCCAAGCCGGGTGACCACCTGGTTTTCACCTTCTCCAGCCACGGCACCCAGGTTCTCGATGCGTCAGCGGACGAACCGGATGGCGCCGACGAAGCCTTTGTCACCTTCGACATGCGGCAAAAAGGCGACCAGTGGGACCCCGCCACGCTGATTCTCGACGACGAACTGCACGACCTGCTGGGCACCCTGCCCGACGGTGCCCTGCTCGACGTCGTTCTCGACACCTGCCACAGCGGCTCCGGCCTCAGGGCACTGGACCTGCTGCCCACCCGGCGGCCGCGGTTCGTGCCGCCACCCACCCCGCTCGGTCTCGAACTGACGGAATCGGCGGATCCGCGGGCTTTCCGCGACCTGGTGCGGTCAGACACGAAAGCCAAACCCGTCCTCTTCGCGGCCTGCCGATCGGATCAAACGGCGGCCGACGCCGACTTCTCTGGCCGGTACAGCGGTGCCTTCAGCTATTTCCTGCTCAAGGCACTCAGGGACGACCCGACCAAGAGCCGCCGGGAAGTCCTGAAGCGGGTCAGCGCGGACCTGCGCGGCGGGCGGTTCACCCAACGGGCCCAGCTGGAGGCGCCGGCGGCAGCCAAAAGCCTGGCGTGGGGCACTGCGCCCTAGGCAATACACCTAGGCAATACACCGAGACACGGACCAGCTACCGTCCACGACCCTGCCGGTGGAACGTGAGCTTCTCCGCTGCGCCGCCGACCCGGGATCCGGCAGCGGCGGTAATCTCCGCGAGCATCGCCGCGTCACGGCTCTTGGCCTCCCGGATGTTCTGCTGCCGCCGGGCGTCGTAGACCGGTTTCAACGCCGCGTAACAGAGGTGGCCCCCCTCGTCGAAGCGCAGCAACCCGCCACCCCTGACCGTGACCGGCCCGGGGCCGGTCAGACCCAGGCGGCGCATCTCAGTTCGTCCGATGGTGAACTCCTGCACAAACGAGGCGCCGATCTCCGACACCACGAACCCGTCGGGACTGACCCTGATACTCGGACGCACCCGGTCCACGGTGATTGAATGCCGTTCGTCCATCGCAGTTTCCCGGAGCAGGTCGCCGTTCTCCCAGATGAACCGGACAATCTCCTCCGGGTCCGTTCCCAACGCCGACAGCCGCACGGGATACCTGAGGCTGCTCATGGCACCCGTCCCGGAGAGCTGCTCGTCAGGGTCCGTGGTCACTCCCACTTCGGCAAAGGCGTCCCGCACCACCTGCCGGTAGCGGTACCGGTCCTGAGGCACCAGCACCAGATCGGCTGACAGGATGCCCCGCAGGAGGTCGGTCCAGGTCACGTCCACCGGCGCCATGTAGCCCAGTCCGCGAATGAGCATGGCCAGCACCTGCTCGCCCACCTTCGCCCCCGATTTCGCCACCTGGTACAGACTTGATCGTCCACCGGGCTGGTCCAGCCGGACCTTCCAGAGCCGTGCCACCACGTTGAGGATCACCCGAACAATCGGTTCGCCTCGTCGATGCGGATCCGGCAGGGTCCGCCAGTCGCCGGATACCGGAGTCCGCATGGACTGGCGTGCCGGGCCGTGCGAGAAGAGCCCGTCCCCGAAACTGAACAGACCGCTCAACAGGATCTGCTCATCCAGCCCCGCCAGATCTGTTGCCCCGGATCCCAGTGGGTCCAGCAACTGCTCCACCCGGTCCGCTGACGAGAACACCGACAGCATGGCCACCAGATCGGCGATCGCCTCATGCAGGGCAAACTGGTCGAGTGACGCGAACTGATCCGACCAGCGCGTCCGGTAGCCGGCGAGGATGGCGTGTGTCACCTCATGGGCCACCAGGTCCCGGTACAACGCCAGGGGCACGGACAACCGCTCCCGGCCATCCCTGCGATGCCCAAACCTGATCACTCCCTCCTCCCGGTCGTATCCGGAGTCGGCGTAGGGCACCGTATCGTAGGCGTGGATTTTCAGTCGCCGTCCGCGGGGCCAGCCCATCCGGCGTCCCAGGGTGGACTCAAACGCCGCGAGGGTCGACGCTGCCACTGCGTACGTGTGTTGCGCGAGGAACCGCCGGTTGGCCAGCAGCTCCCCCAGATCGCGGGGCGGGCACTCGTCCATCAGCATCCACGGGTCGGCGTCCTCCCCGAGGAGCAGGTCCAGAGGTTTGCCCTCGGGACCGCGGACGACGACGTCGAATCGGGCGCTGCGTGGGCCGACGCCAATACGCTCGACGGGCACCCTGAGCATCGTCGTCATGGGACCATCCGGGCCCAGCGTGAAGGGACCTTCGGCGAGGATGGTCAGCGGGCGCAGCTCCCCGGTGTGGCTCCCTGGACCGAGCATCACGCCCACAATCGGCACCTCCTCCTCCGGCCTGCCCGTGATGCTTGGTGGCCTGCTGGGCAGCTACCTGCAATATCCACCTCCGCGGCGCGGCCGTCAAGGATCAGCCCCAGTAACACCCCGGTAACGCGCCCCGGCGGATACTGCGTCCTGTGCGGTCGCCGTCGCCGTGGCACTGCTACCGAAGCGAACCGCTCACCAAGGAGTAGCAATGAGTACCCCCACCGCCGCGACCGTCCCACGCGGCTCAGGGCTGAGTGCCGGGCAGATCGCAGCCCTCAAGCCCCATATCGTGAACCTCACCCGCGGCAGGTTCTCCACGGGCGGGGAAACCAGCACCACCGCCGCGGACGTGGACGCCATTTTCGAGCGGCATCTTCCCGCCTTCGCTCCCGCGGACTCAGCTGTACCGATCATGTTGTACGCCCACGGCGGCCTGGTGAGCGAGGGTGCCGGGTTGCGGTCAGCCCATCTGCAGAGCGAGTGGTGGAAATCGAACGGCGTGTATCCGATCTTCTTCGTCTGGGAGACCGGCTTCCTCGACGCGGTGTTCGGCTCACTGCCCGGCGCCCGCGGGGTGCTCGGTGATATGAAGGACAGGGCGATCGAGCTCTTGGCGAGGGCGGCCAACGGGGAGAAAATCTGGGGCGAGATGAAGCAGTTCGCCGAGGATGCGTCAGCGCCCGGAGGCGGGGCGCTCTATGTCGCCAAAGCACTGGCGAAGTATGTGTCAGCCCATCCCCAGACCACCGTGCACGCCGTTGGGCATAGCGCCGGTTCCATCTTCCACTCCCATTTTGTGCCAGCCGCACTCAAGGCCGGCGTTCCGGAGTTCACCACCGTGAGCCTGCTGGCTCCGGCTGTCCGCACGGACACCTTCAAGGCGATGCTTGCCCCGGAGACCGGTAAAGGCATCAAGTCCCTGGCCATGTTCACCATGACGCAGGATACGGAACTGACCGACACCTGCCCGGGTGGGTACGGCAAGTCGCTGCTCTATCTGGTCCGGGCGTCCTTCGAGAAGGAGGAATTCACGCCGATCCTCGGCCTGCAGGAGTGCGTCAACGCGGACCCGGAATTGCGGAAGTTCTTCAATACGGATGGCGCCAAGGCGAAAGCCGAGGTGGTCTGGTCGGTGACCGAGGGTGGGCCTGAGACCCGCCGGAGCACTGCAACCTCGCATGGGGGTTTTGACGACAATTCTTCGACCATGGAAAGTGTTGCCCGCCGGATCACCGGGAAGAAGCCGAAATCCTTCGGCACCCGGGCGGCGAGCGAACCCTGGGCCGTAGCGTCCATCACCCGCGAGGACCCGCCGGTGAGCACCCGCCGTGCCCTGTGCATCGGGATCAACGCTTATCCTCCCGGTAGCGAGCTTCATGGCTGTGTGGCCGACGCTCAGGCCTGGGGTAAGCACCTGGAATCGGTCGGGTTCGATGTCACCACGCTCCTTGACGCCCAGGCCACCCGGGTCAACATCCTCCAGGGGATTTTCGATCTAGTCACCCGCAGCACCACCGGGGACGTGCTGGTGGTGCAGTACGCAGGTCACGGGACCTACGTCGACGATCTCGACGGCGACGAAAAGGAGGCAGGAAACGAGGAGAGACTGCACGATGAGGCCCTCTGCCCGGTGGATTTCCAGGGCGGGAACCTGATTATCGACGACGATCTCGGGGAGATTTTCGATCTGCTGCCCGACGGCGTGAGCCTGACAGGCTTCTTCGATTCCTGCCATTCTGGCGATGGCACCCGGCTGTTACCGTCCTTCGGCGTCGCGGTCGTTGATGGAGCGCAACAGGCGGCCGATCATGGGCGGCGGGCCCGGTTCCTCGTGCCAGATGAGACCACCACCAGGAATTTCAGGCTGCGGCGCGGTTCCGCCACGAGTACGCTCCGGCGCGCCAACGCCCGGGAGCTGCTTTTCAGCGCCTGTCAGCCCGACGAGGTGGCTTACGAGACGGGTGGGCACGGCGACTTCACCGCCGCGGCCAGCCTGCTGCTGGTCCCCAGCGCCGAGAAGATCACCAACGCGGATTTCCTGGCGCAGGTGCTTGAATCATTCGCCCATCAACCACGGCAAAATCCGTACTTCTACGGCGTGACCGCCGCGGCGACCAGGACGTTCCTGGCACCGCTGACGGCACCGTTGGCCGTGCCGGCGCTTGAGGGACAGGGTCTCCGCCCTGCGCCCGGACCGGCGGGTCAGCTTGTGGCTGCCGCCCCGGGGGATGCCGCCGCACGCGCACGTGCGGCGGCATCCTTCCTACGGGCAACTGCCGATTTCATTGAGGGATGAAACCGCTGGACAGCTAGACGACAGCCGGGTGAGTGTTCTCGGTCGGCGATGCCGATGCCGGGGTGGCACCGTCCTTGGCACCGCCCCAGTTCTTCAACATCGCGACGGCGTCCAGCCCGGTGGTGTCCTTGAGCAGCTGGAAGGTCTCCTGCAGCCCGCCGGATACGTTCTTGCTCAACTGGGTGGCACCATCGTTGGAGATGACCGTCATGTTGTCGATTCCCGCCATCGGGGCGGCGATTTCCCGCGCGATCTGCGGGAGGATTTCCATCACCTTGTTGAGAATGGCGGCTTCGTTGAACTGTTCGTAGGCTTTGGCCTGGGCTTCGATTCCCTCGGCCTCAGCAATTCCCTTCTGCCGGACCACATCTGCCTCCGCCTGACCGCGGAGCGCAATGATTTCCGCCTCGGCTGCACCGTTGGCTCGGGTCACTGACGCCGCTGCGTTACCGCGCGCGGTGTTCGCTGCGGCCTCCGCCTCGGCGGTGACCTTGTCACCCTCGGCGCTCAGGCGCCGTTTGGTCAGCGCCACTTCAGCCTCAACCTGATCGGCCTCCGACTGACGCTTGCGCTGCTCGAGCTTACCCGCGGCTTCCTGCTCCACCCGGTACTTCTCGGCGTCGGCAGGCTTGCGGATCTCAATATCCAGTTCACGTTCACGCAGCTCGGATTGCCGCGAAGCAACCTGCTGCTCCTTGACCAGAATCGACTGGCGCTGCTCGGCTGCGGCAAGTGGTCCCGCGGCGTCGGCCTGGGCCTGCCGTGCGTCAGCCACCTCTTTGAGCTCGGCCCGGCGGATGGCCAGGCGCTGCTCGGCGAGCGCCACCTGCTCGTCGGCAATCGCGGCAGCCTCGGCGGCTTCCTGGGCCGCGTTCGCTTCAGCAATCTTCGCCTGCTTCTCTGCGAGGGCCGCCTCGGGACGGCCGAGGTTCTTCAGGTAGCTGGAGTCGTCGTCGACCGACTGGATCTGGAAGGTATCAATCTCCAGACCCTGGTTGTGCATCGAATGCTCGGCCTCTTCCTTGACGCTCTTGGCGAAGGAAGCGCGGTCCTTGATGATGGAATCCACGGTCAGTGTGCCCACGATGGAACGCAACGAACCGGAAAGGGTTTCCTGCGTGTAATGGTCGATCTGGTCCTGCTGGTTCAGGAATCGCTGGGCCGCCCGGCGGACCGCTTCTTCGTCGCCGCCGACCTTGATCTGGGCGACGCCGGTGAGCCGCAGTTTGATGCCGTTCTTGGAGATGCCCTCAATCTGGAGGGTTACCTGGCGTGAGGCGAGCGAAATGGAGAACGCACGCTGGCTGAACGGGTTGATGAATGTGCGGCCGAACACCACGCGCTGGCTTTCCTGGCTGCCTTTGCCGGTGATGATCAGTGCTTCGGACGGGCTTGCAATCCGCAGTGCGAGACGTGCGACGATGGCGGCGACAACTGCCAACACCACCAGCACGGCAAGCACAATGCCGACAACAATAAACTGACTGAGGTCCACTACAGCCCCTTCTGTGGGATTCAATAAGGTTGAGTGGCCGGAAGTTCCAGTGCCCGGCCGAATTGGCTGGGTGATCACTGGAGAGCCCGTGCGGTCCCCCACCGCCCGTCATGTGTCGGACGCCACCCTATGGACCGTACACGACCCGTTCCCGGACCGTAGAGGCTTCAGGGGTCCAGCGACGCCGTCGGGCCGCAGCTCTTACTGCGAGAGCGGCAGCCCGACGACGAGCAGTGCAGGAAAGGCTAGGCCTCCGACACTGCGGCAGCCAGATTGTTCAGCGAGGCTTCAAGGTCGTGGGCGGACACAGCGGGGAACGACACCCGCTTGAGCACCGCCGAATCGGTGACGCTGCTCCAGTCGTAGGTGAGCGTCACTTCGGTGGAGTCGGGGCCCTGCGGCGTCAGCTCCCACACCCACTGCCATCCCGCCGGTTCGGTGCCGGCCTCGGCCGTCTTCCAGGCCAGGAGCTTGTTGTGGTCATAACCCACCACATGGTTGTCGGTTTTGTAGTCGCCGCCCTGCTTGTCCCAGTGCTGGTTCATGGTGAACATCTGTCCCACAGCAGTAATCCGGTCGGACTTCTCGTCAGACTGCACCATGCCTGAGCCATCGATCTGCGCATGTCGCTCGGGGTTGGACAGGACGTTGAAGATGGCGTCTGCTGCTGCGTCAATGACGCGGGTTGCGGTGATGGTCTTGTCACTCATTCTTGTTCTCCTTTGATGGTGTTGGATAAGTGTGCTGCTGGATGCAGCCGATGAAGCGTGCTCATCAGGTTTCGACGACGACGTCGGACGGCAGTTTGTCGGGGCGCCAACCGCGCCACACAGGGTGCCGCAGCTTTCCGGCGCCGGTCCGTTCACTGAACTGGACCTCCCCAACCAACGCCGGGCGTACCCAGTGCGCGTCCGACGCGTCGGCCGCTGGCACGTCGGCCAGCGGGGCAGTTTTTCTGGACATTTTCCGGAGCCGGGACCCGATTTCCGCAAGGTCGCGTTCGGTCAGTCCTGACCCGACCCGGCCAACATACTTCAGGTCGACGCCGTCGGGCACGGCGACCAGCAAGGACCCAACCTTGTGCGCCCGGCTACCCTTCCCCGGCCGCCATCCGACGACCACCACTTCCTGGGTGAGCTGGTGTTTGATCTTGATCCAGCTCCGGGAGCGCCGTCCGGCAGCATAGGTGCCGTGGGTGCGCTTCGCCATGACTCCCTCAAGCCCCAGTTCACGGCTGGCCGCTACTGCTTCCTCAAGGGTGGCGTCCAGGGCCGGGGGTACCTGGATATGGCCGTCCGCGGGAGTGTCGACTGCCTGTTCGAGGATTTCCCGGCGCTGGTCGTACTGCAGTTGCAGGAGCGAATTTCCGTCAAGGTGGAGGAGGTCGAAGACCATGAAGTGCACCGGCGCCTTGCGCCGCGCAGCGTCAATCTCCGCACTCCTGGTGAGGTTGAACCGGTTCTGCAGGAGTCCGAAGTCAGGGCGCCCCGACGTGTTCAGGGCGATGATTTCCCCATCCAGCACTGCGTTCTCCCCGTTGACGTAATCGCCCAGGTCAGCGAGCTCGGGATACAGGAGGGTCATGTCGTTGCCGTTGCGGCTGGTCAGGCGCACTCCGTCGGGCGTGACCGTGGCGATGGCCCGGACCCCGTCCCACTTCATTTCAAAGGCCCAGTCGTCCCCGACGGTCACGTCAGCGTTGGTCCCCGATGTGGCGAGCATCGGCGTGAGGTCTGGCGGTGTTTCGTTGTTGGCCGCCAGGGGTTTGACCCCCGAACCGTGGTCAGACCCCTGGTCCTTCATCAGGTGCATCAACCAGTTCCTTTCGCCCGAACTCCCGCCGGCCCCGGTGTGGATCAGGGCATACCGCCGGACGGCGCTGCCGCTGCGGGCCAGCCCGCCGTCGTCGCGGCCCTGGACGGTACAGATCACCTCTTTGCCCTCACGCCACTTTTCCGCCTCATAGGTGCCGGAATCCCAGATGTACATCTCCCCCGCGCCGTACTGCCCTTTGGGGATGGTGCCCTCAAAGGTTGAGTATTCCAGCGGGTGATCTTCGGTCTGGACGGCGAGATGGTTCGTGTCCGGGGCGTCCGGGGGACCCTTGGGCACCGCCCAGGAGACGAGGACGCCGTCGCGCTCCAGCCGGAAGTCGTAGTGCAACCGGCGGGCGTGGTGTTCCTGGATGACGAACCGGTTGCCGCCGGCATGACCCACGCCGTCGGGGATGGGTTCCGGCGTTTTCGCGACGTCGCGCATGGAACGGTAGGTGTGGAGGCGGTCGGTGGAACCTGCACCATCGCCCGGCGTGGCGTCGTCGTCGTTCCGGCCTTCCGCCGGTCGGTCGTCGAGTCCTGCGAGCAGGTCGCCCAGCTCATGCACCCGGTCCATCATCTGCCGGTAGTCAATCTGCGCCAGCGTGGGGTCATCCAGTTCCGCCCAGGAACGGGGGGCGGCGACGGTCGGGAGCAGTTTGCCGCGCAACGAGTATGGCGCCACAGTGGTCTTGTTCCGGTTGTTCTGGCTCCAGTCGACCAGCACCCTGCCGCCGCGGAGGGACTTCTTCATGTCACTGACAACCCGGTCGGGGTGGTCGGCTTCAAGTGCGCGGGCCAGCTCGTGGGCCACCGTGGACACCTCGTCGGAGGTTTGCGAGCCGTCCAGCGCCGCATAGAGGTGGATGCCCTTCGACCCGCTGGTGACCGGGTACGGCGTGAGACCCATATCCTCCAGGATTGCGCGGGCGTCGCGGGCAACCCCGGCGCACTCCGCGAGGCTGACCCCTTCTCCCGGGTCAAGGTCGAGCACCAGCCGGTCCGGGTTGCTGATTTCCCCGTCAACCCCGAACCGCCACTGCGGTACATGGATTTCCAGGGCGGAAATCTGGCCGAACCAGGTCAAGGTGGCCAGGTCATTGACCATCGGGTACAGGTTGACATGGTCCGTGTGGGCAATCGGATGGCGTTGCACCCAGACCGGTGCCGACTGTTCGAGGTTCTTCTGGAAAAACACCTGACCGGGTTTCTCGGCCGTCCCCACCCCGTTGACCCAGCGTTTGCGGGTGACCGGGCGGTCGCGGGCGTGCGGGATCAGGTACCCGGCAATGGCGGCGTAATAGGCGAGGACGTCAGCCTTGGTGGTGCCGATCTGAGGGTAGATCACCCTGTCCAGGTTGGTCAGCCGAAGGCGCTGCCCGTCCACAGTGACGGTCTGCTGCAGCTGGCCTTTACTGGAACCCATTGGACCAGTCTTGTCCGGAATGGCACCAAACTCCACCCATGGGAGACCAGCCACCCCGGGGTCAGTCGCTGAACTGCTCCTGGTACTGGGCCACCAGCCGCTCCCAGTCGGCGGGGTTTTGCCCGAGCGGCCGCTCGTTCAGCAGGTCGTCGAGGCCGATCAGCGTGAAGTGCCAACCCGCTGCCGAGTTGCCGGCCGCCTCCGGATCCTGCAGGGTGTTGGTCAGGGAGAGCAGGCAACCGGAATCGCCGTCGTTCTCAAGCCCCCAGCTCAGCACCTCACGGTCCCAGGTGTAGGCGAGGAGCCGCGGCTTCTCAGCGTCGAGGACCTTGCCTTTCGTGGGCCGCTCCCCGGGGAACGTGAAGGTCACCTCGGCACCCCGGCGTGGCAACAGGTCCATTTCGCAGGGGAACCAGTACTTGAGTTTGCGTGGGTCCGTCAGGTGCTTCCACAGCACTGCTGCGGGGAAGTCGTACCGCATCTCGAACCGGAGGGCCGGCTTCCCGTCGACTGTCGTCTTGGCGACCATGGGCTGGGCTTTTTCAGGATTCACCAAGCCATCGTATCGGCGGAACCCAAACACTGGTTCACTTGGTACATGAGAGCCATCTGGAAGGGCGCCGTCGCTTTTGGGCTGGTCAACGTGCCGGTCAAGGTCTACAGCGCCACCGAAGATCATGACATCAACCTCCACCAGGTCCACGACAAGGACGGCGGTCGTATCCGCTACCAGCGTCGCTGCGAAATCTGCGGGGAGGTGGTCGAATATAAGAACATCGATAAGGCGTACGACGACGGTGAGCGCACCGTGGTGCTCACTGAAGAGGATTTTGCTACGCTTCCCGTTGAGAAAAGCCGCGAGATCGGCGTCGTGGAGTTCGTTCCCAGCGACCAGATCGACCCGATCATGCTTGACCGCTCCTACTTCCTGGAACCGGATTCGACCTCCACCAAGGCTTACGTCCTGCTGCGGCGCACCCTTGAGGAGACTGACCGTACGGCGATCGTTCAGTTCACACTGCGGCAAAAGAGCCGGCTTGGTGCCCTCCGCGTCCGCGGCGATGTGCTCATGCTCCAGTCGCTGCTGTGGGACGACGAGGTGCGGGAGGCCAAGTTCCCGGCTCTCGATGAGCGGGTGCGGATCTCGGCCAAGGAGAAGGAAATGTCGGCGGCCCTGGTCGACTCCTTCTCCACCGACTTCGACCCCGAGAACTTCACCGACGAGTACCAGGAACAGCTGCGCACCCTCATCGACGCGAAGCTTCAGAAGGGTGAGGCGCTCGACACGGAGGAGACGTTCGGGGAATCCGGTGACGACGGCGGCGGCAAGGTCCTGGACCTGATGGAGGCGCTGCGGCGGAGCGTCGAAAAGAATCGCGAGAAGAAGGGCGCCGCCGGCACGAAGGCGTCCGAGCCGAAGACCACTGCACCAGCCAAAGCAAAATCGAAAGGAGCCTGATGGCCTACCCGCCCTCCCCCCTGTCCGGCTTTTTCACCAATTCGCGGGGCGAACAGACCATCGCGCAGGCTCCCAACGCACCTGTGCTCGGGTGGACCATCTTTGGGATTGCCTCCCGGATGGCGCGGCGGGAAGACAACCGGCGGATTCTGCGGACCGTCAGTATCGCCTGCCTGGGTCTCTGGGCGGTACTGGAGTTAGTAAATGGCGAGAGTGGGTTCCGCCGGACCCTGGGCGCGGTGACCCTGGGCTGGCTCGCGCTACGCTAGCCCGCTGCCGGGGTTGTCCCCCGGGAACCCCCAGAATTCCCAGGAACGAAGCGATACCCCACCTGCCCTGCCCACCGGACTCTAGGCGAGCGCGCTGAAGGCTTCGGCCTTCGCGGTTGGCCCGGCAACGATGATGAGGTCGTCACTGTACAGGGTGGTCTGGGCCGTGGTGTGACCCCACTCGCCGCCGCTTCGTCTGACCGCGACGACTGTGACACCGTGTCTGGCACGGATGCCAGTTGTTCCCAACTCCCGGTCCCAGATTTCGCGGGGCGGACGTGTCTTGACGAGAGCGAAGTTGTCTTCAAATTCAACATAGTCGAGCATTGCCCCCCGCACGAGGTGGGCTACCCGTCTGCCCATGTCGTGTTCCGGACGGATGACATGCTCAACACCGAGCTGGACAAGGATCTGAGCGTGGGCTTCACTGACTGCCTTCGCCCAGATGGTAGTTTTCTCGAATCGCAGCAGCAGCGAGGTGGTGAGGATGCTCGCTTCCAGATCGCTGCCGATTCCCACCACAACCCGATCAAAATCGTGGACCGAGAGCTGCCGGAGAACCTCAGGGTTTGTCGAGTCTGCACGCACCACATGGGTCAGCCGCCCGTTGAAGGCCTGGACAATATCTTCGCGGGCGTCGATTCCCAGCACTTCGGTGCCGGCGTCGGCCAGTTCGAGCGCGAGGGATCCACCGAACCGACCGAGCCCGATCACCGCAACGGAGTCAGCTTCAGCGATCCGGTCGAGGGTCTTCGGGGAAAATAGGCTAGCCAATGAGTGGCCTTTCTTTCGGGAACTCGTAGAGAACGGGCCGTGACCGGAGGGCCAGGGCGGATGCGAGGGTGATGGTGCCCAGCCGTCCGACAAACATGACAGCCACGAGGACCAACTGCCCGGCGGCTGGAAGTTGAGCGGTAATCCCCGTGGACAGTCCCACGGTTGCGAACGCTGAAACCACCTCGAACAGCAGCCGGTCAAGACCGACGTCGGTGATCAGCATGAGGACCATGGTGGAACCCACGACCAAGGCCACCGAGAGGAGCACCACGGTGATTGCCTGCCGGTGTACTGAGCGAGGCAGCCGCTTTCCGAACACGTTCACCGCGGCACCACCGCGAATCTCCGTATATAGGATGAAGAACAGCACCCCGAAGGTAGTGATTTTAAGACCGCCCGCAGTTCCAGCAGGTCCACCGCCGATGAACATCAAAAGGTCCATGATGAGCCAGGTCACCGGGTTGGCCTGGCTCAGGTCAACGCTGTTAAAGCCTGCGGTGCGGGTCTGCACCGACTGGAAAAACCCGGCCAGGATCTTGTCCTGGGTACTGAGCGGGCCGAGCGTCCCGGGATTGGACCACTCAACCGCCGTAATGAAAAGTGCTCCGGTGAACAACAGGATTACCGTTCCGCTGAGCACCAGTTTGGTGTTCATGCTCCAGCGCCGGGGCACCCGGAACTCCTTGAGCAGTTCGAAAACGACGGGAAAGCCGACTCCGCCGATGATCACGGCAACCGCGATGGGCAGGCAGATCCACGGATCGGAAACGAACCTCATGAGGTTGTCGCTGAAAAGGGCGAAACCGGCGTTGTTGAAGGATGAGACCGAGTGGAAGACCCCCAGCCAGGCAGCATCCAGCGGGCTGTGGCCGTAGCCCGCCCAGAACCGCACCGCGAGGACGACGGCGGTTGCTGCCTCAACCACAAGTGTCACCTTCAGCACCCCCAGCAGCACCCGCCGGACGTCACCGAATCCTGAGCTCTTGGTCTCGGCGGCCACCGAAATCCGGGACTTCAGTCCTAGTCGGCGCGCAAGCAGCACTCCCAGGAGGGAGGCGAAAGACATGATCCCGAACCCGCCGAGCTGGATCAACGCCAGGATGATGACTTGCCCCAGTGGCGTCCAGTACACGGCGGTGTCGACCACAGTCAGCCCCGTCACGCAGACAGCTGATGTGGCAGTAAAGAGTGCTTCGAGCAAGGTCGCGCCGCCGGGACCGACCTTGGAGACTGGCAGCATCAGCAGGCCGGTGCCCACAGCGATGGCGGCGGCGAACCCCGTGACGATGAACTGGGCCGGGTGCTTCGGCGAGAGTGCTTCCACCACGGTGGCCAACCAGCGGGCCGCCGAGTGCATGGCAGGCGCAACCCAAGCGCGCGCCCCATCGACGACGGCCTTGAAGGACTTCACCGCGTGAACCAACCACTCAACAGATCGACGGCCCCGCAGAGCCGCGGGCTAACGTCTCAATTGAACCGCCCGTCTTAGGCAGAACCGGCGATCTTTATGGGTTCTTTACGGTCTGATGGCCAAGGTGTCCCGGAGTTAGCCCACTGCATCTCCTCACGGGGCCGCCCCTTTAGCGGGTGAGCTGGTCCGCCAGGGCGGCGAGACCGTCGGTGGTATAGGTCGGTGGCGTGGCGTAGGTGGGATACGGGACGCCGGAGCGATTGATCCATGCCGTCTGCAGGCCCGCCCGGGCTGCCCCGTCAATGTCCCACGGATGCACAGCAACCAGCAACATATCCGCGGGGGCGGTGCCGCAGCGGACGGCAGCGTACGCATACGACGCCGGTGCGGGCTTCCAGAGCGGAGCATCCTCAACGGACAGCAGCAGTTCGAAATGCTCCCGCACCCCACCCCGCTTCAGGAGGGAGTCCGCCGTAGCAGTCGCGCCGTTGGTGAGCGCCACCAGGCGGTGCCCGGCATGGGCGAGCCGCCCGACGGCGTCGGGAACATCCTGATGCACCGGCAACGCCTGCAGGCAGCCCAGAAGATGGGCGACGGCGTCGTCGATGCTGCGGTTGAGCCGCCGGCCCGCGAGAATCGAACGCAGCGTAGCGTCGGCGATGACCGAGAACCGTTCGTTGGCGCCGGCAGCGGCGAGGCCAAAACCGTCGCGCAGCACCCCGGCGAACCAACTGCCCGCCAGCTCCTCGGGCACTCCAACCTCCGCGAAATACTGCGCCATGGGCGACAAATCAGAGAGGGTTTCGTTGACGTCGAAAACTATGACCGGCGTAGCCATTATTGCCGGTAGCTTTCTACCTGGTCGATTGGGCGTGCCCCGGCGTCGGCCGGGTCACCGCCGGCGTCCTGCCGGGCGCGGCGCTGGCGCAACAAATCCCAGCATTGGTCAAGGTCCTGTCCCACCCGGCGCAGCCGCTCACGGCGGGATTCGGCGTCCTCGACCGTGCCCTCCCGGAGCTGGTGTTCTTCATCGACGAGCTTCTGGATGCGTTCCAGCAGGTCCCGGTTTTCCATGACGAAATCTCCTCGACGTTGTGTGTGGCTTCAGGGTGTCAGGCTATGTAGTCCTGGGCCGAAAAACCAGCCCGTTGCATCCTGGCGCAGCGTCAAAGAACTTTCGGATTTTGCACAGCCCGAGGATGGCCTAAACTGGGAGCTGTTGCTCTGCGCTGATGCGCAGCGGAACACTCGCCTGTGTAGCTCAGTCTGGTAGAGCATCCGCTTCACACGCGGAAGGCCCGGGGATCAAGGCCCCGCGCAGGCACCACTACCGGCCCTTCGCTCATCGCGGCGGGCCGGTTTGGCTTAACCGGGAGACCAGCAGGCTTGCTTTCAAAGCTCGATCGTCGGAAGGATGGAGCTATGGCATACTCACCCAGCACCGCAATAGTCACCGGATCCGACTCAGGAATTGGCCGGGCGACAGCCCTTGCCCTCGCAGAGGCTGGGTGCGATGTCGGGATCACCTGGCACTCCGACGAGGACGGCGCCAACGAAACCGCCCGCCTGGTCCGCGAGTTTGGACGTGCTGCGGTGGTTGCCCAACTCGATACCACCGATGCCCCAGCATGCGGCGACGTGGTGGACCAGATGATCAGCGACCTCGGTGGAGTCGATGTGTTCGTCAACAACGCAGGCGTCAACGGCGGCACCCCCTTCATGGACACCAGCTACGACGAATGGCGGGGTACCGTCGCCGCCAACCTCGACGGGGCGTTCGTCTGTATCCAGCGCGCCGCTGCGACAATGATTTCGGCGGGAAACGGCGGCAGGATCATCGCCGTCACCAGCGTTCACCAGGAGCAGCCCCGCGTCGGTTCGGCCGCCTACGACGCATCAAAGCACGGCCTCGGCGGACTGATCAAGACCATCGCCCTGGAGTTGGGCGACCAGGGGATCACCGCCAACGCTGTCCTGCCGGGGGAAATTTCGACACCGATGAACGACGCCGGCGACAAGGATCCCCACGATGTCGACCGACCAGGCATTCCCCTGGGCCGCCCCGGAGCGGCCGAGGAAGTCGCAGCGGTAATTGGGTTTCTTGCATCCCCCGCGTCCAGTTACGTCAACGGCGCCTCATGGGTGGTAGACGGCGGCATGCTGCAGATGGGCCCGCAGGCCGGCTCGCATCTGACGAGCGGAGACTGGCGCTCGGTTTAAGTAGCGTCCGGGCGGCCCCGGACGCTCAGGTGGCATTCACCTGCTGTTCAGGCTGGGACAGTACGTTGGGTTATCAGCCTCCCGTACTGAAAGGAATTCCGTCCATGGACACTTCATCGCCATCCCGCGATCACATCAAGGACTGGTCTACCCTCCGCAGCGGGCAGCAGGTCGCGTTCAATCATCACAGCGACGGGCCGGTAGCTGGCGTCGTCGAGATGCGCACCGACGACGCGTCGGTGCTGTGGATCCAGCTCAACGGCGGCGCGGGTCGACGCCTGATTCACTGCGACGACGGCTACCGGCTCAAGCGGGCCGATTAGTCACGACCCACTACCGGCTACAGCGGCAACTCCCGCAGATAGCCGGCAAACCCGCCCGGCGTGCGGCCCATCGTCCTGGCGGAGGTGGTCGCCCTGATGGTATCCACAGCCGACCATGTGACACCCAGCGCTTTCAGGCGATCCACCAGATCAACATCCTCGTGGACATCCAGCGCCGCGAACCCGTCTGCCAGCAGATAGCTATCCGCCCGGAATCCAAGATTTGCCCCATGGATGTAGTTGTGCCCATGCTCGAGCGGATGCGCCGCGTGCCAGGCCCGCTCCCGTTCAACGCCTAGCCCCGCTGGATCGGGCACCACGGTCCCCAACACCAACTGCACTCCTTGGGCAGCCAACCGGCACTGCTCGACAAGCCAGTGTCGTGGCACCACGGTGTCGGCGTCGGTATTCGCCACCCAAATCCCGCCGGGCGGCCGACCTACCCGCTCGATGGCGTGAGCGATGCCCGCCCGGCGTGCTGGTCCGACCGACGCGAAATCGACATCCAGCGCCCGGGCAAACGGATACTCTCTCACCACCTCCGCTGACGAGTCGGTGCAGCCGTCCAGCACCACAATGACCGTCAGGTCAACGGTGGGGTAGGCGTCCGCGAGCGCCCCGCTAGCCACGTCGAGGGCGGCAAGACATAGCGGCAGGCTCTCCTCCTCGTTCCGGGCGGGAACGACGACGACGACAACCTCGGGGAGCTGCTGGGCTGTCACAGCACACCGGTCGCCCGGGCCACCGAGACCGCCGGTGGATGGACCAACAGGTCGATGCGGAAATCCTCCTCGCATTGTTCAGCCAACAGAGCCAGCGGTGATGACCTGCGGAAAATCTCGTGCACGGTGTCCCCGTCCAACTCCCAGCCGTCCACCGGGTGACGCCAATGGCAGAGCAGCACCACGCCGTCGGGAGTCAAGGACGCGACCGCCCGGGCGACGACGTCGAGCAGCTGCGGACGGGTGAGAAAGTATCCCACCTCGGAAATTACTATGAGATCGAATTCGCCTGCGGGCCAGTCCCGCGGCACCGAGGCCGCCTGGGCCGTGGCGGCCGGATAGCCAGCCAGTCTGTGCTGGGTGGCAGCGACCGCCGTTGGGCTGATGTCCAGAGCAAGTAAAGAATCTGAGCGCGCCGCGAGCTCGGCTGAGAGCACCCCAATCGAGCACCCTAGTTCGAGTGTTGCGGCGAACCGTTCCCTCGGCAGCAGCGCCAATGCCACCGACCGTTTGCGGCGTTCGTAGAACCGGTCCTGGAGCCCCCACGGGTCGTCGGCTGCCGCGTGCAACCGCTCAAACACACCCGAGGTTGGAGTGGGGATGAAGGTTTCAAAACCGCGGGCGAAGTGGTCAAGGAACGCCGGTGCGAGCAGAGCCTCATCACCGGGCGCCCCGGACAGCGGCGCCGTCTGACTGGCGTGCAGGAGCAACGCCGACTGCTTCAACGCCTGCTCGTCACCGGCCAGGTCAAGCACCGCAAGGCGTTCCCAGGGCACTTCCGGGGAATCCGGGGTCGCCCAATGCCAGAGCCATACCGGGTATTCCAACAACGGCATATTCAAGTCGGTGGCCAGCATGGCTGCCGCCTCGCCAGCGGCCTCATGATCGCCGTGCCCGTCCCCCCGCCAGGGCGCCACCAGCAGGAGGCGTTCGTCAGGCCGTCCGCCCATCGCAGCAATCCGGCGCAGTTGGCCAACGAGCTCCCCAGCGTCCAGCAAGCCGTCGGGTAGGTCGAGGAAATGTGTCCGCGCTGAGGGCGCGAGTAACTCCACGGCTTCCTCCAGTTCCCTTCGCCGCACCTCGGCCAGCTGAACCGGGGTGTGTGTCGGGGAGTTCGGATGGGACGCTTCGCCGTTGGTGGCGACGACGATGTCCGTTGCCACTCCAGCGCTGGCCAGACGGCGGACCAGCCCGGCCGCGCCGAGCGTCTCGTCATCAGGGTGCGCTGCGACCAGCATCACGCGCTCAGGCATCCGTCCGTCAAAGAGTGCCTCAAGGCTGAGCTGCGCGTCGCTCCGCCAGTCCTGGCTCCAGCTCTGTTCGGGTGTCCCTGCCTCGTCATGGGTAAAGGTCACCATGGGGCAACCTCCGTTTGGTGGAGGTGGCGCCCCAGTGACGCTGCATCGCGTTCGGCGTGATGCTGCCGCAGGTAGACCTGCAGGTCGGCAACCCGCCGCGCGTGGTCTTCCTCAAGCACCAGCGGGGCGGGCCCCAACCCGTGAGCCACCGTTGAGAGTACCGATTCGGCGGCGACCGCAACGATCCCCCTGACCCGTGCGGCAAGCAGCGCCCCAGCAGCGCCCGCCGCCCTGCCGGCGTCGACGTCGGCCGCTGCCCCGGCCAACGCTACCCGGGCTGCGTGCAGGTGCCAGTCCACCTCGCCGAGGTGCATCAGCGCCACCTGATCAGGTGGTCGTTCCCCGAACGAGCGCAGCAGCCGCCGGGCGACACCTACCGCTCCGCCGTACCAGCACGCAGCTACCCCCAATCCGCCCCAGGCGAACCCGTCGCGTTCCAGATACCAGTTGTCGGGGCCGACCGGTGAAACGGGTACCTGGTCGAAGTCGACGGGCCCGCTGTCCACTGCGGTGAGCCCGCGGCTCACCCAGGTACCGGAGATTGCTGTGACTCCCCGCTGCCGCAGGTCAACCGTGAAGGCACGCCGTTCGCCGTCGGGGACGTGAGCCGTCACCACCGCCAGGTCGAGCCTGCTCGCCAAGGAACACCAGGGCTTGCGTCCGGTCAGGAGCCAGGCGTCGTCGATGCCTGGCTTCGCATCAAGGCGGGCTCCGGGTGCTTCGGCGGCGAACACACCCCAGGTGCCGGCAGTCACCGGCAGCTGGGCCTGCTGCAAGATGGCCAGGGCGTCCAAATGAGGTTCGACGGTGCGGGCGACCGACAGATCAGCGGCGGCGAGGGTCGCCAGCGTCTCCCACAGAACTACAGTCGATCCCGCGCCGGGAACTGGGGTCATCTTTCCGACGTCCGCGGCCAGAGTAAGGGCATGCGGCACCGACCCTGCAGCGGCCAGCGCCCGGTCGTAGAGGGCGTCCCGGTCGTTGAGGGCAGCCTCTGTGTCTGACCCACTCGTCAAAAGTACTGCCCGCTTCGGCGTCGTCACATGGTCCTCTTCCTCTGGCGATCCAATCATCAGCATACTTAGTCAATCCGGGTTCGTCGTCGTCGGGAAACCTGGCGAGACGGGCGACGCCTTGACGGGGGAGGATTTTCGGAGTGGGCTTAGGTCCCACACTCCGACGGCGGAAGGCACCCGATGGCATCCCTCTGGCAGGCGACTCGGCCCCACATCCCGACCGACCCCTTTACTCCTGATGCCAGCTTCGACTCTGTGGTGGTAGGCGCCGGAATCACCGGGATCTGCACCGCGTTGCTGCTTGCGCGATCCGGCCAACGAGTCGCCGTCCTGGAGGCCCGACGTGCTGGCGATGTCACCACCGGGAATACCACCGGTAAAATCTCGCTTCTGCAAGGAACCCAGCTGTCCACCATTATCCGGCATCACGACGCCGACATCGCGCGTCACTACGTCACCGGGAACCTTGAGGGACAGTCCTGGTTGCTGCGTTTCTGCAGTGACCACGGGATTCCGTTCGACACCACTGATGCGGTCACCTACGCGGTCACGGATTCCGGTGCTGTTGCCCTCGCAGCCGAGCGTGATGCCTGCCTCCAGGCAGGGTTGACGCCCATCCTGGAGGATGTCTCTACCCTGCCGTTCGCTGTCACCGGCGTGCTGCGCCTCCCCGGACAGGCGCAATTCCACCCCCTGCAGGGCCTTGCCGGCCTCGCGGCAGACCTGCGGGCCCACGGCGGTCACCTCGTTGAGGGGGTCAGGGTGCAAGGAATCAGCACCGGCAGGCTCAAGGGTGACAAGATCCAGGTCAATACCCCGCGCGGGTCGGTGACCGCCGAAAACCTGATCCTTGCAACCGGTACGCCGATCCTCGACCGTGGGGGCCACTTCTCCGTTCTTACCCCGCAGCGGTCCTACGCGGTGGCGTTCGCCGTCGACGACGGGGCGCCGCAGGGTGTCGACCAGATGTACCTTTCCATCGACTCGCCGACGCGTTCCCTGCGGACCGCCGTCGTCGACGGTCGCAGCTACCTGATTGTCGGCGGCAACGGGCACCGGGTGGGCCGCGAAAGCCACACGCAGGGTCTCGTTGATGATCTGGTGCGCTGGACCCGGGGACACTTTCCAGCGGCGCGGCCGGTTCATTTCTGGTCCGCGCAGGACTACGAACCTGCGTCCGCCCTGCCCTACGTGGGCAAGCTGCCCCTCAGCCGCCACCGAATCTACACGGCAACCGGCTACAACAAGTGGGGTATGACCAACGCGGTGGCAGCCGCGCTGGCTTTATCGGCCGAGATTCTCGGTGGACAGATGCCCTGGGCCAACAAGCTCTACGCCACTCGGATCGCCCGGCAGGACGCGCTCAGCACCGTCAGGTCGAACGCCGGCGCCGGGTTGGAGTTGCTGAGCGGCTGGCTGGGCGGGCTGGCCCGCACCAGCACGGTGAGTCCACCGGAGGGTCAGGGCATCGTGGTTCGCAACGGTGCGCGGCCTGTGGGCGTCTGCGTGGTCGACGGCGTGACCCACCGGGTATCGGTGGTCTGCCCGCACCTAGGCGGCGTCCTGGGCTGGAACGACGCCGAACGGTCCTGGGATTGTCCCCTGCACGGCTCACGTTTTACCGCGGATGGAACCCTTCTGGAAGGACCTGCTACCCGCGACCTCACGCCAGGTTCCTGACCGGCCGGTGGGTACCCGGCCGTGAGCGCCAGCTGCCTGCCGGGTAGCTCGGCGCGAGGGTTGAGCACGGGTGGGGCCAACGCCACAAGAGCTACTAAGGTGGCTTATGGTAGTAGTTCCCGCTGGATTTCCACAACATTCGCGGTCTAGGGTGAAGATGCATTCACCCCTTACTTTGACTCTCCCGGGATCGGGCGGGCTGGTCCGACTCACAGGAGGATAGTTATGAAGGCGTCCAAAACACTGACCGATAACATGCAGGCCGTACTGGTGGAGCTCATTGAGCTCCACCTACAAGGAAAGCAGGCTCACTGGAACGTCGTCGGGAAGAACTTCCGCGACATGCACCTGCAGCTTGATGAGATCATCGACGACGCCCGCCTCTTCGCCGACCAGATCGCCGAGCGCATGCGTGCCCTGCATGCGGTACCCGATGGCCGCAGCACATCAGTTGCGAAGGGCACCACCCTCAATGAGTTCCCGGCGGGACTGGTCTCGACCAAGGACACGGTCACCATGGTCGTCGCAATGCTTGAGGGCACTGTGAAAACTATGCGTGACGTCCACGATCAGATCGACGAGGAAGATCCCACCACGGCCGACATCCTGCACGGCTTCATCGAAAAGCTTGAACAGTACGCGTGGATGGTTGACGCTGAAAACATGGAGCCGACGGCGACGGTAACGAAGCCCGCCAGGGTCTAGGCGTCCGCTGATCTTCCGCTCGCTCAAGGCGGCCGATGAGTCCGGTTTGACCGAGATGTCGTTTCGTCATGCGGCGCTGATCTACTGGCACTGTTGCCTTCGCCGGGTCGGTAGGTAAATCTCCAGTGCTGAGGTGATCAGTGTCGCTTGGGGCTTGCCCTCTGTCCTCTGCGTTCTGGATATCGGAGCGGATGGAGCCATAGTATGAATCCGTGGAGCAGGCAGAAGTATTCCAGTGCGAGCGAGCCAGACTTGTCAGCGTCGCGACTCGGGTGCTCGACGATCGTCATGAGGCTGAAGACATCGTGCAGCAGACTTGGTTCCGGCTAGACAATAGCGCGGCCGAGATTGAGAATCTTCCGGCCTGGTTGACCAAGGTAACCACGCGGTTGTGCGTCGATCGCCTTCGCGCCCGGGTACCCGCTCCCCATGAATTCCAGGAAACTTTTGCGACGCTCGCGGGGGACCGCGGCGGGCCAAGGAACCTTGGTCACGACCCGGTTGAGTCAGTCGAGCAGAGGGAGTCCGTCGGCCAGGCGTTGCGGGTGGTCGTCGATCGTCTGACCCCGAATGAGCGTGTCGCGCTCGTGCTGCACGAGTCGTTCGCTTACGACTTCGACACTATCGGCGAGATACTGGGCCGTACCCCGGCCGCCACCCGGAAGCTCGCCTCCCGAGCGCGCGCCAAGGTCGCGAACGTACAGAGGGGCGGACCAGTCACCGACGGGCGAGTCGTCGATGCCTTCATGGCAGCCGCGCGAGGGAGCGACCTGATCCGGCTCTTGGCCCTGCTCGCTCCCGGAGCGAGCGTGAGGGCCGACGCCGCGGCGATCGCGTCGGGCACCCCCCAACAAATCGAGGGTCAAGAAGCCGTTGCGCGCTTCTTCAACGGCAGCGCGCACGCAGCGCTTCCGGTATTTGTCAATGGTCGACCAGGTGCCGCTTGGTTCCACCGCGGGCGGCCCATGGTCGCGTTTGACTTCGCCGTTGTAGATGGCGCAATAGAGTCGATCGTGTTTCGTGCCGAACCGGAGGTGCTCGCGGGTATCGTTCGTCGCACCGGGCTAACCGTTATGCCTGACATGACCGGATCCGTAACGGATTGAGCCGGTTCGGTCACATATTTGGCCACCCACTCGTCAAAGGGATAGGAGCCGCCGCAGGGCGCGACGCCAGGAAGAGGAAACCATGAAGACGATGACCTGCCACGATCTTGGCGGACCTTGCGAACTAGCGCACAGAGCGGCAACAGCCGATGAGATTATTAAGGCACAGGACCGGCACCTGAAGGAGACAGTCAAGGCGGGGGACGTCAAACACGCGGAGGCACGTGACGAAATGAAGCGCCGCTGGATGCGACCCAAGAAAGCGCTCGACTGGTACAACGGAGTCAAGCGCGCCTACGCCGAGCTCCCTCCGGGTTGAGTGCACGGATGCGCACTGTGACATCGGTCTTGGCGCTCAAGAGGCCGACTGGCTAGCCGCGGCCGAGCTGATCTAACCCGACTTCGCGCGCCGCACCACCCGGTGCCCGCTGACCCGCCTTCCCCGCTTAGTTGCCGGGGAAGGCGGGTTTTTCCTTGGCAAGAAAGGCCCGGGTTCCTTCGCGCATGTCCGACGTAGTGAAAGCCTGCTTGAAGGATTCGGCTTCGATGGCCAGACCGTCGGTGGTGGATAGACCCTCTACGCGTGCCACCGTCTCCTTCACCGCGGCGACCGCCGTGGGAGATTGCCTGGCAATTGCTCCGATCGTTTTCCGTGCGGCCGCGAGCAGCTCATCCTGGTCGCTGAAAATCGCGTTGACGAGGCCCAATCGAAGCGCCTCATCCGCTGGGATACGCCGACCGGTGTAGAGCAGTTCCCGGGCTACGGCGGGTCCCACCCTGCGCTGCATTCTGACGGAACCACCGAACCCCGGAACAAGCCCCAGACTCACCTCCGGTTGGCCAAAAGAGGCTGCTCTTGTGGCATAAATGAAATCACAGGCCATCGCCAGCTCACATCCTCCGCCCAGGGCGTACCCGTTGACTGCAGCGATAACCGGTACCGGGAGAGCCTCCAGCGTGAGCGTAAGCGCCTGCATCCTGGTGCTGTACGCCCAGGCTTGATCGGGTGTCATTGCGGCCATTTCGCGAATATCCGCCCCGGCTACAAATGCCTTCTCGCCCGCTCCGGTGATGATTGCGCCGCGGAATGGCCAGTCGCCGTCGTCGGCCGCCGTGCTGAGAACGTTGAAGACGGCCTCCAAATCGTCGAGTACCTGTGACGACAGAGCGTTGAGCGCCTCCGGCCGGTTGAGGGTGATGGTGACCAATGAGTCCTCGTGGGTGACCAGGACGGTCGAATATTGCTTGAGCTGCATGGGCTGCGGCGCTTTCCTGTCGGCGGTGACTTAGGTGGTGAATAGGCGATCTATGGGAGCAGCTCGGGCGGGAGGATCAAGAGCAGCCCTATTGCTGAACCGTTGAAGACCACATGGGTGATGATCGCTGGCCCCAGTCGGCCGGTCCACACGGTAAGGACGCCGCAGATTACTCCCACCGTGAAGGTGCCGACCAGCAGGTAGACCGAGGAGCGGAGGTCGGCAACCGCGCCGGTATGCAGCAGGCCGAAGGCGAGGGAACTGATGAGGATTGCCACCACTGTCGCAGTCGTCAGGGAGCGCCGTGGGGTTGCGGGCGAGACCTTGCCTTTGGCGGAGCCACGTAACCACCATGCGTTCTGGACGGCACGCAGGACGAGTCCACGGTTGAAGAGTTCCTCAAGGAACGGCGCGATCAGCGCCCCGCCGAGGACCGCGTTCACAAAGATCCAGCCAGTGTCGCCGGTCAGGAAGACTCCGGCGTTTCCTTGCAGAACTTCACCTTCACCGAGTGGCCAGAGCAGGGTGATGATCACCTGTACGAGTGCCAGGATGATGCGCGCCGCGATGCCCACGCCAACCCCGATCGCCAGGTCGATCCACTTGAACCGCAGCCCGAAGTCACTGGCCAGCGATCCGAAGCCCCACACCCGCGATGCGAGAATGCTGGTCCCCAGAAGGGCGATCCAGGTGAAGCACAATGACACGAAGACCAGCTCAGGCCCGAACGGGAGGACCGAGGAGAGGGCCAGCGTAGCCCCCAGGGGTAACGCCAGTACCAGCACCAGACCGGTTGCCGCCTGCCAGAGTCCCCACCCCGGCCTGAGGGGTCCTGCCGGGCTATGCTGTGCGGGGTTGGCGAACCGGGCGTGTGGCGCACCGTTCAGGCCGTCTATTGGACCAGCTGCCTGCGCCCCGGACGGGTCGGGGGTGGGTTTGATCCGCATAGTCAGCACACTACCCGCACGCCTCACTGACCGCAGCAATCGCCGACATCGCAGGCCGATGCCATTGACCAAACGTGTTTAGGGGTTTTAGGTAAAGGAATCAGTCCGAGCGTTAGAACGGGTGAAATAGATGAATGAGTTTGGTTTACCGCCCGGGTTTGTCTTGGGAACCTCCACCGCTGCCGCGCAGATTGAGGGCGGGATCCACCAGGGCGGGCGCGGCGAGAGTATCTGGGACGCTTACGCGAGGACCCACACGAACATCCTTGATGCGTCGAGCGCTGCGATCGCCTGCGATCATTATCATCGGTATGCCGAGGACTTCGACCTGCTCCAGCAATTGGGCGGGCAGGTGTACCGGATGTCGATCGCCTGGCCGCGGATCCAGCCGATGGGTCGCGGACCGGCCAACCCGGAGGGCGTTGCCTTCTACCATCGACTGCTCGATGCCTTGCTGGAGCGCGGCATTCAGCCCTGGGTCACCATCTACCACTGGGACTTGCCCCTTGCGCTACAGGATGCCGGCGGCTGGCAGAACCGTGACACGGTTGGCGCCTTCGCCGACTACACCCGGATCCTTCGCGACGAGTTCGGCACCAAGGTTGCTGCCTGGATGACCCTGAATGAGCCGGTGGTGCATGCCGGCGTCGGGCATGCGATCGGACACGCCGCACCGGGTCTGATGCTGCTGGGCAGTGCCTTCGTCGTCGCTCACCATCTACTGTTGGCGCACGGTCACGCGGTGCGGATTCTGCGCGAGACCCTCTCCACCCCAGTGGGAATCGTCAATAACCATTCCCCGGTGGAACCTGCCACAGACTCCGACAAGGATGCGCGTCTTGCGGTGCTCTACGACCATTATCACAACGGCCAGTTCGCCGGCCCGGTCCTCGCCGGCAGATATCCGCCCGAACTGGAGGAGGTGGACGGGATCTCCTTCGAGGTAATCCAGGACGGCGACATGGAAATCATCTCAGCACCGCTGGACTTCTACGGCGTCAACTATTATTTCCCCACCAAGGTCGGGGCGGCTCCCCCGTTTTACCCGGTGCCTTTTGCTCCGAAGCCGTACGACGGCGTCCCGGTCACCGACTTCGGCTGGCCCGTCCTGCCTGCCGGTCTACCCACAATTTTGAAGCAGCTCAAGGCTTCGTATCCCCATCTACCCCCGGTGTACGTCACAGAGAACGGCTGCGCGTACGACGACGAACCGCAGGGCGGGTCGGCTGGCCGGAACGGCGGTCTGCAGGACACCCGGCGGATCGAGTTCCTCGAGAAGCATCTCGCGGCGATCGGTGAAGCAGTGGCCGCCGGCATTGACGTGCGCGGCTATTTCCACTGGACCCTGATGGACAACTGGGAATGGCAGGAGGGGTATACGAAGAAGTTTGGTCTGGTGCGATTGGAACCCGCGACACTGGAGCGGGTGCCGCGTGCATCCTTCTACCGTTACGCGGAGATCATCCGCTCGGTCAGCGGCCCGCATCCCACCGAGCAAAACCCTCCAACGAAGTAGCGAACCTGGCAGCCCATCCCCTGATGGCGGACTATTACTTCATCTGACACAGGCGCAAGAGCGACAGGTAAAAGGCTGTCTGGAGGGGGCAAAAGGGGCACGCTCCCCCCTACCGGGTGGCCAGTTAAACTCCGTGTCGGTGGCAGCTGTGATCATCGAGAGGTCAGCATCCGTTAGACAACCGCCAACCGAGAGATCCCCACGCAGCGGTGGTATTGAAGCGAACGGAGGGGCTTCACCCTAGAACGGTGGTGGGGTTTCTGGTCGCGGTGTTGGTGGTGGGTTGGGTTTGGTGGTGTAGGTTTCCCCGGCGGGGGAGATCGCGATGATCGTCCCGGGTTCAGGTTGGGTGTAATGCCAGAAACCCTCCGTTTTGAACATGTGGTGACGTTTACAGAGCGCTGCAAGATTTGAGTAACTGGTCGTCCCGCCCCGGGACCAGGGGATCGTGTGGTCGAGTTCGCAGAACACCGCCAACCGATTACACCCCGGATGCCGACAGGTCCCGTCTCTGACTCTCACAGCATCTTGGAGGTCTTTGGGGACCCGGTACGTGGTCGCATCAGCACCCAACCTGGCCCCCGTGAAGGGGTGGGTGAGGATCCTC
>NZ_JBTNDV010000030.1:0-1253 GCF_054510815.1 Arthrobacter glycogeni
TGGTTGGGCCCCCGTTAGCAGTCCAGTGGCTATGCGATAGCTAGTTGGTTTCCTGCGGTCCAGTTTTTCCAGTACGCGGACGGTGTCATTCCGTCGAGGGATCCGTGGGGCCGTTCATGATTGTAGATCTGTTTCCATTCATCGGCCAGGTACTTTGCTTCGGCTAGGGTGTCGATGATTTCTCCGGTGAGTTGTTCCCTTCTGAATTGGGCGTTGAATGACTCGGCGTACCCGTTCTGCCACGGCGACCCCGGGTCGATGAACGCGGTCTCCACACCGGCGGTTCGGCACCAGCTGATCAGTGCCGCGGCCGTGAATTCCGGCCCGTTATCGGAACGGACATACGCCGGCACGACACCGGTTTCGGCGATGATGTCCTCGAGCACGGCGACCACGTCCGTGGCGGTGAAAGACCGTCTCGGGATGATGGCCAGGGCGGTGCGGGTGTATTCATCGATCACGTTGAAAAACCGGACATGCCGGCCGCAGGAGGTCACATCGGATTGGAAGTCGAAGCTGACCACATGCATCGGATACTGAGCGCTTAGCCGTTTCTGCTCACCAGCCCCTGGGCCGGTGCGGCGTTTCTTCCGAGCCTTGGGTTTGCAGGTGAGTCCCTCGAGGCGCCAAAGCCTGCGCACCCGCTTCGCATTCAATGCCACCCCAGCCCAGGCTGGCTGGCTGAGTAGGTGCCAGCGTGCCTTCCGCCACCCCCACGCCGGGTGCTTCCCCGCAATAGCCCTCAGATCGGCCCGCAGCCGGTGGTCTTCGAAGCTGGCCACCGGCCGTGCCTTCCGCAGGGCGGAACGGTTCTGCCCCAGCACGCGGCAGGCGAATCTTTCGGACGCCCCGAACTTCTCCTGCGCCATGCGCACCGCACGCCGCCGAGGTTCCGGGCTCAGAATTTTCCCCGCGCCACCTCATTGAGAATGTCGATGGTCAATTCCTTCTCCGCGACCAGCTTCTTCAGCCGGGCGTTCTCTTTCTCGAGGTCCCGTACGGCTTTGGTCTGGCCGGCGTTGTGCTCGGAACCGTATTGGTTCACCCACCGGTACCAGGTCGCCTCGGTGACCTGCAGTTCCTTCACGACCTCAATCATCGGCCGTCCATCGTTGAGCATCTTCTGGCCCTGACGGACCTTCGCGATGACCTGATCAGGGGTATGTCTACGTGCCATAAAAGTGAATTTCCTCCTGCACCCATTATCGGATGCGAAACTCACATAAACACTGGACTCCTACCCGGGGACCCAA
>NZ_JBTNDV010000031.1:0-1087 GCF_054510815.1 Arthrobacter glycogeni
GAGGGTGTCAAATTGTTTGTGTAAGGGCAGGGTGATCCTTAGTAGGAAGCCGTGATACTGATGTCCATGATTGATAAGGAAGCTCGTGAGGAGCGCAGACGTTCACAGCGTGAGGGTGTGGAGGCGTTGGAGGCCTCGGGTGCCCTGAATGAGTTGTATTCCATGATTGATGCCGGGCAGGTCGAGCTCGAAGGCAAAGACGGTCTGATTCAGCGGCTGATCAAGGCGGGTCTGGAACGGGGTCTGCAGGCCGAGCTTGGTGATCATCTGGGGTATGACAAGGGTGACCCGGACGCGGGGTTGTTTCCGAACTCACGCAATGGTGCCTTTCCGAAGACCGTGGGGACCGCGGTCGGGGACGTTGAATTGGCCATTCCGCGGGATCGGGACGGCACGTTCACCCCGTCCCTGGTTCCGAAGGGCTCCAGGCGCCTGGGCGGGCTGGACGAGATGATCGTGAGCCTTTATGCCGGTGGGATGACGGTGCGTGATATCGAACATCACCTCGTGTCCACGATCGGCACGGAAATCAGCCGCGAAACGATCTCGAAAATCACCGATGAAGTCCTCGAGGAGGTTACCGCCTGGCAGCGCCGGCCGCTGGAGGCCTTCTACCCGGTCATCTACCTCGACGCGATTGTGGTCAAGGTCCGCGACGGAGCGCACGTACGCAACAAAGCCGCCCACATAGCCGTCGGGGTCGATATGGAAGGAATCAAGCACGTCCTGGGCATCTGGGTCCAAGCCACCGAGGGTGCGAAGTTCTGGGCCGGTGTCTGCGCCGAGCTGGCCAACCGGGGTGTGAAGGACGTGCTGATCGTGTGCTGCGATGGGCTCACCGGGTTCCCCGAGGCGATCGAAGCGACCTGGCCCGATTCGCTCGTGCAGACCTGCGTGGTCCACCTGATCAGGGCTTCGATGCGGTTCGTGTCCTACGGGCAGCGTAAAGCCGTCGCGGCTGCTCTCAAAGCCGTTTATCAGGCCCCGAACGAGCCCGCGGCGCGGGCAGCGTTGGAGGAATTCGCGGCCTCGGAGCTAGGGAAGAAAAACCCGAACACCGTCCGGGCCTTCGAGGACGCCTGGGACC
>NZ_JBTNDV010000032.1:0-1036 GCF_054510815.1 Arthrobacter glycogeni
GCCGGCCCGACCCACATCGGCGACCAACTCCTTGTAATCGATCGTGACCAACACCTGGGGCCTCAAACCGCCGGCAGCCGGCAGCTCATTGGTGGACAAAGCGATCCGGCACGCCCCGACCAGGCCATCGAGTAACTGCTGAGCCCACGTCGACCGATCAAAATCACCACCCGAATCGGCGACTGGCACCTCAATCACCGAATTCGCCTGGCCAGGCGAAGCCCCCCAGGCAGTGGACGTGACCGGGGTAGTGGATGTGGTCTGGGTAGTGGATGTGTTCTGGGCGGTCACCACGGCGGGCTGGTGGGCGTCTCCGAGGTTTTCGGCTTCGGATGCTGAGAGTCCGGCCCGGGCCCGTGGATTGGTGGCCGAGTACATTACCGTCACCAAATCCTCGAACTGCTCATCGGTGGCAAGAATCTCGATAAACCGCAGCCCATGGCGCTTGCCTCGCAGGAAAACTCCCTGCCGGGCCCGAAGGGCTTCCTCGGATGGCTCCTGACCATCAGGATCCAGTGTGTCCTCCCACCGCCTGATCACCGCCCGGAGCACATCCACATCCGACTCCGCCGCCTGACGGGTCAGATTCGCTTCCATCGTCTCCACCTGCTCAGCCGACGCCACAGGTCGCACCCGATCCAGGGCCGCACTGATCAACGTGGCCGCCAGGCTACTTACCGCTGATCGGGCGACCGCCGCCCCCAGATGCCCTAACCTGGGTGCGACCGGCTGACCATTGAGTTGCACCGACGGTAACACCTGAGCCGATCAGCGGATCCTCCGCTTCGCCTCACTCTTACTGACCCGCAACGTATTCCGCAGATACTCAGCATTATCCCGACACCCCGTCCGATTCAAAGCCCCACCCACCGGCCCGCCGTTCACCAATCCACCATTCACCAATCCACCATTCACCGGATCCCCGCCCGCCGGATCCCTGTCAGCGGTTTCGCTGTTAGTACCGGCAAGGTTCAACCGCTGATCGGACTCACCGACCACCGCCACATTCTGATACTCCACCGCATGCGCGGCGATC